>NZ_JBHTDO010000004.1:0-52756 GCF_042666575.1 Actinoplanes sp. GCM10030250 | reverse complement strand
GGCCTGGCTGGTCGTGAGCGGGGTGCTTTCGGCCGTCGGGCCCCTCTGGGCGCCAGCCGGTCGGCCTGGCTGGTCGTGAGCGGGGTGTTTTCGGCCGTCGGGCCCCTCTGGGCGCCAGCCGGTCGGCCTGGCTGGTCGTGAGGGGGGTGTTTTCGGCCTCCGGGCCCCTCTGGGCGCCAGCCGGTCCGTCGGGCTGGTTGTGAGCGGGGTGTTTTTGGCCGTCGGGCCCCTCTGGGCGCCAGCCGGTCGGCCCGGCTGGTCGTGAGCGGGCTTTCGGGGCCGGCAGGGCCCCGCTGTGCGCCAGCTGGTCTGTCCGGCTGGGGGTGAGGGGGGTTTCGGGGAGCGCCTAGCCGACATTCTGGCGCCGGCTGAGTTGTCCACACTGGGCATCTGTCCACAGGCGTCGACGCGCGTTTCGGCGGTGATGGCGATCCTGGCTCGATGACCACGAAACCGCACCTGCCCGCTTCACTCGCCCAGCTCCCGTTCCGCGGGTCGGCCGCAGTCGCCGCCGGAACCGTCAGCAAGGACATGCTCCGCGGTGGCAAGTGGCGACGCCTGCTGCCCGATGTCTACGCACACCGTGACGTCGTCGTCGATCACCGCCTCTGGTGTGCGGCCGTGAGCCTGATCCTTCCCCGGGGGTCCGCGATCGGTGGGCTGAGTGCGGCCTACCTCTGGGGTGCCGAACTGTCGCGTGCCACGTCGCCGGTGTCGGTGGTGACTCCGCGCGACAGATGGACCAACCGCAACTCCAGGATCGTCGCGCACCACACCGTCATCGCCGACAGCGACCTCACCGAGCTTGATGGAGTACTGGTGACCACGCCGGAACGCACTGCGTTCGATCTTGGTAGACGCCTTCGGCGTACGGAAGCCCTGGTATCGATGGACATAATGATCCGCGACGTGAAACCGGATCTCGTGGTCGTGCAGGAAATGGCTGTGCAACGCCGGGGATGGCCACGCGTCGCACAATTGAAGGAAGTGTTGAAGCTGGCGGATCCCCGCGCGGAATCGCCGATGGAGTCCCGGTTGCGGCTCTTGCTCCATGACGCAGGCGTGCCGCCCGCGGTGCCCCAGCATGAGGTACGCGACGATCGAGGCCGGCTGATCGGCCGTGTCGACCTGGCATGGCCGGCCGCCAGGCTCGCGGTCGAGTACGAGGGTGACCATCATCGTGAGCGTGACCAGTACCGCCGCGACGTCGCCCGGACCAACGCGCTGCGGTCGGCCGGTTGGACGGTGCTGCGCTTCACCGCGGACGACCTGCACGAGCGCCCGCGCGAAACCGCGATGACAGTCGCCGCCGAGCTGGCCCGCTACCGCTGAGGTCCGGCTGGGCGTGAGCGGGGTCCCGGCCACCGAAAGGCGCCGCTGAGCGCCAGCTGGTGGAGCGGGCTGGCCGTGAGGGGGGTCGGGAGGGCGAAAAGGCGCCGCTGAGTGCCAGCTGGGCGTGAGGGGGGTCGGGAGGGCGGAAAGGCGCCGCTGAGCGCCGGCTGGGCGTGAGGGGGGTCGGGAGGGCGGAAAGGCGCCGCTGAGTGCCAGCTGGGCGTGAGGGGGGTCGGGCGAGAGGTTAAGGGGGGAGGAGGGGGAGGAGGGCGGATCGGAGGTGGGGGCCGGCGACCAGCGAGGGGTCGTTGTGATCGGCGCCGGGGATGGGGAGCTCGAGCCGCAGGTCGGGAGCTGCACCCGCCACGGCCGCACTCTGGGACGGCGGGACCGTCCGGTCAGCGGTCCCGTAGACGACGACCGTGGGAACAGGAACCCGCGGAATGAGGGACAGCACAGGAAACCGGTCCCGCAGGAGCTGACGAACCGGCAGCAACGGATAGTGCTCCCGCCCAGCCGCCGCCAGATCCGCGAACGGCGAACGCAGCACCAGCCCCACCGGCGGCCGCCGAACCGCCAGAGCAGTCACCACCGCCGCCCCCAGACTCTCGCCGTAGTAGAGGACCGGAAACCCCACCCGCTCCGCGAGATAGTCACAGGCCGCATCAGCATCCCGGGCCAGACCACTCTCCGTAGGACGGCCGGGATTACCGCCGTACCCCCGATATTCGAGCAGCAGCACAGTCAGCCCGAGCCCCGCCAGAGCCGTCCCGAGCGGCAACCGACCGTGCCGATTACCCGCATTACCCGGTGCTACCAGGACGGAGACGCGCAGGTCCGGCGTACCCGATGGTGGTCTGATCAACCAGGCATCCAGCCGCAGCCCGTCCGCGGTGCGCAAGGTGACGTCGCTCGCCTGCGCTGCCGCCTGCGGCACGCCGCGATCCGGAAAATAGATCAGGCGCCGTTGCGCGACCCAGGCCAGGGCCACGATCAAGATCAGAATCAGGGGTACGCCCAGAGCACCTCGCACGAGGATCCTCCTCATGGCCCCAGTGTCGTGCACCCGGCTCTCGTGCACCCCGGCGAATCGGTCCCGGTGTCGTGCACCCGGCGGATCGGTGGTGGATGAGCGCCGACCGGCCGGTCCAGGCCGGCGATCTCCTGGAGGGGCATGACCGGCCGATCGGCGCCCTGCTCGGCGAGGCCGGCAGATCCAGCCCGTCCCGCGAGACGCTGTGGGCCCCCGAACAGTGACCGTCAACTCCCGCAGCGATGGAAACGTGGTTCCGGCTGGACACGGGAGCGAGCGTACGGGTGAGCGACCCCCCTCGATCCAACCCAGGAACCGGCTCGTCACCGGAGCGGTTCGGGAATGGGTTAGGGTCACCTAACTCAAAGGTCGGAGGGATCGGTGACGATGGCGGACACGGTCGAGGCGGACGACGCTCCGCTGGCCGAGTGGGGCCATCCACCGCATGTTCACGACGAACACCTTTTTGTGTACGCCCCGCTCGGTCACATCGCGGTGAACGCCCAGGACAGGGAGTTCCTGGTCAACGCGGCGGCCGGCCTGTGGATCCCGGCCGGCGTGGTGCACGGCGCCCGGTTCAGCCGGGACGCGCTCGTGCTGTCGGAGGAGTTCGAGACGCCGGGGCATGATCTGCCGTACCGCGACGCCATCGCGGTGGAAGTCACTCCGGACGTACGCGAGTGGCTGCTGGCCCGCTCCCGGATCGCCACCGGGGAACCGCCCGGCCCCGGCCTGTTCGCCGCCCTCGCCGGGTTGCGGCCGAGCCGGCTCCCGCTGCCCGAGCCGTACCACCCGATCGCCCGCGCCGTCGCCCGTGAGCTGGCCGGCAACCCGGGGGACAAGCGCACCGCCGCCGAGTGGGCGGCCGGGCACTTCACCAGTTCGACGAGCCTGCGCCGGGCGTTCCGCGCGGAGACCGGGCTCGCCTTCACCGAGTGGCGCACCCGCCTGCGGCTGAACCACTCGCTCGACCTGCTGGCGAAGGGACTGCTCGTCGGCGCCGTCGCCGTCCGGGTGGGCTTCACCAGCGCCAACGGTTACATTCTCGCGTTCCGGCGGCACTTCGGTGAGACGCCGGGCGCTTACATCGCCCGTCGCAGCCCCGGAGGTCCACACGATGGCCAGTCACAGGATTCGTAAGGCGGTCGACCCGCATGTGCTTCTGCTCGAGGTGGTCGGGAGCGAGCGGATCTCGCCCAACGTCGTCCGGGTGACGCTCGGCGGGGAGGGCCTGGACAGGTTCACCGCCACCGGCTTCGACCAGTGGTTCCGGCTCTTCCTGCCCCGGCCGGGTCAGGACAGCCTGAAGCTGCCGACCCGCGCCTCCGGCCTCTGGTACGCGCAATACCTCGCCACCGCGAAGCAGAAGCGGCCGTACGTGCGCAACTACACGGTCCGCGCCCACCGGCCCGAACAGCGCGAACTCGACGTCGACTTCGTGGTGCACCTGGAGCCCGACGGCAGCTGCGGTCCGGCCGCCTCGTTCGCGCTGAACGCGAAGCCGGGCGATCAGGCCGGCCTGCTCGACCAGGGTGTGGGCTACAACCCGCGGCACGAGCACGACTGGACCCTGCTGGTCGCCGACGAGACCGGGCTGCCCGCGGTGGCCGGGATCTGCGAGTCCCTTCCCGAGGACGCGCGAGGTGTGGCCATCGTGGAGATCCCGTCGGCTGAGGATCGGCAGGAGTTCCGGGTGCCGTCCGGCGTACGCATCGATTGGGTTGCCCGCAACGGTGCCGGCGGTGTGCCCGGTGAGCTCGCCCTGACCCGCCTGCGGGAGGCGGAGTTGCCGACCGGCGACGTCTACGCCTACCTGGTCGGCGAGTCCGCGCTGGTCACCGGTGGCCGCCGGCACCTGGTGGAGCAGCAGCAGGTGCCCAAGCAGAATGTGGACTTCATCGGTTACTGGCGCCACGGCCGCGCCGCCATGTGACCGCCCTCAGGCGGCTCCCGTGAACAGCGCCGTGATGCCCTCGCGCAGGGTGACGACCACGGCGATGAGGCCGCCGGCGAACAGGACTGCGAGCAGCGAATACTCGACCGCGGTAGCACGCTGGTCCGTCCCGCGGGCGGCGCGCAGGTGGTCGAGGAAGAGCTTGAACTGCCCCACGGTGTGTCCTGACACTCGGCGGCTGCCCGGGCCGGCGGCCTTGCGCCGTACGTATCGGAGCCGTTGCACCCGCCTTGAGACACCCGGCGGTTGCCGGCCGGATGCGTTGAGTTGCGGAGTGAGTGTCAGGAGGCAACAGCAGAAAGCAGGCGTACGGCCGGAGCGCACCGATCCTCCAGGACAGCCACCGTGGTGTCGCGGCGGTCCGGTTGCGGTGGGTTGCCGAGAGGGCCTAGCCTCCTAGGATGGTTAAGGGGTGAGGGTGGTGCCTCGTTCCCCGTACAGTCCGGCACTGTGACAGCACCAGAGATCACCGTCGCCACCATCGCCGACCGGGAAGCGGTCGTCGAGTCGCTGGTCGAGGCTTTTCCCGCCGATCCCGTTCTGCGCCACCTCTTCCCGGACGAGGAGACCTATCCGCGGCACGCGGCGGCGTTCTTCGGCCACCTCTTCGACAAGCGGGTGGGCCGGCGGTCCATCTGGACGATCGAGCGTGCCGCGGTCGCCATCTGGGAGCCGCCCACGGAAGGCGGCGAGACGCTGCCCGAACCGGATCTGCCCTCCGATGCGCTGGGGCGGATGAAGGAGTACGACGACGCTGTGCACGAAGCCTTCCCCGGCGGTCCGTTCTGGTACCTCGGTGTGCTCGGCACCCACCCCGCCCGCGCCGGTCGTGGCTGGGGCCGTGCCGTGATGAGCGCCGGCCTCGACCAGGCTGCCGCGGACGGGCTACCGGCCGTGCTGGAGACCAGCAACCCCGGCAACGTCGACTTCTACCTGCGCAGCGGCTGGCAGGTCGTCAGCCGGCTCACCGCCCCGCTCCCCATCTGGATCATGACCCAATAGATCATCCGTCGTTGCCCCGCCTGATCAGGCTGTTGCTCCACCGAGGGCGATCTTGGCGTCCTGCTCGATCTCGTCGGGGTCGGCCTTGAGTTCACGCACGGCCACCTTCTTCGTGCCCTGCCGCATGGCACGCTCCACCTTCGAGCCCATGTCGGTCACAGCCACCACGACCAGCCCGAACTCGCCGGAATCCAGGTACTCGCCCAGCTCCTTCAGATCGTGCCTGCTCATCCCGGCCGCGGCATGCCCGGCCAGTGCCCCGAGCAGCGCAGTTCCCGGCCGCCACGCCCCCTGAGCACCAGCCGCCCCACCCAGCTGGCCGTGAGCGGGGTGTTTCCGGCCGTCAGGCCCCCCTGAGCGCCAGCCGGCCCGCCCGGCTGGCCGTGAGCGGGGTGTTTCCGGCCGTCAGGCCCCCCTGAGCGCCAGCCGCCCAACCCGGCTGGCCGTGAGCGGGGTGTTTCCGGCCGTCAGGCCCCCCTGAGCACCAGCCGCCCAACCCGGCTGGCCGTGAGCGGGGTGTTTCCGGCCGCCACGCCCCCCTGAGCACCAGCCGCCCAACCCGGCTGGCCGTGAGCGGGGTGTTTCCGACCGCCACGCCCCCCTGAGCACCAGCCGATCCGCCCGGCTGGGCGTGAGCGGGGCGGTGCTCAAGGGCCGGGATGGGGTGCGGGTGAGGGTGACCGGACGCTCACGCCCGGCGGGCGCCGGACGGTCTGGACCATGCAGCGGGTCGCGTGGGACGGCGTGACTTTGCGTGGATCGTACGAAAAAAAGAAGGGTGACCGAAACGATCAGCCGAAGTTTCCGGGTCCAGGAGGCGAAGCGATCAGCCCGAGGTTTCCGGGTTCAGGAGGCGAAACGATCAGGCCGGGGTTTCCAGGCCCAGGAGGCGGTCGAAGAGTTTGAGTTTTAGGACGATCGTGAGGCTGCTCCACCAGAGGAACAGGGCGGGCAGCACGACCGTGAAGACCGGTTTTGACGGGCCCATCAGACCGAAGTAGTCCCAGAGGACCGGCACGTTGAGTACGGCGGCGAAGACCACGCAGAGGGCTACGACGAGCAGGGCGGGGCGCACGTCGCCGGTGGGGTTGGTCCAGGCGGCGAAGGCTCGGGAGCGGGGGAGCAGGAAGAGGATCAGGATGAAGGAGGCGAAGGAGAAGAACGTCGACAGTCCGGTTTGGGCCAGGATCGTGGCGGCGGCCGCGGTGAAGTCGCCGTCGCCGCCGTATTGCAGGCCGGTGTACTTCTCGAACTCGTCGATGATGCGGTCGGGGGTCCGGCCGGAGGTGAACCCGTGGTAGATCATCTCGTAGAGGAACGTGTAGACGGCGGTGCCGTAGGTGGCGGTGACGACCGCGGCGGGGACGACGAAGCGCACCAGGTTGCGCAGCAGGTGCGGGTCGGGTTGCAGTGGGCGCGCCCAGAAGGTCAGGAAGACCGTGGGGATACCGACCGTGAACATGGTCAATCCGACTTGGGTGGGTGAGTAGGGGAAACCCAGGCCGAGCATGGTCACGGTGAGGATGACCAGGAACTGGCTGGCCACCCGGGCGAGGAAGACGTAGAGCGAGATCCCGATCCCGTTGATGATCCGGCGGCCCTCGTGCTGCGCCGGTGGGAGCGCCGCGAACGAGTCGTCGACGAGCACGATGTCGGCCACGTCGCGGGTGACCGCGGAACCGCTGCGCATCGCGACACCGACCTGGGCCTGTTTCAGCGCGCGGGCGTCGTTCACCCCGTCGCCGATCATCGCGACGTAGTGGCCCTGCCGGCGCAGCGAGCGGACGATCCGTTCCTTGTGCTCGGGGGCCACCCGGCCGAACACCGCGGTACGGGCGACCACGGCGTCGAGGGCCGGATCGTCGAGGTCGTCGAGGGCGGCGCCGGGTACCGGATCGTCGGCGGCGATGCCGGCCCGGCGGGCGATGGCCGCGACCGTCTGCGGGTCGTCGCCGGACAGGACCTTGAGCCGGACACCGTCGTCCTGGAAACGGCGAACGGTGTCGACGACGTCGTCGCGGAGTTCGTCGGCGAGCACCACGAGGGCTGTCGGCTCCAGCATCGGCAGGTCCGGCCGGCCGTCGGCGTCGCGCAGGGGGCCGTCGGCGCGGGCCAGCAGCAGCACCCGGAGTCCGCGTTCGGTCCGGGACGTGACCTCGCCGGCGCGCAGCGGGCGGCGCAGCCTTGGTCCGAGGGCGTCCGGTGCGCCGAGCACCCAGGTGCCCTCCTCGGCGGCCAGCCCGGACCAGCGCAGCGACGAGGAGAACGGCACCTCGTCGTGGACGTCCCACGGGTCACCCGGCAGGGCGGCGGTCAGCGCGAGGGTGGTCAGGTTCGGGGTGGAGGCGTTGTGCGACAGGCTGCCCAGGGCGCTCGTGACCTCGCCGTACTCCGCGGGTCCGAGCGGGACGACCTCATCCAGGGTGAGCTGGCCGGTGGTCAGGGTGCCGGTCTTGTCGGTGCAGACCACATCCACGTTGCTCACCGACTCGACCGCGTTGACCTGCTGGACCAGGGCGCCGTGCCGGGCGATCCGCACCGCTCCGGCGGTGTAGGCGAGCGCGATCAGGAAGAACAATCCGTACGGCACCAGCCCGGACAGCACCGCGGTGATCTGCACGACCCGCAGCACGCTGAACCCCTCGATCGCGGCCTGTGCCAGGATCGCGCCGCTCATCAGCGCGGTCAGCGCCATGACGAGGCGCACGATGAACTCGATGCGCCGCTGCAACGGCGTCTTGTCGGTGGTCGAACGGCGCGCCTCGGCGGTGAGCCGTCCGGCGTAGCTGTTCGCGCCGACGTCACGCGCCAGCTGGTGCCCGTCACCCGAGGCGCAGAGGCTGCCGGAGCGCAGGTCGTCGCCGGGATGCTTGACGACCGGGTCGGACTCGCCGGTGAGCAGGGACTCGTCGGCCTCCAGTCGCCCGCCGTCGAGCAGGGGGCCGTCCACCACGATCTGGTCGCCCGCACGTACCCGGATCACGTCACCGCACACCACCAGCTCCGGCGCGATCTCCACCTCCCGGCCGTCGCGGACGACGACCACACCCGCCCGATCCAGCAGCTGGAGCCGATCCAGCTTCCGTTTCGCCCGGATCTCCTGCACCGCGCTGATCATCGCGTTGATGAGGCCGAGACCGACACTGATCAGGGCGTCGCTGTACCGTTCCAGCACCAGCAGGGCGGCGCCGATCACGAACAGGATCAGGTTGAAGAACGAGAAGACGTTCGTCCGCAGGATCTCGGCGTAGCTTCTGGCACCACCCTGAACAGCGGTGTTCGCTTCACCGCGACGGCGCCGGGCCGCCGCTTCCGCGTCTGTCAGCCCATCGGCCGGCGCGAGCATCAGCTGTTCCATGTCGATCGCAGCCCCCGCGATTCACCCTATAGTCGCGTGGCCGCTTATGATCTTTTTCGCCCGACTCCGCGGCGCGGGAACTGCTCGACTGGGCGGTGCCCGCCCGCCTCCTGTGATTCACCCGCTCGCCGCTCGCCGCACCTACCGTCGGCCCGGACCACGCCCGGCCAGCCGCTTCCCCCCGGCGGCGCTCCCTGCGTTAGCGAGCCGACACATGCCCCCAGCGCTGGATGTCAGCGTCGTCATCCCGACGTGCGACCGCCCGCAACTCGCCGCCCGCGCCGTACGCAGCGCCCTCAACCAGACCCACCCGGTCCACGAGGTGATAGTCGTCGTCGACGGCCCGGACGCGGCCACCGTCGAAACCCTGGAGAACATCGGCGACCCACGGGTCCGCCCCGTCGTTCTCCCGGAACGCCGCAAAGCCCCGAACGCCCGCAACGTCGGCGCTCTCGAGGCTCGCGGCCACTGGACCGCCCTGCTGGACGACGACGACGAGTGGCTGCCGGAGAAGATCGCCGTTCAGCTGAACCTGGCCACCGCCGCGAACGCCAAGCTGCCGATCGTCGCCAGCAGGCTGATCAACCGGACGCCCCGGGCCGACTCGATCATGCCGCGCCGGTTGCCGGGGCCGGGGGAGCCGTTGAGTGAGTACTTCACGGTGCGGCGGGGCCTGTTCTACGGCGACGGGTTCATCCAAACTTCCACGATCATGGCGCCGACCGAGCTGCTGCGGCGGGTGCCGTTCACCGTGGGGCTGCGCCGTCAGCAGGAGCTGGACTGGACGCTGCGGGCGATCCGGGAGGCCGACACGGAACTCGTGTACGCCGCGGAACCGCTGGTGCTCTGGCATCAGGACGAGGATCGGGACCGGATCAGCCTGGAGAACCCGTACGAGGAACAGCTCGCCTGGCTCCGTGCCAATCGGGATCTGTTCACGGCTCGGGCGTACGCCGCCTTCGCCCTCAGCGTGCTCAGCTCGATGGCCGCGCCGACCCGCCAGGCCCGGCATTTCCGCGAGCTGCTCGCCGAGGCCCGCGGCAACGGCCGCCCCGGCGCTCTCGACTACCTGACGCACGCGCAGATCTGGGCCCTGCCGCCCAGCGTGCGCCACCGCCTCCGCGACCTGATCGTCGGGAAACACCAACCCGCCGGGAAGACCGAGAATGCCCACTGAACGCCGCGTCGCGATCTGGCGCAGCGCGATGCTGCCCGGCTCCGAAACGTTCGTACGCGCCCAGGGCGACGCCCTCACCCGATGGCACCCGTCCTGGATCGGCGCCACCCGTGTCACCTCGGCCCTGTCCCGCGACGACGACACAATCACCTTCCCGGGCGGCGGCTCGGCTTTCCTGCGGCTGCGCCTGACCGGCGAGTCACCCCGGTTGCGCGCCGCACTCACCGGCCTGCGCCCGAACCTGGTGCACGCCCACTTCGGCGGCGACGGCTTCCTGGTCAGCGGTTCCGCGCGTCGGCTGGGGGTGCCGCTCGTCGTGACCGTTCACGGTCACGACGTGACCCGCCAGCCGAAGAGCCCCGGACTGCGCGGCCTGCGGTACCGCCGGAACCTGCGAACCGCCTTCGACCGCGCGTCGCTGATCCTCGCGGTCTCCGGCGTGATCCGCGACCGCGCCGTCGACTGCGGTGCCGATCCGGCGAAGGTGCGCGTCCACTACACCGGCGTGCCCGTGCCCGGCACCCTCCCCCTGGTCCCCAAGCGCTGGGACGTCGTCTTCGTCGGCCGTTTCGTGCCCAAGAAAGGCGTCGACGACTTGCTGACGGCCCTGGCGAGCATGCATTCACCCAGGCCGCGCGCGCTCTTCATCGGCGACGGCCCGCTCCAGGCGCAGATGCGGGAACGCGCCGAGTCACTCCGCCTCGACGCGACGTTCGTGGGCGATCAGCCGCCCGAGTCGGTGCAGCGCCACCTCGCCGAATCGCGGATGCTCGCTGCTCCTTCCCGGACCGCTCCGGACGGCGACACCGAGGGCCTGCCGACAACGATCCTGGAGGCCGCCGCCCTGGGTTTGCCCGTCGTCGCGACCCGCCACAGCGGCATTCCCGAGGCGGTCACCCACAACGAGACCGGCCTGCTGACCGCCGAGAACGCACCCACCGACCTCGCCGCCGCCATGACCCGCCTGCTGGGCGACGCCGACCTGCGCCACCGCCTGGGCGCTCAGGCCCGCCGCCACATCACTACAAACTTCAACCTTCAAGACCAGACGCGCGCCCTCGAGTCGCTCTACGACGAGGTCGCGGCGCAAGCTCTCCAAACTGCATAAACCGCTTTTGTACGCCCGACGAAGAGTCCTCCACCCGACGCCGGCGACCACCTGCCACTCCAGACCGTCCGGCCCCCGCCGGGCTGACCTGCCGTGCCCCACCTCACCCCAACCCCCCGCCCCGGCTGGCCCCACTGCTGCTGCGGGGGCGGGGGTCAGTGGTTGGGATGGATGCGATTCAGGGCTGTGCGGGCTGCTCGCTTCCCGGTGCGGAGAGCGCCCCGCACCGCGGTAGCAGCCCGTCCCGGCACCGTCCCCTTGAGCAATCCGATGATCCGGTAGGCGCGGGCCAGCTCAGCGTCCCGTACGGCGAGTCGTCCCTCGTACCACGAAGCCTGTGCCCTTGCCTCGTCAAGCTCCCGCGCCAGACGGTCGTGCGCCGCACTGACCTCGCGCAACGCCTCCGGCGACGGCCGCGCTGCAGTCTCGCCCGGCGGCCACAGGTGACCCTGCCCTTCATCCCCCACCGCCCGCACGAATCGCCCGAACGCCTCGCCCGGCCCCGATGGCTCGGCGAGCCCGTGCAGCCGCCCCTCAACATCGACCACGATCGCGTCGGCGTCCACCCCCGCGAACTCCCCGCCCTGCCAAGCGCCGAGCAACCCCCGCACCCGCCCCATGTCCCGCCCGCGAAGAGCCGCCAGCAGCAGATCGTGCAGGCACCTCCCCGCCGGCACCACCTCACCCGCCCGCCCCGCCCCGGCGACCCGAATCCAGTCAGCCGAGGCCCGATGCAGCACCTGCACCGACGACCCCTCAGCCACCACCGCCTCCGGCAGCACCGCCCCACCGTGACCCGCCACCACCACCCACCCCGGAGCCAGCCCGGCCGCCAGCCCGTGTCGCAGCAGCTGCACCGACACCGGCCGCGGATCAGCCAGCATCCGCTCCCCGGACGTCCCCGCCCGGCGCAGCACCCCCGACACGTACCCCGCAAGCCCCGGCGCCTCGAGCACACCCTCGCTCAGCAGCACCCTCGGCTCCCGCGGCGACGGATAGGCCGCGTACATCCGCAGCACCGCCGACCCGCCCTCCCGCACCCGCTCACCGATCCGCGCCGGACCGGCAGGCCGGGTCGGATCGTCCTCCGGCGGCGCCGCCCACTCCGCATTCCCAGGCTCGGAGGCGTACGCGAGCAGCCGGTGCACCCCGACCGGATTGCTCACCCCGAGCAGCAGCCGCCCGCCCGGCCGCAGCACCGCGAGGAGCAGGGAGAACCCCGCCGCCCACGACATGTCGGCCGTCTCGGTCGACCCGGTACGGTCCAGCCCGTCCAAAGCGATCACCGTGTCGTACGCCGGAACCGCCGCGAGCTTCTCCAGGCTCCCGCAGCACACCTCGATCCCGGGCCGGGACGCGTACCGGGCAGCCAGCGCCTCCGCGTCCGGCACCCCCCGCACCAGCACCGTCACATGCCGGGCCGGTATCCCGTCGATCAGAGCGGGATCGTGCGGCCCCACCACGAGCGTGTGCCCCCGCGCCGCCCCCACCAGTTCCCGCAGTGCCGCCCCGCCCACCGGCGACGCGTCGGACCAGTGCGGCATCTCCCCGCCGAGCAGCAGCGGCGTCACGCCGGGACCTCCCAGTTCAGAAGCCGGCGCAGTTCGCCCGGCGGGAGCAGCCGGTCAGCACCGAGCTCCTCCACGGCGATCTCCCGCGCAACGGACACGTCCACCGCGGCACCGTGCATCTCGGCCCACTGCCGCCGGATCCGCGACCGCCCGCCGAACAGATCACGTTCGTCCCGCAGCTGCATCGGGTCCCCGTACACCGCCGGCTCACACCCGGCGAGCGTGCCGTAGAGCAGCGCGCTGCACAGCCGGTTCGACGCCACCCGCTGATGTCTGCGCTGCTCGGCAAGCTGCCGGTCGAGGAACGACGGGTCCAGGTCGCGGTACCAGCCGCCGCGGTACCCGTGGCAGATCACCCGGAACCCGGCCCGCTCGTAGCGCCGCCGCACCCGCGCCGACCGGTACTCCTGCCAGTACAGGCACACCGTGACCGGCCCCGGTTCGGTGTCCCGGATCTCCGCGATCAGCCGGTCGTGGTCCCCCTCCACGTGCTGGCCCTCCCAGCCGTGGAACGGGTACCAGATCGTCCCCTCCCGCACCGGGGAGGGCGCCGGGGAAGGCGCGGGGGAGAGCGACAGCAGATACGCCCAGGGTGACCCGGTCACGTACACCTGGCGCCGCCCCATCGACCACGCCCGCCGCCGGGTCCGCTCGCTCCAGACGAAGGTCGCGATCCCGGGGACGAACTCGTGGTCCGGCGCCAGCCCGTCCCCGATGTTCCATCCGTGCTGCAGGTACCCGCGGATCCGGGGCGGGTCGGCTCCGGCATATCCGCAGTACCTGGCCAGCACATACGTGTGGCCGTAGTAGTGGTTCGCGTGGTGCACGGCCCATCGCACCCCGGGCAGGCGTCCGGCCGGCGGACCCCCGGCGAACCCCCGGTGAGCGGCAGAAGGTCAGCCGGTGACTTCGGCCAGAGCCTTCGCGTACGCCTGGAAGCCCTCCGCGTTCGGATGGAACGACTCGGACAGCTCGTCGCGCACCGAGTGGATCCACGGCGAGCCGGTGCACGCCTCGTGCCCTTCGAACGCCTTGCGGACGTCCACGTACGTGAACCCCTCGTGCTTGCCGACCGCCGCCTTGATGGTTTCGGCGAGCTTGTCCGAGCCCTCGTTGAGGATCTCGCGACGGGACTCGGGCAGCGACTCGCAGCCCGCGCCGGTGCCGGCGCCGACCAGGTGCGGGTAGCCGAGGACGTAGACCTTCGCGTCCGGTGCCCGCTTGCGGATCGCCGTGTAGAGCTTGTCGAGCTCGTCCGGCAGGATCGCCTCGGCATCGCTCGCCGAGCGGGTCACCGTCGACCGGCAGGTCTGGTCGTTGCCGAGCAGGCACTGCCGGAGCGCGCCGACCCAGCCGGCGTCGTTGCCGCCGACCGTGAGCGTCACCCACCCGGTGTCCGCGTTGATCGCATCGAGCTGGGTGTCGCGGACGTTCTTGATCAGGGCGCCGCTGCACGTACGGTCGGTCACCGTCCCGAGCGTGCCGGCCGGCCGGGACTTCACCCAGAGCTGCGGGTACGAGCTGTCCTTGCTCTGGAAACACTCGGTGTTCAGGTAGTTCCCGGCGCCCAGGCCGGACGCGTACGAGTCGCCGAGCGCCACGTAGTCGCGTGCCGCCGGGGGCGGGGCGTCGCCGGCGTCCGACCCCGAACAGCCGGCCACGGCGACCGCCATCGCCGCGGCGACGAAAACCCATGCTCGTTTCAACTGCTTCTCCCGACTTCGACACGTTCAGCCCATGATCATGCAAGAATGCTCAGCCGTGCGACAGCCACGCGTGGAAATCGAGTACTGCACCCAGTGCCGCTGGTTGCTCCGTGCCGCCTGGACCGCTCAGGAGCTGCTCACCACCTTCCCGAAGGAGCTCGCCGAGGTGGCCCTGGTGCCCGGTGTCGGCGGTGTCTTCGAGGTGCGGCTCGACGGTGAGACCCTATGGTCCCGCAAGGCCGAGGGTGGCTTCCCCGAGCTGCCGCACCTGAAGCGTCTCGTCCGTGACCGGGTGGCTCCGGAGCGCGATCTTGGTCACTCCGACCGCCGGCGGCCCGGTTTGTCCGACGAGAGTTGAGCGGGCCGACCTCAGCTTTGGCAGAGTTGGCAGGTGATGCCGAAGATCCTCACACATCTGTCCCGCTGGACCATCTACGTACCGATTCTTGCCGTTGTCGCGCTCGTCCTGACGTGGGGACGCGAGCTGCCGCCACCCGTCGTGGTGATCGTGGCGATCGTGCTCGGCGGTGCCGTGATGGCCGCCGTCCATCATGCCGAGGTCGTGGCGCACAAGGTAGGTGAACCGTACGGTTCACTGATCCTCGCCGTGGCGGTCACCGTGATCGAGGTCGCCCTGATCGTCACCCTCATGATCAGCGGCGGGGAGAGCTCCCAGTCCCTCGCCCGCGACACCGTCTTCGCCGCCGTGATGATCACCTGCAACGGCATCCTCGGCATCTCCCTGCTGGTCGGCGCCCTCCGCCGCCGCGTCGCCGTCTTCAACCCGGAGGGCACCGGCTCCGCCTTCGCCACCGTCGCCGCGATCGCCACCCTCAGCCTCGTGCTCCCGACGTTCACGACGAGCCGCCCCGGCCCCCAGTTCTCCCCGGCCCAGCTGGCCTTCGCCGCCGTCGTCTCGCTCGCCCTCTACCTGCTCTTCGTGGCCGTGCAGACCCGCCGCCACCGCGACTACTTCATGCCGATCACCACCTCCGGCGAGGTCATCGACGCCGAGGAACACGTCGACCTGCCGTCGCGCCGCACCACCCTGATCAGCCTCGGCCTGCTGCTCGTCGCCCTGCTCTCCGTCGTAGGCCTCGCCAAGGGCATCTCACCGGCCGTCGAATCCGGCGTCGCCGCGGCCGGCCTCCCCCACTCCGTCGTGGGCGTGGTGATCGCCCTACTGGTCCTGCTCCCGGAAACCATCGCCGCGATCCGGGCCGCCGTCCGCGACCGCGTCCAGACCAGCCTGAACCTCGCCCTAGGCTCAGCCATGGCCAGCATCGGCCTCACCATCCCGGCCATCGCCATCGCCATGATCTGGCTCGACGGCCCCCTGCTGCTGGGCCTCGGCGGCACCCAGATGGTCCTGCTCGTCCTCACCGTCGTGGTCGGCACCCTCACCGTCGTCCCGGGCCGCGCCAACATCCTCCACGGCGGCCTCCATCTGGGCCTCCTAGCGGTCTTCCTCTTCCTAGCCGCAAGCCCATAACCCTTTACAATCCCTTCTTTCGTACGCTCGTCCCCAGCCCTCCTCTGCCGACGCGGACCAGCCAGGCGCCCCCTCCCGGCCGTCCCTCGCCGCCGGCTCATGACTCCCCACACCCGCGGTCCCGTTCCGCCGAGCTCAAGGTTGCTCGGCTGGCGCTCAGGCACATAACCGGTGACGGATAAGCTGCGTGGTCGCCGGCCGGAGCGCTCAGCCCGTACCCGATAAGGGGTTTTCTTGTCCGGGAGGGCGTCGGAGGAGCGGGAGCGGGCCGCCCAGCCGGTAGGTTTTGTCGCTGAACCGGCGGCGGGGGAGCGAGCGTGACCGAGACGCGCACTGTGGAGCGTGAGGTGGAGCGCCCCTGGCGGGCCCGGGGGATCGGGTCGGTGGAGGTCCTGGCCGCGCTGCTCGTGCTGGTGGTGGTGTTCCGGGGGCCGCTGTCGGGGCTGGTGAGCGGGGAGCGCCCGCAGACCTGGACGACGGTGTTCGTGTCGGTGCTGGTGCAGGCAGTGCCGTTCCTGGTGTTCGGGGTGCTGCTGTCGGCGGTGATCGCGGTGTTCGTGCCGCGGTCGTTCTGGGCGAGGGCGCTGCCGCGGCATCCGGCGCTGGCGGTTCCGGCGGCGAGCGTGGCCGGCGTGGTCCTGCCGGGGTGCGAGTGCGGGAGTGTGCCGATCGCGGGTTCGCTGATCCGGCGCGGGGTGACACCGGCAGCGGCGCTGGCGTTCCTGCTGGCGGCACCGGCGGTCAACCCGATCGTGTTGACGGCGACGGCGGTGGCGTTCCCGGACGACCCGGCGATGGTCGTGGCGCGCGGCGGGGCGAGCCTGGTGGTGGCGGTCCTGATGGGCTGGCTGTGGCTCCGGCTCGGACGCGCCGAGTGGATCAAGTTGCCGCACCGGCCGGATCTTGACGGGGCCCCGCGCGGGCGGGCGTTCTGGTCGTCGTGCCGGCACGACGTGGTGCATGCCGGCGGGTTCCTGGTGCTGGGCGCGGCAGCCGCGGCGACGATCAACGTAATCGTCCCCGAGGCCTGGCTGCAGACCCTGGCCAGTCGCCCGGTCCTGTCGGTGCTCGCCCTGGCCGTACTCGCCGTCCTGCTCTCGATCTGCAGCGAGGCGGACGCCTTCGTCGCGGCGTCGCTGTCCCAGTTCTCGCTCACCTCGCGGCTGGTGTTCCTCGTCGTCGGCCCGATGGTCGACCTCAAGCTGATCTCGATGCAGGCGGGCGTGTTCGGGCGCCGCTTCACCGCCCGCTTCGCCCCGGTGACGTTCGCCGTCGCGGTACTGGTCGGCTCGGCCACCGGAGTGATGCTGCTGTGACGGCCGCACGCGGGAAGCGCCGGGGAGGATCGCGGTGAACCGGCAGGCCCAGGCGGTCGTCCTGCTGCTCTTCGGCGGCGCGATCCTCAAGGCGTCGCTGTCCGATCTCTACCTGCGCTACGTGAAGGAGGGCCTGCGCCCGTTCCTTCTAGTGGCGGGCGCCGTGCTGGTGGTCACCGCCGTCGCCACCCTCTGGTACGAGCTTCGCCCGTCGGATGACCCGCCTGATCACCACCACCACGAGCCGCGGGTCGGCTGGCTGCTGATTCTGCCGGTGCTCGGCCTGCTGCTGGTCGCGCCACCAGCCCTGGGCTCGTTCACGGCCGGCCAGTCAGGAACCGTGCCGGTGACCGATTCCGACTACTCCGAGCTGCCCACGGAGGACCCCGCACCGATAGGCCTGCTGGACTACGCGTCGCGGGCGCTCTACGACGACGGCCGCAGTCTCGCGGGCCGCCGCGTCCAGCTGACCGGATTTGTGGCCGCCGGGGAGGACGGCGCACCGATGCTGGCCCGGATCGTGGTGAGCTGCTGCGCCGCCGACGGCCGCCCGATCAAGGTGGGGCTCAGCGGCGGTCCCGTCCTCGACGTACCCGCCGGAACGTGGGTGCGGGTCACCGGCACCCACAGCCCGAAACGCGGAACGGACCCGGTCAACCAGGCGGACATCGCCTACCTCGAAGTCACCGGGTGGCAGCCGATCACCCCGCCGAAACGGCCCTACGAGTGACCACCCGCTCCCGCATCGCCCTGCTCACCGCCCTGGTAGCCGCCGGCGCCCTGCTGGCCGGCAGCCTGCCCGCACCGGAGGCCGCAACACCCGCCCCACCCGGGCGCCCCACCCTTGACCAGGCCTGGCCCGCCGCGCAACGGGCCGGCCTGCGAGACCTGACCGTCGAACCCCTGCTGTTCCTCAACGCCACCACCCCGGTCGGCACGGTCACCGCGGGCGGCTCCGTCCGCCTGCTCATCGAGAACCCGGGCGGCATCCGGGAGCTGCGCAGCGTCCCGGACGCCGGAGAGCCCCGCTTCGACAACCTGACCGCCGCCGGCAACAACCTCCTCTGGACCGAGACGTCCGATGGCGGCGATGGCGGCGGCAACCGCCCGACCGAGATCTGGACCGCCGCACTCGACAGCGACACCCCACCCCGCCGCCTGACCGCCGACACCGGCAACGTGCTGTTCTACGGCAACCAGCACGACCTGGTGGTAGCGGACGGCCGGGTGCACTGGGCGGCCGGCGACAACACCAGCACCGAGATCCGCTCCGTGGCGCTGACCGGCGGCGACGTCCGGGTCCGCACCGAGAAGGGCCAGTGGGCGCTCACCACCTGGCCCTGGCTCACCGACGACGTCGGCGGGCAGGCCGGCACCATCCGGATGCGCGACATGACCTCCGGCCGGGAGCAGCGGATCACCGCCACCGGTCCCGAGTGGAACATGTGCAGTCCCGCCTGGTGCCGGGTGATGGTGATGAACGCCGACGGCCTGGCCCGGATCGACATGATGCGCCCGGACGGCGCGGACCGGCGGCGGATCGCCGGTTCCGGTGCCCAGTCCGCCGTCACCGACGTCGCGGTGCTGGACCGGTTCGAGGTGCTCTCCGAGCCTCGTCCCGACTCCGACGTGACCGGTACGGCGGGACTGGTCGTCCACGATCTGGTCTCCGCGAAGACGGTCGATCTCGCGCGGGCCGCCAACCTGGCCGCCACCCGGGACGGGATGCTGTGGTGGTCCACCGGCGGCCGGGAAAGAGCGATCTGGCACACATTGGATTTGCGGACTGTTTGATACGTTGGGAGCACGCCGGAAGGATTTCCACAGTGCTTTCCCTGGTTCCGAGAATTGATCAGCTGACTCAATCCGTTCTCGAGAACGGCGAATTGCTGCGACAACTCGTTGCCGGGCTCGGCTCGCCGGTCAACGTGGTTCTGCCGCAACGGGTGGGTGCCAACGTCGCGGCCTTCCGCGCGGCCTATCGGCGGCACCGGCTCAGCGGGAAGATCTATTTCGCGCACAAGGCGAACCGGTCGTCGGCGCTGCTGCGGGAGCTGGCCGCCGGTGAGGCCGGGGTGGACGTGGCGTCGCTGGGTGAGCTCCAGCACGCGCTCGGCGCCGGCTTCACCCCGGATCGGATCATGGCGACCGGCCCGAAGGACCGGGAGTTCCTCTGGCTGGCGGCGCGCACCGGCGTGATCGTCAACGCGGACTCGCTGGACGAGCTGCGGGAGCTCTCCGCGCTGGTCTCGGCGTACCGGCTGCCACGACCGCGGGTGATGGTGCGGCTCTCCGGGTTCGAGTCCGGCGGTGTGCGGGTGATGAGCAGGCGGAGCAGGTTCGGCGTACCGGTGAATGCTCTTGATCAGGCTTTGGATCTTGCCGGGAAGCTCGAGTTCGCCGGGGTGTCCTACCACCTGGACACGGTTGAGCTGCGCGAGAAGGCGGTGGCCCTGGAGGGGTGCCTGGCGGCTTTGGATCAGTGCCGGGCGGCCGGGTTGCGGCCGTGGTCGGTGGACATCGGCGGCGGGTTCGGCGTGAACTACCTGGCTGACGGTGCCGAGTGGGAGGCGTGGACGTCGGAGCTGGCCCAGGCGGTGCTGGGCAACCGGCCGCCGCTGACCTGGAACGGTCATGGTTACGGGCTGCGTGCCGAGGCCGGGAAGCTGCGCGGCTCGCTGAACCTGTACCCGTCACATCGCCCGGTAGCCGGCGCGGATTATCTGGACAAGCTCCTCGCCACGCAGGCGCCGGGGCAGCGCCGGCCGCTCGGTGAGCTGCTGCTCGACCACATGTACGACCTGGACGTCGAGCCCGGCCGGGCCCTCCTCGACCAGTGCGGCCTGGTGGTCGCCCGGGTGGTCGCCACCGACGGCGAGCTGGTGCGGCTCGACCTCAACGCCCGGGACGTCGCTCTGGAGGAACACGGTGTGCAGATGGACCCGGTGCTGATCTCCCGGAACGCCGGGACCGCGCCGTCGGCCGCCTACCTGCTCGGCAACCTCTGCCTCGAATCCGACCTGATCACCCGCCGCAAGGTCGCGCTGACCGGCACCCCGCAACCCGGTGACCTGCTCGTCTTCGTCAACGCCGCCGGCTACTTCATGGACTTCACCGCCACCGAAGCCCTGCACCGGCCGCCCGGCAGGAAGGTCGCGCTCTACCGCTCCGGCGCGGCGTGGCGCTGGTGCCTCGACGAGAACTACTGGCCCGTCCACCTGCCGCCCCCGGAGGAGCCATGAGATTCGACGACATCACCGAGGCCATCGGTAACACGCCGCTGGTGCGCATCGACCCGGCCGTGCACGGCCTGCGCAACATCGACCTGTACGCCAAGCTGGAACTTCTCAACCCGTTCGGCTCGGTGAAGGACCGGGCCGCGTGGAGCATGGTCCGCCCGCTGCTGGACGGTGCCGTCGAGCGCGGGGACACCGTCGTCGAGCTCTCCAGCGGCAACACGGCGAAGGCTCTCGCGTTGATCGCCGGGATGTACGGGCTGTCGTTCAAGAGCGTCACCAACCGCATGAGGGTCCCCGAGATCAAGGACCTCCTGCTGCTGCTCGGCGCCGAGATCGACGAGCTGCCCGGCCGGTCGGAGTGCCTGGACCCCTCCGACACCGACGATCCGCTGACCAGGATGCACGTGCTGTTGCAGGAGGAGGGCAACGGCTACGTCCACACCGACCAGTACTTCAACAGCCTCAACGCCGACGCCCACCTGACCGGCACCGGTCCGGAGATCATCAAGGACCTCGACGGCGTCGCACCCGACTACTTCATCGCCTGCGTCGGCACCGCCGGATCGTCGACGGGTGTGGCCCGCGCGCTGCGTCAGCACAACCCGGACACGCGGGTCATCGGCCTGGTCGCGGCCAAGAGCGACTTCATCCCCGGTATCCGCACGATCGACGAGGTGCACGAGGTCGGCCTCTTCGAGCCGGGCGTCTACGACGCCATCGAGACGATCAGCGCGGACGAGGCCATCGACGGTCTGCTCACCCTGGTGCGCCGGTGCGGCACGCTGGCGGGGCCGACGGGCGGTGGCGCTTTCCAGGGCGCGGTGCGGTTCTTGCGTACGGTCGACCCTGCTCTGACCTCCCGCCGGACCGCGGTGTTCATCGTCTGTGATCGTGTCGAGTCCTACCTCAGCTACCTGCGCGAACGCCGCCCCGAGCTGTTCGGCCGCCCGCCTCGCCCGCACTCGGTCGCCTCGGTCTCCGCCGGCGACCTCACGTCGGTCTCCTCGCTGACCGTCGACGCCGCCCGCGTCCTCGCCGAGCGTGCCCTGGTGATCGACCTGCGCAGCCCGTACGCCTACCAGGCCCTCCACATCGACGGCTCGATCAACATCGTCGACGAGGTGTTCGCCGACCTGCTCCACGCCGGGCTCCCGTTCAGCCGCCGCCAGCCGGTGCTGCTGGTCTGCCCGGTCGGCGAGAAGTCGGCCACCTACGCCGCCCTGCTCACCCGGATGGGCCACCCGGACGTGCACTCCCTCGACGGCGGCGTGATCGCGTGGCGGGACGCCGGCCTCCCGCTGGTCCGGGACTGACGATGACCGTACTGGATGATCTTGGTGATTGGCAGTGTGAGCTGCGCAAACAGTTCCCGATGATCGAGGGGAACCCGGACGTGGCGTACCTCGACAGCGCCGCCACGTCGCAGAAGCCGCAGGCCGTGCTCGACGCCGTCATGGACTACCTGACCACCGGCAACGCCAACGCCGCCCGCGGCACCTACCCGTGGGCGAACCGCACCACCGCGCGCATCGAACAGGCCCGTGAGCAGGTGCGACGCTTCCTCGGCGACATGACGGACACCTCCGGGGTGCACTTCGTCAGCGGCACCACCGAGGGGCTGCGGGCGGTGGCACGCGACTGGCTGGCGCCCCAGCTGGAGCCGGGCGACGAGATCCTGGTGCCCTTCGCCGACCACACCGCCAACACCCTGCCCTGGGTCGAGGCCGCGGCGCTGGCGGCGGCTGCGGTGCGGGCGATTCCGTACGACGTGGCGCACGACTACGACCACCGCAACCTCGTTGTCGGGCCCCGGACGCGGATGATCGCTGCCACCCACGTGCACCACGTGTACGGCAGCGACATGAACGTGCACCGGCTTCGGGCGCTGGCGGGTCCGGACGTACCGATCTGCCTGGACGCCGCCCAGAGCGCCGGACATGTCCCTATCTCTCTGGACACGCTGGACGTCGACTTCGTGGTGTTCTCCGGCCACAAGATGATGGCGCTCCCCGGAATCGGAGCAATCTGGGCGCGCAACCGGCGCGGCCCCGCCTACGCGCCGGCCGGCTGGAGCGGCTCACCGAACACCAGCGGCATCATCAGCCTGGCCGCCGCCATGGACTGGCTCGACGACGCGGGCCTGGAACGGATCGCGCGCTGGAACCAGGCCCTCGAGCTGCGCCTCACGTCCGGGCTCGCCGCGATGCCCGCCTACGAGATCCTCGGCTGCCAGACCAGCCTGGCCGCCGACTCGCCGGTCCAGCGGCGGCACAGCATCGTCACCTTCCGGCACCGCTCGATCGGCTCCAACGACCTCGGGTTCATCCTGGCGAGCGAGGGCCTCCTGGTCCGGGCCGACGGTCACTGCCAGGCGGAGCAAGGGGAAAAGACCTCTTCGGTACGGGTGAGCCCGCACATCTACAACACTCCCGCCGAGATCGACCGTCTTCTGAGGGTGCTGGCTCGCCTCCAATGAGCAATTTCAACCCGGCATCGGGCCCGAAGCTGCCGGGTCATCGTCGGGCGCCGGCCCCCGAGGCCCTCGCCACGTTGAAAAAAGCTCATTCCTTACATGCGGTTCTGCTGATATCAGAAAATGTGCATGAGAATGGCGGCCGCATCGATGAACATATGGTCATACAGTCATTAGACGATGATTGTTGAAAACCATTACCGTTTTCCGGGTGATGCGATTCTCCGCAGTTCCCTCCGTTGCCCCTCGTTCCGCCGCCTCCCGCCTTGCCGCCGCCACCCTTCTCAGTGGCGTGCTCCTTCTCGCCGGCTGCGGTTCCCCGGAGTCGGAGGCCGGTGCCGCCTCGACGGCCGCACAGCTCGCGGTGGTCGCGACCACGCCGGAGGTCGCCGACTTCGTCCGCAACGTCGGCGGCGACCGAGTCCAGGTCACCCAGATCATCAAGCCGAACGTCGACCCCCACGAGTACGAGCCGACCCCCGCCGGCCTCAAGGCCATCGGCGAGGCGAAACTCGTGGTGAAGAACGGCGTCGGCCTCGAGGAGTGGCTGGACCGCACCATCGAATCGGCCGGCTTCTCCGGCACGATCGTCGACTCCAGCCAGGGCGTGCCCCTGCGCGAGGGCGGCCACACTCACGAGGAGTCTTCCCACGAGGAGTCCTCTGAGGAGGCGGCATCTCCGACAACACCGCCGCCTTCGCCAAGCTCACCAACCGCAAGCTGGTCACCAACCACGACGCCTTCGGCTACTACGTGGCCCGCTACGACCTGGACTTCGTCGGCTCGGTGATCCCCAGCCTGGACACCTCGGCCGAACTCTCCGCGCGCCAGCTCACCGACCTGGTCACCAAGATCAGGTCGACCGGCGCCAAGGCGATCTTCGCGGAGAGCTCCCTGCCCGCCAAGAGCGCCGAAACCATCGCCCAGCAGGCGGGCGTCAAGGTGGTAGCCGGTGAGAACGCCCTGTTCGGCGACAGCCTGGGCGCCGAAGGCACCCCGCAGAGCACCTACCTGGGCGCCGAGGAGCACAACACCCGGGTCATCGTCGAAGCGCTGAGCTGATGACCGCCCTCTCCTACACCGGTGTCACCGTCGGCTACCACGGTTCGCCGGTACTGACCGACGTGCACCTGGACCTGCCACCCGGCCGGCGCCTGGCCCTGGCCGGCCCCAACGGCGCCGGCAAGTCCACACTCATCAAGTCGGTCGTCGGACTGGCCGACGTGCTCGGCGGCACCGCCCGAATCTTCGGCCGCACCCCCTCCCGGGCCCGCGAACTCTGCGGATACGTCCCGCAGGTCGGCGACCTGGACCCCGACTTCCCGGTCACCGCCGGCCAGGTGGTGCTGATGGGCCGCTACCGCAAACTCGGCTGGTTCCGTCCCACCGGCGCCGCCGACCGCCGCGCCGCCCGCGAAGCCCTCGCCCAGGTAGGACTCGCCGACCAGTCCGCCCGCCGATTCGGCCTGCTCTCCGGCGGTCAGCGGCAGCGCGTCCTACTGGCCCGCGCGATCGCCTCCCAGCCCCAGCTGCTCCTCCTGGACGAACCGTTCAACGGCGTCGACACGCTCAGCCAGGAAATGATCCTGACCGTCCTGCGCGAACTCACCTCCTCCGGCACCACACTGGTACTCAGCACCCACGACCTCACCCTGGCCCGCGACTTCGCCGACCTGATCTGCCTGCTCAACCGCCGCCAGTGGTCAGTCGGCCCACCAGCCGAAGTACTGGCCGCCGCCCCGTTACGTCAGGCCTACGGCGGAATCGTCACCCTGACCGACGGCTCGCCGCGGCAGGGGATCGTCACCCTGTCCGACGGCTCGCCGCGGCAGGGGATCGTCACCCTGGCCGACGGCTCGCCGCGGCATGGGATCGTCACCCTGGCCGACGGCTCGACAGTGCTGGTCGAACCGTGATCGAGCCGTTCACCGTACCGTTCATGGCCCGCGCCCTCGCCGAGCTCGCCCTGCTCGCACTGATCTGCGGCCCGGTCGGCGTCTTCGTCTTCACCCGCCGGCTGAGCTTCGTCTCGGACGCACTCACCCACACCGTCTTCCCCGGCGTGGTGATCGGCTTCGTAGCCGGGGGAGTGGACGGCATCTTCCCCGGTGCACTGGTCGCCGCCCTGCTCACCGCAGTAATCCTCACCGTCCTGACCCGCGGCGGCACAGTCACCGACGACGCCTCCACAGCGGTAGTGCTCACCGCGATGTTCTCGGTCGGCGTAGTGCTCGTCTCGAGGCGCACCTCCTACACCTCAGACCTGACTTCCTTCCTCTTCGGCCGCCTCCTGACCGTGACCCCACAGCAGATAGCCGAAACCGCCGCACTCGCGACCCTCCTCCTAGCTCTACTCGCGCTCGCCGCCCGCCCCCTGTTCCTGCGCGCCTTCGACCCGACCGCCGCAGCCGCCGCCGGCTACCGCGTCTTCCCCCTCGACCTGGCCCTGAACGTGATCATCGCGCTCGTCGTGGTAGCCGCCGTCCGCGCCGTAGGCACCATCCTCGTCGTAGCCCTGCTCATCGTCCCCACCGCCGCGGCCCGCCTGCTCACCCACCGCCCGGCCCTGATGGCCCTCACCGGAACCGCCCTGACCCTGCTGTCCGGCTACACCGGCCTCCTGACCAGCTGGTACGCCTCCGTAAACCACGCCATCACCCTGCCCTCAGCCCCCACCGTCGTCCTACTACTGGTCGCCACCTACCTCACCCTGCTCGTCCTGGATCGACTCCGCCGCCCCCGTCCAGTTCGTCCGGCTCGCCCGGGTCTTCTTGAGGCCACCTCATGAGCTGGTGGGATGACGCGCTGCATCGAGCGATCGCCGAGGTCGTACTCGCCGGTGCACTCGCCGGCCTGGTCGGCGTCCACGTAGTGCTGCGCCGACTGTCGTTCTTCACCATGGCTCTCACCCACGCCACGTTCCCCGGAGTCGTACTCGCCGCCCTCATCGGCGTAGACCTCCTCCTGGGCGGAATGATCGCCGGGACAGCCGTAGTCCTCGGCGTCGCCGCCCTCACCCGCCGCCCCGGCCAGAACGCCACCGCGGCCACCGGCGTACTCCTCTCAGCCGGCTTCGCCCTCGGCGCCACCCTGATCGCCACCCGCAGCGGCTTCAGCCGAGACCTCTCCTCCTACCTGGTCGGCTCCATCCTCACCGTCACCACACGCGACCTGATCACCACAGCCATAGTCCTCACAGTCGTCGCCGGAGCCTTACACGCCGGCGCCCGACCCCTTCTCTTCACCGGCTTCGACCCCACCGGCTCCCGCGCCGCCGGCCTACCCACCGGCGCCTGGACCCTCCTCCTGCTCCTGCTCATCGAGGTAGTGGTGGTGACCCTGGTACCCGCCGTAGGCACGATCCTCGCCGTAGCCCTGATCGTCGCCCCCGCCGCTGCCGCCCGCCTGTGGTCCACCCGCCTCGCCGTCATCACCCCGCTGGCCATGGCTCTCGCAACAGCCAGCGGCGTCGCGGGCCTGTACGCCTCAGCCCGCTGGAACATCGCCGCCGGCGCAAGCATCGCCCTGGCCGCCACCGGCACGCTCGTACTCTCAGCCCTCCTGACCCACCTCCTCACCCTGGTGAACCCGTCACTGCTCGGGCGGGCGGTCACGGTGCTGCGCGGCATGGCCTACGAGCACCGGCTCCACAAACGCCGCCGTGACCGCCGAACCAGCGTTGGTAGCTGCACACATTGACGTTGCGTGCGAGCTGATCACGCCGCAAAACGGCCGTGCCAACCTCGCAAAACGGACCATGGACCTCGCAGAAAGGGCGCCGCGAAACTTTTCGGGAACTGAACCGGGACGGGCAGCGACTAACGGGCGTTCCCGAGCCGGAGGAGGGCGATGCTGAGACGCTACGAGCCGGGCGCCACGCGTGCCGGCGGCGTCAGCGAGTTCGACCTCGTGACGCCGGGCTCCTCCCGATTCAAAGACGTCTGGCCGAAAAGGATTTACTGAACGAATGGACGACACCGATCGGATCAGCGATCTCCGCCATCGCACCCGGCCCCACCGCGGACGGCCGGCTCAGCGGGCGGCCGCCTTCGTAGCGACCCTGTTCGTCGTGGCGCTCGGCTTCCTGGTTCCCGGCTCCCCGGCCTGGGCGCACAACGCGCTCGCCGAGGCATCGCCGGCGAAGAAGGCCACGCTGAAGAAGGCGCCCACCGAGGTCAAGCTGCGATTCCTGCAGAAGCTGGACCCGGGCTACACGACCATCACCGTCAGCGACGCCGCGAAGCAGAAGGTGGCCGCCTCCGAGCCGGAGGTGAAGGACGCGACCGGTTCGATCAAGCTCGAGGGCACCCTGGCGAACGGGGTCTACACCGTCGCCTACCAGGTCGTCTCCACCGACGGGCACACGGTGAAGGGCTCGTACCAGTTCACCGTGGACGACCCGGCGGCAGAAGTCCCAGCAGAAAACCCGGCCGCCGAGAGCCCCGCCGCGGCGGAAAGCCCAGCCGCCGCCCAGAGCCCCGCCGCCGAGCAGAGCCCCGCCGCTCAGCAAGCGTCCCCCGCCGCCGAGAAGGCATCCAACACCACGACCATCGCAGTCGCGGTAGGCGTCGTCATTGTTCTGGCCGGCCTCGCCGGTTTCCTGTTCGTCCGTCGTCGCAAAGCGTGATCCGTCCGTCGCCGCAAGGCGTGAGTTCGTCGCCGCAAGGCGTGAAAGGTTCCGTGATGAAGCAGACCCTCCGGCGT
This sequence comes from Actinoplanes sp. GCM10030250, assembly GCF_042666575.1. NCBI lineage: Bacteria > Bacillati > Actinomycetota > Actinomycetes > Micromonosporales > Micromonosporaceae > Actinoplanes > Actinoplanes sp. GCM10030250. Next base: position 25,291 of record NZ_JBHTDO010000004.1, on the reverse strand, counting down.
ACCGCTGCCATCTCCTCCCTGGCCGCAGCGTTCGTGCTCGCCCTGGCCGCCCCCGCGGCCGCACACGTGACGGTGAACCCGGGCACCGCCACGCAGGGCGGATACACCAAGGTGACGTTCCGCGTACCGAACGAGAGCGACAGCGCCTCGACCACCAAGCTGGAGGTCAACCTGCCGGCCGACGCCCCGGTCGCCTCGGTGTCGCTCAAGCCGGTTCCGGGCTGGACCGCGGTGCCGGTCAAGACCAAGCTGGCGACACCGATCAAGGCGCACGACTCCGAGATCACCGAAGCCGTCACCAAGATCACCTGGACGGCGGCGGCCGGCTCGGAGATCAAGCCTGGCACGTTCCAGGAGTTCGACGTGTCGCTCGGCCCGCTGCCGGCCGCCGAGCAGATGGTGTTCAAGGCGCTGCAGACCTATTCCAACGGTGATGTCGTCCGCTGGATCGACGAGCCCAGCACCGACGGCACCGAGCCGGAGAGCCCCGCCCCCGTACTCAAGCTGACAGCCGCCGCGGCCGACGCCCCCGCCTCGGCGCCCGCGGAGGACGTCGTGGCGGCGGTCGACGAGGACGACGAGGGTGGCAACGGCACCGCCTTCGGTATCGCGGGCCTGGTCGCCGGCATCGCCGCCCTGGTACTCGGCCTACTCGCCTACCGCAAAGCCTCCCAGGCCTCGCAAAACTCCTGAAAGCCACCGGGGCCATCCCACCGGATGGCCCCGGCTGCAGGAGCATCGGACGGCCCCGGCCGCAGGAAGACGGCAGGGCAAGCTCAGCGAGACGAACTCAGCGGAAGATCTCGCACCAACATCCGATGCGACCGCCACCCCGCAAACGGCACAAGATCCCCAACATGCTGAAACCGCAGCCGCTGCAGCGCACGCCAAACCCGGACATTCGTCTCGGTCACCGCCAGCGAGATCCGTTCCTCCCGGCGGTCTTCCAAAAGATCAGACATCATCCGTACGCCCAGCCGATGCCGCCGATGCTCGGACAGCACAAATGCCTCGACCACGGCGAACGTCCGCCCCTCCCACTCGACCGCCAGCTCCGGGTCCCTGACGTCGGTGAGGTCCCGCCACCACAGCGTCTCCGGCGGGAGCGGGCAGCCCATCACGGTGCCGACCAGTTCCCCGCCCACGAATCCGAGCGCCGCCACGAAGCCGTCCGCCTCCGCGGTGGCCCGCAGGCGCTCCTCCACCGTAGGCGTGCTGTGATCGACAAGGTGCATGTCAGCGGCGTGCACCCGGCGGTAGACCGCGGCCAGCGCCTCAATGTCGACCTTGTCGGTGATGATGACCGCGCTGTCGAGTTCTTCGGAGGGCGCGGTGATGATGACCGCGCTCTCGAGTTCCTCGGCGGGCGCGGTGATGTCGAGCGTCATAGTCAGCCATCCTTGCTTAGGTAAGGCTCACCTAAGCAAACGAGCTCTTCATGGGCAACCCACAGGGTCAGGCGCCCAGCTCCGCCTGGATCTCCTCGGGGGCGCGCATCCGCCACGCGTCGGTGATCAGTTCGGTAAGGCGGTCCACCGTCACCGCGGGCAGGCGCAGCATCACCAGCGGCAGGCCCTGGTAGCCGGGTGTCGTGAAGAACAGGTCCGGCTCGCCGAGCACCAGCGCCTGTTTCTCGGCCTCGTTGCCGACGAAGAGCACCGCCACGTCGGTCCGGATCACCCGCGGCTTGCCCGGAAGGCGTTCCGGATAAGACCAGATGAAACCCTTGTTCGCCACCCGGAAGTCGAAGCCGTCGCTGTCGATCTCCGCGACGTGGGGCAGCGCCAGGGCGAGCCGGCGTACATCGTCCGCGTCAGCCATGCGCAACAGGGTAGGTGACCCGCCACCGCTCACAGCATGTGGACGCCTGCTTGCCGTCTGCTGCGCCGCGTACTAATCTCCGACCCAATAAATAGGAAATACAGGTTAGGCATAGCAGGTCGGCAATGCGGCCGACGGGACTGAAAACCCCCCATACACCACGGCGGTGACGACATGACGAAACTTCTCCTCCTTGCCCTCGTCGGGCTCGGGGCTCAGCTCGTCGACGGCAGCCTGGGCATGGCCTATGGCGTGACTTCGACCACCCTGCTGCTCGCCATCGGCACCAACCCAGCGGCCGCGTCCGCCACCGTTCACCTCGCTGAGATCGGCACCACGCTCGTCTCCGGCTTCTCGCACTGGCGCTTCGGCAACGTCGACTGGAAGGTCGTGCTGAAGATCGGTGTGCCGGGCGCCGTCGGTGCGTTCGCCGGTGCGACGTTCCTCTCGAGCATCTCGACCGAGACCGCGGCGCCGCTGATGGCGGTCATCCTGCTGGTGCTCGGCCTCTACGTCTTCATCCGTTTCACGTTCCAGGGCCTGCCCAAGGGGCAGCTCGGCAAGCCACTGCGCAAGCGGTTCCTCACCCCGCTCGGCCTCGTGGCCGGTTTCGTCGACTCCACCGGCGGCGGTGGCTGGGGCCCGGTCGGCACGCCCGCGATCCTCGCCAGCGGCCGCCTGGAGCCCCGCAAGACCATCGGCTCGATCGACACCAGCGAGTTCCTGGTCGCCGTCGCCGCGAGCCTCGGCTTCATCGTCGGCATCGGCTCGGAGAACATCGACTACGCCTGGGTCCTGGCCCTGCTGATCGGCGGCGTCATCGCGGCACCGATCGCGGCCTGGCTGGTCCGGCACATCCCGCCGCGGGTGCTCGGCGCCGCCGTCGGTGGTCTGATCATCCTGACCAACTCGCGCTCCCTGCTGCGCAGCGACTGGATCGACGCCTCCGACACCGTCCGGTACGGCTTCTACGCGGTCATCTACGTTGCCTGGGCGGCGGCGCTCGTCTACTCGATCAAGCAGTACCGCAGCCACCGCGACGAGGACGCCGAGATCCTCGCCGAGGCGGACGCCGTCTCCGCCTCCTCCGGTGACGCCCCCGACGAGAAGGTCTCCACCTCGGCCTGACCCGCACAGGATGCCCGGGAGCACCAGCTCCCGGGCATCTTCGTGTCAACCCGTGAGGAACTCCCGGACCACCTGGTCACCCTCGGCGTTGCGGCCCTGGATCGAGTGCCCCATGCCCGCGATGACAACAAGCCGGCCGTGCGGCGTACGAGCCGCCTGCTCCCTGGCCCACTCCAGCGGCGTGGACAGGTCACGGTCACCGTTGATCATCAGCACCGGCATGGTGAGCCGCGAGTACGGTGGCCGCGGGTTCGGCCGTGACACCGGCCAGTGCCGGCAGCCCTGAACGATGCCCTGCTCCACCGCGGTCTCCGGTTCGAACGGCCACACCTCAGCAGCGGAGATCTTGTCCAGCGCGCGGTCCACAGCCTCGTCCCGTACGCGCACCGGCGTGCTCGAATCGCCCCACGGCGCGCTTCGCAGGTCCGCGCAGAGCGTCGCCACGTGCAGCCCGGCGCTGTACTCGCCCGGCGCGGTCGGTGCGCCGTGCCGCAGTTCCTCGATCGCGGCGTTCAGCGGGCCCGGATCCCCCTGCGCGGCCTGGTGCAACAGGGCGAGCACCGGATAGAACGTGGCACCGGTGAGCTTCGGGTCGACGATGCTCGCGATCACCAGCAGGTCGAGTACGCCCACCCCGTTGTCGTGGCGGCGCACCACGGCGGCGAGTTCGGCGGCCGGGTCGTAACCGCACTGCTGCTCCCGGCACGCGCTGCGCAGCACCGAGCCGGCCCGGTGGAGGCTGTCGAGGTAGAGCGCGTCCGGACCGTGCTGCGGTACGACGGAGTCGAGGACCATCCGGCTCACCCGGTGCGGGTGGGTCAGCCCGTACTGCGCCGCGACGAAGCTGCCGTAGGAGACGCCGTCGAGGGTCCACCGCGCCGCACCGAGCGCGCGGCGCAGATCGTCGAGGTCGGCCACGGTGTCCGCGGTGGTGTAGTGGTGCCGGTCGGCGCCGAGCAGGTCCGCGCACTGCCGGACGGCGTCCGCCGACGGCGGTGTGATGTCCGACGAGCCCACCTCCGCCTGCAACCGGGGGCAGTCGATCGCGCCGGCACCGGTGCCCCGCTGATCGATCATGACCATCCGGTAGTCGGCGAGCAGGTACGACAGCCGCTGGGAGATCCGCGGCACGAGAGCGGGGCCGGGCTGCCCGGGCCCGCCGGACAGGACCATCAGCACACCGCGCGGTGCGTCCGCGTTGCCGGCGACCGCCACGCGCAATCGCAAGGTGCCCGGCCGGGCCGCCGCGGTCGAGCGGCACGGTCAGGAAGGAGCAGGTGAAGGTGGCGATCTCGGCACAGGGCCGTGGATCGGTGAGGGCCGGTGTCCGGGTGGCCTGCCCGGGCGCCGCGGCGGCGCTCAGCGGAACGGCCAGCACGACGGTCACCAGCGTGACGGCCGTCCGTCGGAGAGTTCGGGTCAGCGCTGACATGGCACACTCCTGTCGCAGGTGGCGAGCAGCGAGGGGCCTTCCGTGCCCGAGTATGCCGGACACAGCGGATCGAGGCTGTCCCTAATGGTCCGGCGTTCCGGGCGGTGCCATGATCCGCAGGGCGTTGGCGTCGAGCGCGATCCGCAGCGGCGTCTGGCCGCACGGTTCACCGTCCACCTCGACGTGTGCCGGGCGGTCGGTCTCCAGCCACAGTTCGCTGACCGCGAGGAACGGCCGCTCGTGCAGGGTGCGCCGGTGGCCGGTGAGTGCGTTGCGGGCGGTCTCGCGGAGCAGCCCGCGCCGGGTGGCATCGCCGACCGGGTAGGCGACGAGCAGCCGGTCGTCGGCGTGCGCGTCGGCGGTGATCGGGCGGCCGGCGTGGAAGCCGCCGTTCGCCACATACACCTGGTGTGTCTGAAAGACCAGTTCCCGGCCTTCAGCGCGGACCGTCACGCGCAGTGGGCGGTGCCGGGTGAGAAGACCGAGAGCAGTGATCGGGTACGCAAGACGACCGGCAAACCGTTTGAGCCGGCTCGGCGCGCTGATCATGATTTCCGCGGAGAGCCCCGCCCCGACGTGGTTGGTGAACGGCATGTCCCCGGCGATGCCGAGGTCGACGTCGATCACCGCGCCGTCGACGAGGGTGCCGATCGACTCGTCCAGGCCGGGCTGGATGCCGACGGTACGGGCGAAGTTGTTCGTGGTGCCGAGCGGCAGCAACCCGAGCGCGATGTCGCGGTGGGCGAGCATCCGGCCGGCCGTGCTCATCGTCCCGTCACCGCCGCCGGCGACGAGCAGGTCCGGGCCCTGCGCGATGGCGTCGGCCAGGGACTTCTCCAGGTCGCGTTCCACCGCGTACGCTCCGAGCAGCTTGAAGCCGGCGGCGACCAGCTTGGCGTGCGCGTCCTCGTAGAGTTGCCGCCCCCGGCGGGACCGCGCGTTGACGACGAGCGCCGCCCGCCGCTCGCTCCGGATTGCCTCGGTCAGCTCCTGCTTCGTACGCACCGGCAGACCCTACCGTCCCGCCCTGTGCCACCTCCCGAACCCGCGCGACCCGTCCCAGCCCGTGCCGCGTCTCGCTCCCGCCACGGGGCGAGGCCCAGCCTGCGCCGCCCTGCGAACCCGCCACGGGCGAGGCTCAGTCGATCGCGATCCAGACGTCGTCGACGGAGCCGTGGAACTGGTCGTTGGACTGCGAGACGCTCTTGCCGCCGATCAGCAGCGGATCGTCGTCGGCGACCGTCAGCCCGGACGGCACCGGCACCGCACCGCGCGGTGTCCCGTCGACGAGAACCAGAAACGCCGTTCCGGTACGCCGGCACTCCAGCCGGTGCCAGCGCCCGTCGGAAACGATCACATCGGCCACCGCCCGCCGGATGAGCCGGTCCGGCGCACCGACGAGAACACAGCTCGGCCGTCCCGCGTACCCATCGATCTGCAGTTTGTATTGACTGCCCTCCGTCGAATAACCCTTCTGCAGGACGTTCTGCCCCTCGCTGGTGAACTCGGGCGCGAGCCGCACGCTGGCGCCGAACCGCAGGTCACGGCTGCCCGGCTGCAGATCCGGGCGGCTCGGTGTGCGCAGGATCAGCCGCGGGCAAGGCTTGACACGACACGGCTCAGGAAACCGGATCGCCCTGCCCCGGCCATGCGGCACGTGCACCGCCGTAGCCGTGTTGTTGCCGGCGACGGTGAGATCGGGACCCCGGCCGGACCTGTCATGCCACTCCGCGTACTCGTCGAAGTCGTACCGGGCGACGGTGGCCGGCGGCACGGGCAGGGGCACCGAGCAACCCTGCATCATTGCGGCGACGATGAGCAGCGCGGCGATCCGGCGGCGGGTGGTTGACACGTACGGTCAACGCGCGTCCGCCTCCCCAGCGACGCCCCGGTAACCCGAACCGGGATCCGCCCCCGGTTCGACGGGGCGGGAAACCTACTGGTTCGCGGGGAGCGGACTGGCGAGAATGGCGCGGTGAGCATCGGGGTGGGCGTGCTGGGGCCGGTCGAGCTACGCCGCGACGGCGTGCCGATCGCGCTCCCCGGTGCACCGCAGCGGATCCTGCTCGCCCGGCTCGCCCTCGCCGGCGGGCGACCAGTTCCGGTCATCGACCTCCTCGGCGCCCTGTGGGAGGGCGACTCGCCGGACAACGCGATCGGCAACCTGCACAGCTACGTGTCGAGGCTGCGGCGGCACACCGGCGGGACTGCGATCACCCGCGAGCCGGGCGGCTACCGGCTCACCGCGGTGATCGACACCGAGCGGGTCGAGCACCTGGCCGCACTGGCCCGGAGCCAGGAGCCGGACCAGGCCGCGGCCACCCTTGCGCAAGCCTTGGCGGTGTGGCGCGGTGATCCCCTGGCGGACGTGGCGGATCGGCTGGCCTTCGCCCCCGAGATCGCACGGCTGATGGAGTGGCGGCGTCACCTGCGCGAGGAACACCTGGAGAGGCGGCTTGACGCCGGGGACGCCGCCGCCGCGCTGCCCGACGTGGAAGCGCTGGCCACCGCGGAGCCCCTCCGGGAGCGGCCGCAACTGCTGCTCATGCGAGCGCTGCACGCCTCCGGGCGCACCCCGGAGGCGCTGGAGACCGCCCGGAGGTTCCGGGAACGACTCGCTGACGGCCACGGCATCGATCCCTCACCCGCCCTGACCGACCTCCAGCAGCGCATCCTCAGCGACGACCCGGCCCTGCGCCCACCCCGGCGGACATCACCGCAAGCATCCCGTGCGCAGGACATCCCGATCAGCCACGAACCGGCGACGGGGAGTGCCCGTCGGCGGGCTGACCGCTTCTTCGGGCGGGCGACCGAGCTGGCCTCCCTGCGTGACGCCCTGGCCGCCGGCCGGATCACCACGCTCGTCGGCCCGGGTGGTGTCGGCAAGACGCGGCTGATGACCGAGGCGCTCACCGGCGGCGAGCTGGTGGTGGAACTCGCCGAACGTTCCGTGCCGGCCGATGTCGCGGCTGCCGTCGCGGGGGCGCTGGGCCTGCGTACCGCACCGCACGGCGGCGTGGCCGCCCTCGCTGAACGGCTCGGTGCGGCGCCCGCGGTGCTGGTTCTGGACAACTGCGAGCATCTGCTGGACGCGGTCCGGGCGCTTGTCGAGGAACTTGTCGTGCGCTGCCCCGGCGTGACGGTGCTGGCCACCTCCCGGCAGCGTCTCGGCGTGGCCGGCGAACGGGTGCTGCGCCTCGGCCCGCTGCCGGCCGACGATCAGGTGGCGCTCTTCTGCGACCGCGCGGCGTTGCTGCGCGCCGATTTCACTGCCGATTCGCGTACGCGGAACCTGGCCGCCCAAATCTGCCGACTTGTCGACGGCCTCCCACTCGCTGTGGAACTCGCCGCCCGCCGCGAGGCGGTGTTCGGGCTCGCCCACCTGCGGGACCGGCTCGGCGCCGGACTCCACGTGCTCGACCCGGCCAGGGGAGGCGACCGGGCGACCGCGGTGGCGGCAACCGTCGAATGGTCGTACCGCCTCCTCGACCCGGCCGCCCAGCACCTCCTCGACCGCCTCTCGGTCTGCCGCGGCGGCTTCACCCTCGAAGCCCTGCCCCACCTCACCCCCCGCCGAGCGATCCCGGCCGCCCCGGACGCCGAGCAACTGCTCGCCGAGCTGGTGGACGCCTCGCTCGTCACCTGCGACCTGGCCGCCGACCCGCCGCGCTACCGGCTGCTGGAGACCGTGCGCCACGTCGGTCTCGGGCACCTCGGGCCGGACGGCGAGCGCGACGCCCGCGACGCGCACGCCCGCTGGATGCTCTCTCTCGCCGCCGAACTCGTCGAACGCGGCCGTGACCGCGACCCCTGGACCACCCCCGTGCTGCGCCGGGAGCTGCCGAACCTTCAGGAGGCGCTGGCCTGGCTGGGCGAAAGCGGTCACGACGACGGCCCCCGGCTGGCCGCCCTGCTCGCCGTGATCGGCTCGGACGCCCCGGACCCGGGTCTCACCGAGCAGCTGGCCGGCTGGGCCCCGGAGCGGGTGGAGACCGAGAATGACGTGCTGCGCGCCCTCGCCGCCGGCAACGCCGAGTGGCTGCGGGGCGATCTGCCCGAGGCGGACCGGCTGCTCAGCGCGGCTCTCGAGCGGATGCCGGATGATCATCCGCTGCGCTGGGGTGCGCTCATCGTGCGGATCTCCAACGGGATGTTCGCCGGCCGGGCCGGCGCGGTGCATGCCGATGCCGAGCGGATGGCCGGCGACCACGGTGCGCCACGGTGGGCGCGGGCCACCGGCATCTGCTGCGCCGCGCTGATGGACGCCTACGGCGGTGACCCGGAGGCGGGCCGGCGCCGGCTGGAGAGGTACGCCGACCACCTGCACACCGAGGGCCTCGACGGCTTCGTCCCGTTCACCCGTGGGGAGTTGCTCGCCGGCAGCGCCCCGGAGCAGGCACTCGCCTGGTACGACCGATCGATCGCCGCCAGCGACCGGGCCAACCAGGTCTACACAGCAAACGTGGCCCGTGTCGCCCGCGCCGCGGTCCTGATCCGGCTGAGCCGGTACGCGGATGCCGTACCCGCCTGCCGAGACGTCGTCCTCGCGGTCCGGGACGCGAACATGACCGCCCAGGTGTGGACCATGCTGCGGCTCACCGCCGAGCTCCTCGCCGCCCTCGGCGACCCGGTGACTGCCGCGATGCTGGTCCGCGCCGCCGCCGCGAACCCGATGGCGCCCGCGGTGATGGGCCCGGACCGGGAGAGGCTGGCCCGCCTGCGCGACGGCGTGGAGTCACCGCCACCAGGCCCGGCCGACACCGCCTCGATCATCGGCTCCGCCCGGACCGCCCTCAGCAAGGTCTGGTCAGCACACGAGGCCGGCCTGAGCAAGGAGCGGGCAAGAAGCGAGCAAGGACCGCCCCGCACTGTCGGAGCATGACTACTGAGACGCAGCAAGCACCGACCGTCGACGAGGCCCGAGTGGAAGCCTTCGTCGGCCGTCTGATCACCGATTTCGCCGGAGCGGCGAGCACCGCGATGACCGTTCTCGGCGACCGGCTCGGCCTGTTCCAGGCCATGACCGGCGCCGGCCCGATCACCGCCGAGAAGCTGGCCGCGCGGACCGGCCTGCACCCGCGCCTGGTCACCGAGTGGCTGCGGCAGCAGGCCGTGTCCGGTTACGTCACCTCCGGCGGTGACACGTTCGAGCTGCCGCTGGAGCACGCGCTGGCGCTGTCGGTGGTCGACTCCCCGGCGTACGTGGTGGCGGCCGGCGAGATCATCGCCGGGTACTTCCTGTCGATGGAGAAGCTGGAGGAGGCCTTCCGCGGCGACGGTGGACTGGATCACGAGGAGGTGCCGGGCTGCACGTACCACGGCATCGAGCGGTATTTCCGGACCGCCTACGTCAACCAGCTCGCACAGACCTGGTTCCCCGCCGTCCCCGGCCTGGTCGCCAAGCTGGAGTCCGGTGCCCGGGTCGCCGACGTCGGATGCGGGCACGGCTTCGCGAGCCGGCTGATCGGCCGGACCTGGCCGTCGTCGACGGTGTCCGGGTTTGATCGGCACCAGCCGTCGATCGCCACCGCCCGGGCCCGTGCGATCGAGTCCGGCGGTCCGGCCAACGTCTCCTTCCACGCGGCGGACTCGGCAGCGATCGGCGCGCACGGCCCGTTCGACGTGGTGGTCTTCTTCGACGCCCTGCACGACCTGGGTGACCCGGCCGCCGCGCTGCGGGCGGCGTACGGCGCGCTCGCCCCGGGCGGGGTCGTGGTGGCCGTGGAGCCGTGGTCGGCCGACGACTGGACCAGCACGATCGGGATGCCGATCACCCGCATCGGGTACGCCTCCTCGGCCGCCCTGTGCACGCCCGGCTCACTGAGCCAGCCGGGCGCCTACGGGCTGGGCACCCTCGGCGGTCCGGCCGAGCGCCTCGGCCTGCTCGCCGAGGCCGGTTTCGCCGACCCGATCCTGGCCGCCGACACCGGCTTCAACCTGGTGCTGTCAGCCACGAAGAAGTAACGCGAGGCGACCAAGAAGTAACGCGAGGCGACCAGAGAACAGGGCGAGCAGAGAACAGGGCGACCAGAGAACAGGGCGACCGAGAAACGTGTTACGGCCCGGGGATCAGTCAGTGGTCTCCGGGTCGCCGCACGTGTAGCGGGGCTCGGCGTCGTACTTCCAGGTGAACTTCTCCCGCTTGACCACCGTGCCGTCGCGGTGGAACAGCCGGAAGGCGTCCTGGGTGAACCCGTTGATCCCGCTGGTGGCGATGCAGTCCGGCCCGCCCGGCAGGGCGATCGCCTGCGGCGAGGTGATGTTGCGGCGCGGGCTGTAGTCGGTGGTCACCTTGTCCCAGACCCTGGTGCTCCAGACCGACACGGTGATCGTGCTGCTGGTGTACGCCGTGTCGATCAGCACCCCGTGCGGACTGTCGTTCTTGAACCGGAAGTCGAGGTCCGGGTAGAAGATCGTCGACTCGATGACCGCCGGGTAGCGGTCGAAGTAGAACGAGTGCGGCTTGTGCTCGACGTCTTCGAGACCGGCGTAGTAGGTGGCGTTGAACAGGGTCGTGGTGAACTGCGAGACGCCACCGCCGACACCGGGGGTGAGCTTGCCGCCGATGATGACCGGTGCGTCCTGGTAACCCTGCTCATAACCGCGCTCGCCGGTGTGCTTGTTCAGCGAGAACGTCTTGCCCGGCAGCACCAGGGCACCCTTGACCTGCTTGGACGCCTGGACGATGTTCTGGCTGCGCGGCGAGGACAGGCCGCCGGGGAACTTGGTGGTGAACGTGGAGACCTTCTCCTTGACGCCGAGCTTCTCCAGCTCGGCGCCGGTCAGCGCGGGGGCGGCCCGGACCGGCGAGGTCGCGATCGAGCGCTCGCTGGTGCTACGCAGCGCGGTGATCATCGCCGGTGCCGCGGCCTTCAGGTCGAGGGTGGTGCCGTCGGCGCCCTCGACGATCTTCGGCTTGCCGCCGGCGAAGGTGAACCGCGCGTCGCGGGCCGGTTTCTCCAGCTTGGCGAGCTTTCCGGCGACGGCCTTGCGCAGCTTCCTCTCGTCGATCCGCGGTGCGATGAGACCGGCCTTGTCGGCGGTCAGGACGAGGCTCTTGGCGATGGCGGCCGGCGAGATGCTCAGGTCGCCGAGCTCCGAGGTGAGCGTGAGCGGAGCGGAGACGGCCGGCCGGGCGAGCGACTCGACCAACTCGTCGACCTCGGCGGCGGTGGTCGTCGCGGACACGTCGACCAGCGGGATGGTGACCGGCTCGCCGCCGAGCCAGCCGGCGCGCAGTGCCTCGGCCGAGCGCGCCGGGTCGATGTCACGGCCCGGCTCCGGGTGGACGGCCCGCGGCTCGACACCGTCGAAGACGACCGCGGGCTTCCTCATCGGCGTGCCGATCTTCCCGGCGGCCTTGCGCAGCGCGGCGTCGAGCAGCTCCGGGTCGACGGCGATGACCGGGGCCACCTCGCGGTCGTCGAAGGGCGAGGGCCGTCCGCCGGACGCGGCGTCGACGGTCGCCTCGACGTCGACCACGAGACCGACATCGGCCGGCTCGACGGCGACCTCCTTGCCGTCCACCAGCACCGGCACCGGCTCGCCGAGCTTCTGGTTCGCGGCCAGGTGGTCCCGCAGGGCGGTGGCCGCCGCGACCCGGCTCAGCCCGCCCAGGTCGGCTCCCAGCACCGTCACGCCGCGCGGGACGTCACCCCGGTAGACCCAGCTCGCCACCCCGCCGGCACCGGCCACCAGAACCAGCACCACAGCACCGGCGATCACCAGCCGCCACCCTCGCCCGCCGGACGATCTCGCTTCAGATGCCCCAGAAGCCTCAGAAGCCCCAGAAGCCCCAGAAGCCCCAGAAGGCCCCGACTGCAGAACATCCGGCGGCCGGGACCGCGGACCGAAACCGCCCGGGAGCGTGTCGTGTCCCGGCGTGCTCTGCTGCGGCAGCCGGGCGGTCAGGGAGTCCTCGACGGGAGGCTGTCGGTCACTGGGGGAGGTCACCGGGCGTCCTTCCGGGCTAACTATGGGCGATACGTCAGGTTCTGACGTGCGCGGACGCGATCACGCCGCGGGCCGCGAATATTAGCCGACGACGGTGACATCGACCTGCGTGTCAACCGTGATGGGTGGCGTTCAGCGCCGCCCGCACCGTCTTCACCAGGGTCTCCCGGTTGTAGGGCTTGGCGAGGATGGTGGAGTTCGGCTCCAGCTTGTTGCCGGACTCGTCGAAGAGCGCCTCGGCGAAGCCGGAGACGAACACGATGCTCAGGTGCGGCTGCCGGCCGCTGGCGATCTGGGCGAGCTGCCGCCCGTTCATGCCGGGCATCACCACGTCGGTGACCAGGGCCGACACGTGTCCCGGGTGCTGTTCCAGGATCTTCAACGCCTCGATGCCGTCGGTGGCGGTGAGGACGTGGTAACCCGCGCCGCTCAGGATCCGGGCGGTGACCTGGAGCAGGGCGGTCTCGTCGTCGACGAGCAGCAGGGTTTCGCCACCGGAGCGCGACTCGTGCGCGTCCGCCGGGGGTGGGCCGGCGGGTGCGGTGACGACCGCGGGCAGGGCGAACGTCGCCGTGGTCCCCTGACCCGGCCGCGACAGGAGGGTGAGCTGGCCGCCGGCCTGGCTGACGATCCCGTGCGCGGTGGACAGGCCGAGCCCGGCCGTACCGACGGTGTGCTTGGTGCTGAAGAACGGCTCGAAGGCCCGGTCCAGGACGTGTTGCGGCATGCCGGCGCCGGTGTCCCGGATGCGCAGCACGACGTGGTCGTTCTCGAGCGTGGTGGTGATCGTGACGGTGCCACCGGACGGCATCGCCTCGGCGCTGTTGTGGACCAGGTTCTGCACCGCCTGGTTGATCTGTGCCGGGTCCGCCTGCACGTCCGGCAGGTTCGGGTCGAGGTCGAGGACCAGTTCGGCGTGGTCGCCCGCGGCGGTCCGCAGGGTGTCGGCCGCGTCCCGCAGCAGCGTGTTCATGTTGAACGGTGCGACCTGGGTGATCTCCCGGCGGCCGAAGGCGAGCAGCTGCTGGGTGAGCGTCTTGGCCCGCTCGCCGCCCTTGACCACCTGGCCCAGGTCGGTGAGCAGCGAGTCCGCCACGTCCGCCGGGATGGTGCCGTCGGTCTGGCCGTCGGTGATCGACTCGATGGCGAGGGTGGTGTACCCGAGGATGGCGCCGAGGATGTTGTTGAAGTCGTGCGCGGTCCCGCCCGCCATCCGGCGCAGGCTGTCGAGCCGCTCGGCGTCGCGGTGCCGGGTCTCCTCCTGGCGGCGCAGGGTCTCCTCGCGCAGGCGCTCCTCGGCGGAGACCAGGTCGGTGACGTCGTCGACCATCAGCACACCGCCGGCGAGCTGCCCGTCCTCGTCGTCGTGGATCTGCCGCAGGTGCAGCCGCAGCCGCCGGGCGGTGCCGTCCCTCCAGGTGATCCGGTGATCGAATTTGAGCTCCGTCGCCTCGCCCGCGCCGTGCAGCAGGCTCAGGGCGGCGTCCTGCGCGCTGTCGCTGAGCCACTCCAGCCAGCCCTTGCCGAGGAAGCTGTCCACCGGCACCTGCATGATCTCGGCCAGGCGGGGGTTGATGTAGTCGGCGTGCCCGTGCCGGTCGAGGATGCCGATGCCGACCGGTGAGGCGATGGCCATCGCCTCGAACCGGCGCTCGGTGTCGTGCAGGGCGCGCACCTTCTCGATCAGCTTCGCGTTGACCGCGTGCAGATGCGCCTGGGCGAAGGCCTCGTCGGCCGCCGGCACCTCGACCGTGACCGGGCCGAGCGCCAGGGCGGTGTCCACCGCGTCGAGCAGGGTGTGCGGGTCCTGTGAGCGCAGGACCACCTGGCTCACCCCGCACGCCTCGGCGATCGGCCGGGTCTCCGGCTCCAGGTAGTTAGCGGTGTAGAAGATCACCGGCGCCTGTGCGGCCAGTGGATCGGGGTCGCTGCGCAGCCGGTGGACCAGCTCCAGGCCGTCGATGCCGGGCATCAGGACGTCGGAGACCACGACGTCGGGGTGGTGGACGTGGGCCAGCCGGAGCGCGTCGGCCCCGTCGTGAGCCTCGATGACGTCATGGCCCCGGTAGCCGAGCAGCATCCGCACGATGTCCCGGTTGGCGGCCACGTCGTCGACGACCATCACTGTCGCCACGGCATCTCCCTCTGCGGCAGGCGGAGAAACTTTGTCCGGTAATAAGGCTAATGCAGAAAATGATCACATGTACGGTGATGCTGAATCGGATTCGGATTGCAGGGGAGAGTGTTGTGTCGGTGCGCAGGTTCCGGCGTACCCCCGTCCTCGTCGTTTTCGGCGCCCTGGCGGCGGCCGGCGTGACGCTCGGCGCGGAGGTCCTCCGCGCCCGCATCGGACGGCGCGTCGACCAGTACTTCCACCTCGCCGCGATCCTGGAGCACACCGACACCCCGGCGTTCGTGAAGAGCCTCAGCGGCCGGTACCGCCTGGTCAGCGCCGCCTTCGAGCGGGTCGAGGGTCAGCGCCGCGGCAGTGTCACCGGCCGCTTCGACCGGGACGTGCACTCACCGAAACGTCTGGCCGAGCTCCGGCGCCGGGACCGGGCGGTGGTCGCCGCCGACGGCCCGATCGCCTTCGAGGACGAGATCGGGAACCGGCGCTTCGTCACCACGCTGTGCGCGCTGCGCAACCGCCGCGGCCGGCCGTACGCGATCTTCGGGGTGGGTACCGAGGTCACCGAACTGCGGATGGCCGAGGGGATGGTGGAGGACGAGCGCCGCCTCCAGTCGCACGCCAACGCCCGGCTCGCGGCGATCGTCGAGGCCTCCCAGGACGCGATCGTCAGCAAGGCGCTCGACGGCACGATCCGCACCTGGAACCCGGGTGCCGAGCGGCTCTACGGCTACACGGCCGAGGAGATGGTCGGCAACGACGTGACCCGGATCCTGCCGCCGGACCGGCTCGGTGAGGAGCGGGAGCTCCTCGGCCTGGTCTTCCGCGGCCGTGCCCTGAGCCGGTACGAGACCCGCCGCAAGCGCAAGGACGGCACCATCATCGAGGTGTCGCTGAGCATGGCACCGATGCGGGACACCGACGGCACCGTCATCGGCGCCTCGACGGTGGCGCACGACATCACCGCCCGGGTGCAGGCCGAGCAGCGTCTGCGGGTCGAGCGGGAACAGCTCGAAATGATCATGAGGGCGGCCAGCGACCCGTTCTTCACGATGGACGGCGACGGCCGGGTCGCGGAGTGGAACCAGCAGGCCGAGCGCGTCTTCGGCTGGCCCCGCCTGGAGATCCTCGGCCGGCACGTGGCGGGCACCATCATGCCCGGCCGCTATCAGGAAGGGCTGGGGCGGCTGCTCGACGGCCGCCTGGAGTGGCTGCTGGACCGGCCGACCGAGATCGCTGCGGTGCACCAGGACGGCCACGAGATCCCGGTCGAGCTGACCATGTGGCGTCTCGGGCACGACGGCGGGTCGCAGTTCCACGGTTTCGTCCGGGACATCACCGCACGACGGCAGACCGAGCAGGCCCTGGCCGAGGCCCGGGACCAGGCGATCGAGACCGCCCGGCTGAAGTCGCAGTTCCTCGCCTCGATGAGTCACGAGATCCGTACGCCGATGAACGGTGTCATCGGCCTGACCGGACTGCTGCTCGCCTCCGAGCTCGACGAGAAGCAGCGCCGGTACGCCGAGGGCATCAGCAGCGCCGGATCGGCCCTGCTCGCGGTGATCAACGACATTCTCGACTTCTCCAAGCTGGAGGCCGGCAAGGTCCTGCTCGAGGACGCCAACTTCGGAGTCCGGGACCTGATCGACGACGTGGTGTCGCTCGTCGCCCCGCCGGACACCCGCGACGCGGTGTGCGTCGCGGCGGTCTGCGACCCGCGCCTTCCCACGACCGTCTGCGGTGATCCCGCCAAGCTGCGCCAGGTCCTGCTCAACCTGGCCGGCAACGCGGTCAAGTTCACCAGCCGGGGGCAGGTCACCGTCACCGCCAGCCTCGACGACCGGCATCCGTACGGCCCGGAGGCGGTACCGATCCGGTTCGAGGTGCACGACACCGGCATCGGCATCGACACGGACCGGCGGGAGGAGCTGTTCGAGGCGTTCACCCAGGCCGACGCCGGCACCACCCGCAGGTTCGGCGGCACCGGGCTGGGCCTGGCCATCAGCCGTGACCTGGTCCAGCTGATGGGCGGCAGCATCGGCGTGGAGAGCGAGCCGGGACACGGCAGCACCTTCTGGTTCAGCGTCACGCTGCGCGCGGCCCGCGCCGGTCTCGACGTCTCTCCCCGGCACTCCCTCGACGGCCTGCGTGTCCTGATCGTGGATCGGGACGAGGACGACCGCGGTGTGCTCGTCGACCAGCTGACCGCCTGGTCGATGCAGGCGACCGGTGCGGCGGACACGGCGAGCGCCGACGCCGCCCTGCGCGAGGCGGCCGCGGCCGGTCGTCCGGTCGACCTGGTCATCGTCGACATCGGCACCGCCCGCGACGACGGGCTGCACCTCAGCGCGATGGCGATCGCCCCGGCGGGCTGCCCGCCGCCGAAGACCATCCTGCTCGCCGACGACGCGCAGGCTCTGCCCGTGGAACCGGACCCGGGGCGGTTCTCCGCCGCGTTCGCCAAGCCGCTGCGGCAGTCCCAGCTCTACGACGCGCTCGTCGGCGCGGTCACCGACCTCGCCGACGACCGGGCCCTCGGCGCCACCGCCGAGGCACAGCCCCGCCGTGGGCACCTGCTGGTGGTGGAGGACAACGACATCAACCGCACGGTCGCCCTCGGCGTCCTGGCCAACCTCGGGTACAGCGCCGACGTCGCGGTCAACGGTGTCGAGGCCGTCGAGATGGCGGCCCGCCAGGAGTACCAGGCGATCTTCATGGACTGCCTGATGCCGGAGATGGACGGCTACGCCGCCACCGAGGAGATCCGCCGCCGGGAGCCGCCCGGACACCACGTGCCGATCATCGCCCTGACCGCGAGCGCGCTCGCCGAGGACCGGGCCCGGTGCCTGGCGGCGGGCATGGACGAGCACATCGCCAAGCCGCTCATCCCGGCCGACGTCGCGCGGGTTCTCGAGCGGTGGGGCAACCGGCTGCCCGTACCGGATCCGGCGACCGTGACGGCCGAGATCGAGAGGCGCCTCGACCAGCTCCGCGGTCCCGATCCGGTGGCCACCGCCAACGCGCTGAACGGGCTGCTCAGCGCGCTGGCGGCGAAGATCCCCGAGCACCTGGAGCAGATCGCGCAGGCGCTGGCCCTCGACGACGCCGGGACGCTGCGCGGCGAGGCACACCAGCTCAAGGGCATCATGGCGAACCTCGGGGCGAGCGCGGCCACCGAGGCCTGCGACCGGCTCGAGATGGACGCCCGCGCCGGTGACCTCGATGCCGCCGTGGCCTCGCTCTCGTACGCTCGCCCGATGGTCGCCCTGGTCCGCGACGCGGTCGTGGAGATCCGCCGCCGGTTCAGCCCGTCGGAAACGACGGCGACAGCCGGAAAGTGACGGTGCGGCGGCTCAGGGAACGGGCGAGCCCTCCCTGGCCGCCTCGCGACGGTTGGCCACGATGCTCGTCGCGGTCACGGTCGCCAGCGTGACCGCGATGACGCCGAGGGACAACTCGGTCGGGATGTCCGGAACCTGCTCCCACACCTTGTGCGCCCAGTGCAGCACCAGCTTCACGCCGATGAAGGCCAGGATGATCGCCAGGCCGTAGTTGAGGTGGCGCAGCCGGTCCAGGACGTTGCGCAGCACGAAGTACAACGCGCGCAGCCCGAGCAGGGCGAACGCGTTGGTGGCGAACACCAGGTAGGGGTCCTCGGTCACACCGTAGACGGCCGGCACCGAGTCGACGGCGAAGACCACGTCGGTCATGAAGACGGCGACGACGACCAGGGCCAGCGGCGTGAGCGCCCGGCGGCCGCCCCGCGTCACGGTCAGCTTGCCGCCGTGATATTCGCTGGTCACCGGCATGAACCGGCGCATCAGCCGGACGCTGCGCATCGAGTCGATGTCGACGTGGAACTGCTCGGCGCGCATGGCGTCGCGCATCACCTTGACGGCCGTGGCCAGCAGCACGGCGCCGAAGAGCAGGAACGCCCAGGCACCGGTCTGGAGCACCGCGGCACCGGCCGCGATGAAGATCGCCCGCAGTACCAGCGCGCCGACGATGCCGTAGAGCAGCACCCGCTGCGCCAGCGCGGCCGGTACGGCGAACGCCGCGAGCAGCAGCATGAAGACGAACAGGTTGTCCACCGACAGGGATTTCTCCACCACATATCCGGTGTAGAACTCCATCGCGGGCGTTCGCCCGTACACCTGCCAGAGGAGCACCCCGAACGCGGCCGGAAGCGCGAGATAGAAGATCGACCAGCCGACTGCCTCGCGCATCGCCACCTCGTGCGGGCGGCGGGTGACCGCGAAGTCGGCGGCCAGCAGACCGAGCAGCACGACGATGGTGAGCGCCCAGAGCTGTGGCGTCGCGATGGTATTCAGATGTGACACGGGTCCCCCTCGGACACGTTACGTCGTCCGAGGTCTCCCTCACCCGTCGCGGCATCACGCCGGGCGAACGCACGGGGGCATGTTCGGCATGCCCGTGGTGACCGCCACGTTCTTTTAGGAGGTACTCCCCTCGCGAGCAGCTTAGGCAACCGGCGAGGCGGCAGCCATCCCTATCACGCGATTGGCCGATTCCGGTTGACGGACTGTGTGTTCAAGAGGACCGTTGAAGGGCCGAAGTCGCTGGTCAAGGGAGGTCAGCACATGCTGATCGACATCCTGGTCGGCACCATGCTGATCACCTGCATGCTGATCAGCAGTGCCGCCCTCATGCCGCCACGCCGGCGCGGGCACGCGCATCATCATCGGGCGCGGTTCCACCACCGGCACAGCTGAAAACGTCGGCCGGCGACCCGTTTGACCGGGCCGCCGGTCACCCTGCGGCGTCAAAGAAGGTCGCGCAGCGTGGCGGCGAAGGACGCCGGGGAGCGCAGGTGCGGGAAACCGGAGCGAGCCCGCGCGGCGGAGACCTGGTGCGGCCGGGCACGGCTCGGGTTCGGTTTCGAGAACCAGCAACGGTACGCCCGGAGCAGCGTCGGATCCTCCCGGACAACGGCGAACTGCCGATACGGTGCCGGAATGGTTCCCAGGTCGGCAGCGGCCAGATGCTGCTCCACCGTCTCCGCGAGCTCGGCCACCGGCTCGTCGAAGGTGAGCACCGCCCGGGTCGCGTAGGCACCGGCGAACGCGTCCGCCAGCAGCGCGCTCTCGCCGTGACCGACCACCACCGGAGCCCGGTGCAGGTCGAGCCCGGCAATGAGCACGGCGAGGTCCTGCGTGAGCGCGTCCAGGTCGTAGTCACCGCGCGTGGCGGACTGACCGTGGCCCGGCAGATCGACGGCGATCACGCTGCACGAGTTGCCCAGCGCGAGGTCCGCGGCGACCGGCCACCACATGGTGCGGTCGTAGAGCAGGCCGTGCAGCAGGACGACCGGGCGCCCGAACGCGCCCCACCTGTCGTAGACGAGCCGGTTCCTCGGGGTTCCGTAGGCATGGGTGGTGCGGCGTGGCGGCTGGGGATGCATGCGTGTGGACTTCCTGTTCCGGGGGGACGGCAAACATGTGACGCCGCCGTGGGGGACCGGCACCGTCGACTTCGTGATCAAGTACGGACGAGATGATGTCGCCGATCGAAAATGAGCCTTTTTCAACGTGGCGAGGGCCTCGGCCGCCGACGCCGGACAACGGCCCGGCAGCTCCAGGCCCGATGACAGGTTGAAAATTGCTCAATGAACGACGGGAGTCCGGGTGACCGGGAAAGTGGCCGAGCGTTCGCTCACCCCCTGGCGGGCGATCGCCGGATTCGGCGTGGTGAGCCTCGCGGCCGACATGGTCTACGAGGGGGCCCGCTCGGTCACCGGGCCGCTGCTCGCCACGCTCGGCGCCTCCGCCCTCGCGGTCGGGCTGATCAGCGGTGCCGGTGAGGCCGCGGCACTGCTGCTGCGCCTGGTCTCCGGCCCGTTCGCCGACCGCAGCGGGCGGTACTGGGCGCTCACCATCACCGGGTACGCGCTGACCGCCGTGTGCGTACCCCTGCTTGCCGTGACGCCACTCCTGGGGGGTGCCGGTCTGGCGGTCGCGGCGTTCCTGATCGTCACCGAGCGGGTCGGCAAGGCGATCCGCAGCCCGGCGAAGTCGGCCCTGCTCGCCGAGGCGGCGGGCGCCGTCGGGCGGGGGCGCGGGTTCGCCGTACACAAGGCTCTTGATCAGATCGGCGCTTTCGCCGGTCCGCTGCTGGTCGCCGCGCTGGTGGTGGTCGCCGGTACGGTCTGGCCCGCGCTCGCCCTGCTGGCCGTGCCCGGTGTGGTGGCGATGGCGCTCCTGGTCTGGATGCGGCGCCGCTTCCCCGCGCCGGCCCGCCGGGAGCCCGCCACGACCAGCGCCGGCCGCCTGCCGCGCGACTTCTACTGGTTCGCCGCCTCCGCCGCGGCGGCTACTGCCGGGCTGGTCACTTTCGGTCTGATCTCCTACCACGCCAGCAAGACGGCGGGCATCGCGCTGGCCGCGGTGCCGGTCCTGTACGCCGGCGCGATGGCCGCCGGCGCCCTGGGCGCCCTGGCCAGCGGCCTGCTCTACGACCGCTGGGGCGCCCGGGTCCTCTACGCCCTGCCCGCCCTCGCCGCCGCCACCCCCGCGCTCGCCCTCTCCGGCAACGTCGGTGCGATCGTCGGCGGAACCCTGCTGTGGGGCGCCGCGGTCGGCGTGCAGGACTCGACGGTCAAGGCGCTCGTCGCCGACCTGGTGCCGTCGCACCGGCGCGCCACCGCCTACGGCGTCTTCGCCGCGATCCAGGGTGCGGCCGCGCTGGCCGGCGGTGCGCTGGCCGGCGGCCTGTACGGCTACTCGATCACCGCGCTCGCCGTCGTGCTCGCCGCCGTACAGGTCCTCTCGGCGGTGCTGCTGGCCGTCACGCTGCGCCGCGCCCGGCAGCCGGCCTGACCGCTTTCCCCATCCACGGGTAACTGTCGATGTCCGGCGGGCGAAAAGCGGTCTTGTCGCCGATCGTTCGGCTCGGTGTCACGGTGGTGTCGCCCCGCCGATCGGGCCCGGCCGTCCCCTGTGTTCATGCGCATCGCGCTGGTCACAGAGTCCTTCCTGCCCGACGTCAACGGTGTCGCCAACTCGGTCGCTCGAATGGCCGAGCACCTGGCCCGAACCGGTCACGACCCGATGGTGGTCGCCCCCGAACCGCCGGCCGGTACCGGCCGGTCCGTCGGGTCGCTGCCGTACCCCGTGGTGCGGGTGCGGTCCCTTCCGATGCCCGGTTACCCGCAGCTGCGGCTCGGCCTTCCGGCGCCGGCGCTGCACGCGGCGATCCGGCGGCACGACACCGACGTGGTGCATCTGGCGAGCCCGTTCGTGCTGGGCGCGTGGGCGCAGGCGAGTGCGCGGTCGCTCGGGTTGCCGTCGGTCGCCGTCTATCAGACGGATGTGGCGTCGTACGCCCGCGCGTACCGGGTACGCCTGACCGAGCGGATGGCGTGGCGGTGGATCCGGACGGTGCACAACTCCGCCGGCCGTACGCTCGCCCCCTCCACCGAATCGATGACCGCCCTGGAGTCCCACGGTGTGCGGCGCCTGCACCTGTGGCGTCGCGGCGTGGACGACGTGCGGTTCCACCCGTCCCGGCGCAGCGCGGCCATCCGCCGCGCGCTCGCCCCCGGCGGTGAGATCCTCGTCGGTTTCGTCGGCCGCCTCGCCGTCGAGAAGGAGGTCGAGCTGCTCGCCGGCACCGCCCGGCTGCCCGGCGTGCGGCTGGTCGTCGTGGGCGCCGGCCCGGCCGCCACCTCGCTGCGCAGGGCCCTGCCCGGCGCTGTCTTCCTCGGCGCGCGGCACGGCGCCCAGCTGGCCCGGATCTACGCGAGCCTCGACGTCTTCGCGCACACCGGCCCGTACGAGACGTTCGGCCAGGCGGTGCAGGAGGCGATGGCGAGCGGCCTGCCCGTGGTCGCCCCGGCCGCGGGCGGGCCGCTCGACCTGGTCGCGCACGGCCGTACCGGATTTCTGGTGCCACCCCACGAGGCCGCCGGCTTCACCGAGGCCGTCGCCCACCTCGCCGGCGACACCAGCCTGCGGCAGTCCTTCGGCGCCGCCGCACGGGCCGCGGTCCACGGCCGCAGCTGGTCAGCCATCGGCGACGAACTGATCACTCACTACCGGGCCACGCTGGGCGCACCGTCCTTGACCCGCTCGCCCCTGGTGGCCACGCTGGGAGGCTGACAGCAGCGTGCGGCGAAATCCGCACCCTCGCCTGTGTGCTCAGCGCCGCCGCGCTGGTCGGCTGCACGCTCGCCACCTTCACCCCGCGGTAGCGGTACGTCATGGAGTCCACTGTGGCGGTCCGTATTTCGTACACGCCGACCGGCTGAGTGGCCGAATCCCTCGGCGGGAACGACCGATAGTGACCACGTTTCGACGGCGGTAGCGTCCGGTTTCCACCTTCCACCGAAGATTCGGAGCCTCATGCTCAACAAGCTCGTGCGAGGTCTGCTGATCGGCACGCTCGCGTTCTCCGGCGCCACCGCCGTCGTCTCCGGTCCGGCCCAGGCGGCGGCGAAGACGTACAAGAACTGCACCGCTCTGAACAAGGTCTACAAGCACGGCGTCGGTAAGAAGGGTGCGAAGGACAAGGTGCGCGGAAAGACGAAGAAGGTCACGAACTTCAAGGTGTCGAACGCCCTGTACAAGGCGAACAAGAAGTCCGACCGTGACAAGGACGGCATCGCCTGCGAGAAGCGCTGACCCTGCGGGAAGCGCTGACCGTGCGGGAAGCGCTGACCCTGCGGGACGCTGACTTGCGAGGTCGCCGCCCCCATCCCCGATTCTGTGGAGCGTGCCATGACGATGTTGCGGATCTTCTCCGACGAGCACGGGATGGCCCGAATCACCGACCTCGATCCGGCATTGCGGCAGGTGGCGGACGGGCTTGGCCGGTCCGCCACCGTTGCCGTGTCGTCGGCCTCGATCTTCATTGCACCGCCCGGCGGCGGGCATGGTGAGCAGCCGGAAGCCCGCCGTCAGCTGGCCGTGGTCCTCGCGGGCTCCTGCACCGTCACGGCCTCCGGCGAAACCCGGACCTGCCGGCCCGGGGATCTGCTGCTGGTGGAGGACACCGCGGGCGTCGGCCATTCGAGTACGACCGATGAGGGCTTCACCGCCCTGATGGTCACCCTCGCGGAGGGCGCCGACTGGTGACGCGTGCTCAGCAGAGGCCGGGACCGCCGAAGCGGAAGGAGCCGGCACTGATCGGGTAGTAGCCGTAGAACGGATCGGGCGGGCCCGGCACGAGCGCCGCCGGTGTCCCGTTGATCAGGGAGATGCTGCTGAAACGCGCTGCCTGCGTGCTTTCCGCGTACGAACCGGTGCCCATCTGGGAGCACGACGGGTCGCCGGTCCCGCTGACCTCGCCGAAGTAGTGCACCGCGCCCGTGTAGGTGAACGCACCTGCCCAGAGGGAGTCGGGGAAGGACCCGAGCCACTGGGTGTCGTAACCGACCCACCAGCGGTCGCCGGAGTGCTGGATGATGAACCGCTTGCTCGTCCCGGCCGGCAGGGCGGCGCCGGGCTGGACCGTACTCGGGGCGTACGGCTCGAACCCGCAGATGTTGTAACAGGCGTCCACACCGTCGGCCCGGTGGATGACGAACAGGTGAGGCTCGTCGTCGCCGTTGAGCTCCCGGTCGACAGTCCATCCGATCTGCACGTTGTGGCGCTTGTCAGCCGACCTCACCGCAACCGACGCCAGCGAGTGCGAATCGTCCGCCGACACGATCGGCTTCCCGACGGTGACGGTGGCCATCGCACCGTCGGCGACGGTCTTCTGGCTGGCGCCGACGCTGATGTAACCGGCGTCGGACAGGGAGAGCACCGGCAACGGCGGCATGGGTTGCGCGACCGCCGGGCCGGGATCGGCGTGTGCTGTCCCCGCGGCGGTGAGCGTGGTCGTGCTCGCCATGATCACGAGAAGCGCGGCCATCAGCGGCCGCCTTCGTGAGATCGACACTCGGCATCGTCCTTCCAGAGGGCTCATATTCGCCGGAGACGATACGTCACCCGAGCCCCACCGGCAGTCCAGGTCGTCGACGGCATCCACGACGCGGCCGACCGGCCGGCCGATCCACATCGATCCCGCTGTCGGAATCGGCCGGCCCCGTTCGTAGCAGGTGCAGGAACCGGCAGACAGCCGGGTCCGATCACCGGCACTCGAGGAGAACACCATGACCGCGACCTACACCTTCGACGTCTTCGCCAGCCTCGACGGTTTCGGCTCCTACAACAGCGACGGCGACTGGGGCGGTTACTGGGGCAAGCACGGCCCCGAGTTCCTCGACCGTCGCCTGGCGATGTACAGCCCGGACCAGCGGATGGTCCTCGGTGCCAACACCTTCCGGCAGTTCGTGCGGTTGCTGGGAGCCGTCATCGCCCAGCCCGATGGGCTCGACCCGGTGAACACCCGGATGCGGAACATGCCGACCACCGTGGTGTCGACCACCCTCGAAGGCCCCCTCGACTGGCCGGACGCGACCCTCGTCAGCGGGAACGCTGTCAACGTGGTCGCCCGCCTCAAGAAGGAGTCCGCCGTGCCGCTGCGCTCGCACGGCAGCCTGTCGATGAACCGGGCACTGATGGCCGCCGGCCTGGTCGACCGCGTCCAGCTGACGATCTTCCCCGTGCTCACCGGCCGGACCGGCGAGCACCCGGTCTTCGCGGGCGCCGCCGACTTCGACCTGGAGCTGCTCGAGAGCCGGACCTTCGACGGGCACATCCAGGAGCTCACCTACCGCCCCACCCCGCACTGATCCCGACCACGGTAACGCGGTTGACCGAACGGCCCGCGTCAGGCGACCGTGTACCGCCTAATGGGAGCTACCGGGTCAGCCGCTGGCAGACTCGGTGCCTGGTAGCCGCGAGTGGGTGAGCACTCTCGCCGCC
>NZ_JBHTDO010000003.1:466895-521659 GCF_042666575.1 Actinoplanes sp. GCM10030250 | reverse complement strand
GGGGAGGGGGTGGTTTGGAGGAGGCGGTGGGTGAACCAGAGGACTACGAGGAGTTCGCTGAGGAGTAGGGAGAGGAGGAAGTGGGGGACGCCGGAGACCCAGAGGAGGGCGAGGGCCAGGGTGGTGAGGGCGATGACGCGGGAGCCGAGGCCGGAGATCAGGTAGCGGCGGGGTGGGGCCCAGATCATGTGGCGTACGGACATCCAGGTGGCGAACATCAGCAGGCCCTTGTAGGCGCAGAAGACCGCCACGGCGGTGACCGGGAGGGCGCGGAGGTCGGTGGCCAGCAGGCCGCGGACCCAGGGGCTGAGGGTGACGATCAGGGAGACGACGGCCCAGGCGGCGACGGTGAGGAGGCGGACGGGGTTGATCCAGCGGGAGCGGCGGCCGAGGACGACGTCTTCGCGGGTGGTGGCGGAGAGCAGGACGTGGAAGGGGCCGAAGGCTAGTTCGAGGGCGCGCAGCACGACTACGGCGGGTGGGCCGGCGAGGGCGCCTGCTACGGAGGGCAGGGCCACCGAGTAGGCGAGGTCGGCGGAGGCGGTGACGAAGTAGGTGGCGCCGATTTTGAGGCTGGCCGCGTAGCCGGGGCGGATGACGCCGGGGGGCAACGGGCGGCGCTGGAGGAGCAGGAGCCAGATCAGCAGGGCCAGCTGGCCGGGTACGGCGGCGATGTCGACGCGTACGCCGGTGAGGGCGAAGGCGGCGCCGGCGAGCATGGTGCTGACGGCGGCGATCTGGGGGATCAGGTTGGCGCGGGCGGTGGAGCGGGTGCGGGCCTGTGCCCAGAACATCGCTTCGAGGGGTAGCTGGAGCAGGACCGGTGTGAGCATCAGCAGCCGGTCGTCCCAGCTTGCTTCGGGCAGCGCCACGGTGGTGGAGAGCCAGGCGATCAGGGCGACCGGGAGGATGGTGGCGGCCGAGGCGCGGCGGGCCCATGATTCGACGTCCCAATGTGCGGGCAGCAGCCCGGCTGAGATGGGCCGGCCGATCAGAGATTCCATCAAGGCGAAGGGCAGCGCGAGGAGGATGCCCTGGAGGGCGACCAGCGGCAGGTGTTCGGTGTCGGCCCAGGAGGCGAGCAGGAAGAGGACGACGCTGGCGAGCCGGGACAGCCCCTGTACCGAGAGTTGCGAGCCCTGCAACTTGCGGATCATTGCGGCAACTCGGTCGTATAGATCCGCACGGTCGCCTCCGGATCGGAGGAGGCAGCGGAGGAAGCAGCGGACGAGGAAGCGGTCTGCGTGGTGCGGCCCGCGTACGCGACGAACACCACCAGGCACATCATGGCGGCCGAGTACTCCCAGGTCTCGATCATGAGGCTGGCCAGCGTGAGACCGGCAAGCACGGCGAGGTAGACCGCGTAGTGGGGCCGGTCAGCCGAGCCGCGGGAGAGCCGGAACACGGCCCAGCCGAGTAGGGCTACCACCGCGATCAGGGTCGGGATGCCGAGTTGCAGCGAGATGCTGACGAAGTAGTTGTCGACGAAGACGAGGGTGGAGTCGGACACCCGGGAGGAGGTGGCGGCACCCACACCGCCCAGCCCGAGGCCGTACCAGGGTGCGCCGGAGCTGAGCAGGTTGCCCCAGACCTGGAAACGTTCGAAGGTGCTGCTGGAGCCGGTCGCGCCGATCGCGACGAAGCCGGCCGCCACGACCGCCACCATGCCGATGCCGATGATCCGGGCACGTTTGCGCATCGCCGGACCGCCGCCGCGGTTGAGCACCACGGCGCTGACCAGGCCGCCGACAAGCAGGAGCGCGCCGGTGCGGCTGGTGCTCAGCGCCAGGCCGATCACCGCGGCGACGGCGGCCGCGTGCCATATCCGGTTCTGCGGGCGCAGATCGCGGACCAGCCACAGCGCGGCGTACCCGAGCAGGAAACCACCCGCGAGCAGTCCCAGTTCCGCGTTGACCTCGGTGAGGCCGGGCGCACGGAAGGTGTCGCCGATCAGCCGGACCGAACGGCCCTCCTCGAAGCCGAGGGCGATCAGGTCGGCCGGGCCGATGACGTACTCGACGATGGCGGCGACCGCGTTGGCGATCACCATCGCGGCGAGGACGGTGACCAGCAGGTCGAGTTCCCGGGCGGTGAGCGCGCAGACCAGCACGAGCAGGATGAGCGGCAGGGCGGTGAGCCGGCCGCCGACCAGGGTCTGCGCGACACCGTGGTCGGCGAAGCCGATCAGGGTCCACACGCCGAAGAGGAGGACAACGCCGGCACCTACCAGCAGCAGGCGGCGCGGTGGGGGTTGGCGCACGAGCGTGACCAGCAGCAGTGTGCAGGCGACCGCCGCGGTGGACAAGCTCAGCACATAGTCACGACCGCCGAACGCGTGACCGAAAAGAGCCTGTACGCCGGTCATCCAGAGGCCCAGCGGCACGCAGAAGACCGTCGCCAGGTAGATCACCCCCGGGAACGGGCGCACCGCGACGAAGAGCAGGAAGAGCGCGACCGGCGGCAGCGCCGGAGACGCTCCGGCGAGCAGGCAGAGCGGCACGCCCCCCACGAGCACGGCACCGATCCCGATGGAGATCGCGCGCCGGGTTCCCGGAGGCAGGTCACGCCACCACACCCGCAGCGACGGGGCCTGGAGAAAATCGACGATCACTGCACCACAGCTTCCGGCTTCGGGGACGTGCGCCGGCCGGCCCGCGCCGACACGTAGGCCGCGACGACAGCGTCCACATGCTTCTCCCAACCCAGTCGTTCGCCGTCCCCGAGAGCCGAAGCTGTGAGCGCGGCGTACTCAGCGTCGGGCAGGGCCGCCGCCTGCTCAAGCCGGGGGCGCAGATCGTCTGCTCCGTCGAAGAGCATCCGGGATCCGGGGGACGCCATGACCGGTTCGGCGATCTTACTTGCCATGATCGGCCGACCGGCGACCAGTGCCTCGGCGCAGACCAGACCGTACGTCTCCGGCCATCGGCTGGGGAAGAGCAGCCAGCCGGCCTGCCGGAAGGCGGCCTGTTTGCCGGGTTCACCGAGGTAGCCCAGATAGCGCACCGAGCTGTGCTGAGCGGCGGCCTCCTCGACGGCGCTGCGCAGCGGACCGTCCCCGGCCAGCAGCAGCGTTCCGTGTTCCCGCAGCGTGCTCGACGCCCACGCCCGGAGCAGGTCGGCCACGCCCTTGTGCTCGGCAAGCGCTCCCAGGTAGAGGAACGTCGTCCGGTCGCCCGGCGGCAGCGCCCGCCGTTCCGCCGGTACCGGCAGGGAGAGCAGCACCACTCGCTGGTCGAGGTCGCGCGCAGCGGGAACGTGCCGGAGCAGGACCTCGCGGGTGCGCTCGGAACCGAAGAGCAGCGTGACGTCGCGCAGTCCGCGGACCACCCGCCTGGCCCGGGCGGCAAGAAGCGCGTCGAGCCTGGTGGACCGGCCGAGGTTGCCCAAGGCGTTGTTGGGATCGGCGATCGCGAAGTCGTGCACGGTGTGGACGGTCGGGTGCACCCGCGCGATGCGGGCCACCGGCCGGATCCCCAGCCCCTGCCAGTTGTGCACGTGCACCACGTCCGGCGCGAACCCGGCCAGGTCACGCGGGGCCAGGCCGGTCGGGTCCGCCACATCGCCGAGGTGGGTCAACACCTTGCGCAGCGGACCGGTGAGGTCACCGGCCCGCTCGGCGAGGCGCCGCCGGACCGCCTGATCGGTGGCATCGCTGTTCTCCGACGGCCGGCTGAACACCCGTACGTCATGGCCTTTTTCGAGCAGAGCGGTGCTGAGGTCGCGGACATAGGTCTCCGCTCCGCCGCGGATCGCGAACGACGAATGCACCATGGCGATTCGCATCTTTCTCTCCCTACCGCGAGATGTCGCGAAACCGCGCCACCGCGAACTATCGCGAGGTCGTGGTTGCTGTGAGCTCGCCGCCGAGCAGTGCGTGAAGGTGTGCCGTGGACTCGCGCCAGGAGCGTCCGCCCAGCCCGGCCACGGCCGGGGGCAGGTGCCCCGCCTCCACCTGCCGCAGCGCACGGACGAGCGCCTCACCGGTCCAGGTATCCATCCGCACGGCCGCGCCGCCGGTGGCCTCGAGCAGCGCCGGGTCGGGGGAGATCACCGTCGGGGTGCCAAGCCGCAACGCCTCGGCGGCGGGCAGACCGTAGCCCTCGAAGTGGCTGGGCATCAGGAACGCCGCAGCGCCGGCAACCGTCGCCGCGTACTCCGGGTCGGAGAGACGATCGAGGAAGACGATCCGCGAGGCAGCTGCCGACTCACCCGCCGTGCGGCGGAATTCCTCGACCGGGTTGCCACCGGTCAGGACCATGAGATGGTACGCCGGAAGCTGCGCCACCGCCTCGATGGCGAGTTCGACGCCCTTGTGCGAGGCATGTCCCGCCACCACGAGATAGCGTCCGTCACGCCGGCGCACCGCGTCGACCGGTGCGGGCAGCGCACCGGGCGTCACGCTGAGGTCGCTGCCCGGGTGCCAGACCGCCGTCCTTGAATACCGCACGCCGTAGAGTCCGAGCAGGTCGTGGCGGGTCCGTGCGCTGACGCAGAGCAGCCGTTCGGACCGGCCGATCGCGGTGCTGTAACTGAGTCGCCGGTACTGGAGGACCGACGCCGAAAGGCCGTTCGGCCACAGTCTGAACGCCAGGTCGTGCACCACCGTGGCGACTGGCAACCGGCTGCCGCGCACGGCCAGCGACGGGCTGAGCGACAGCACCCGGGCGTCCGGTCCGGCGTCGCGCCCGGTCAGCCTGCGCAACGTCTGCGTGGCTTCGGCGATCGTGCCGACCCGGCCACCCTGTTGAGAGCTGACCACTGTCACCTCGGTGGCCCGGTCCTCGGGTGCGGACCAGCCGGCTGGGGCGGCCACGATCCGCAGGTGCTCAGCGGCGGGCCAGTACCGCACGATTTCGGACAGAACCCGGGTGATGCCGCCCGGTCCCACCCCGCTGGCGTCGACAATCGTGGTGGTCATCTCGGTCCTCCGGCCACATCATCGATCCAATCGGTCATGCGCTGCGCGAACCGGCCGGTGGAGAACTCCGCGGCGTGCGTGCGGATCCGGTCCGGCGACAACCCGCCGATCCTGTGGACCGCGTCCGCGTACGGGCCGGGGTCCAGGCCGTCGACCAGGAACCCGGTCTCATCCTGCAGGACCGTTTCCAGCAGCCCGCCACGGGCCAGACCGATCACCGGGGTGCCGCACGCCTGCGCCTCGACCGGGATCATGCCGAAGTCCTCGTGCGCCGGGAACAGCAGCGCCCGGGCACCCCAATACAGCTCGCGGAGGCGGTCGCGCTCCGGGCGTACCTCAAAGGTGACCTTCACCCGGGAGCCGGCGGCGATCCGGCGAAGCCGTTCCTCCTCGGGACCGGAACCCGCGATGACCAGCGGAAGCCCCGCGGCGTCCGCGATCGCGATCATCACATCGAAGTTCTTGTACGGGATCCACCGCCCGATGCCGAGCAGGTAGTCGCGGGACTGGTGCTGCTGGGCGGCCGGTGCGTCACCGAAGTAGCCCACCTCCACCGGCGGGTTGATCACCACGGCGTCGCGTTTCCAGAACCGCTTGATCCGGCCCTGCACCTCCCGCGAGTTCGCCGCGTAGGCGTGTACGTGCCGGTTCAGCCGCACGTCGGCCGACTGCAGAACGCTGCGCGGCAGTTTGAGCAGTGGGTGCGAGCCGCGGCCGTCGAAGTCGGGACTCCAGATGTAGCGTGCGGGGGAGTGGATGTAGCTCAGGTGCCGGGTGTGCTCGGGGTCGCCGAGCTTCACGGTGTGCGCGAAGGCGTGGCTGGAGGAGACGACGACGTCGAACTTCTCGCTGGTCAGCGTCCGCCAGACCAGCGGCATCGCGGGTAACGAGAGCGCCTTGCTGTACTTGAGCGGGGTCCGCGCCAGCCACGACTGCCGCAGGTGCAGCTCGTCGGCGGGCACGTCCTCGTCGGCCCAGAGGATCAGTCGCTGTGCGTGCGGCAGCAGATCGGCGATGGCCAAAAAGACCGCTTCCGAACCGCCGGTTGCGCCGAACCACTCGTGGACCACAGCCACCTTGCGGCCGGCGAGCAGGGCCGGACCGGGCGCCGGATGCCCGGAGGCCTGATAGATCGTCATTGCGGCACACCGCCCACCAGGTAGACCACGGCGTCCGGCGTCTCCTGACGGGTCAGGCCGAGACCGTCGATCGGGCCCGAGTACGCCTTCTCCGGCAGCACCGAGCCGTCCGGCGGGAACTCCAGCCGCGACGTCGGCGGTCTGCGCAGGACGACCACGGTCCGCACGCCGTTCTCCCGCAGGTACTGGACGCTCTCCTGGTCCGGGAAGTTCTTGGTCACCTCACGGGTCCGGACGATGCCCGGCGGCACGAACCCGCTCTGCCCGTTCATCAGGCGCGGGAACCCGTCCGCGGACCACAACATCATGACCTGGTCGTCCATCCAGTCGGTGGGTAGTACGAGCATCGGGCCTTGCGCCTCGCGGAAGGCCACCGGTGACCGGGGCGCCGGCGGGGTGTCGACGGTAGCGACGCCCTCGACCAGGGCGGCACTGATCGGCAGCAGGCCGAGCAGCGCGACCGCGGGCCGCAGCCGCTCGCGCGAGGGGCCACGCAGCCACGCTGCCAGCCGGTCGCCGATCGCGGTGACGGCTCCCGCCGCGAGCACGGCCAGAAGCAGCGTGACGAAGACGACCAGGCGGCCCGGCACCCGGATACCGGCCCAGCCGGGCAGGTACTCCCAGAGCAGCCGGTAGGGGAGGGTGACCGGCGCCCGAAGGCCCATGGCCGCCCAGAGCACCACGGTGGTGACGGCGGCGATCAGCAGCCGGCGCCGCCACGGCCACGCTGAGAGGACGAGACCGAGCACGGCCAGCGCGTACAGGGCGAAGCCGGGCAGGAGGATCGATTCCCAGCCGCCGGCCTGCATGAAGCTCTCCCGCAGGTCGTGCTGGACGTCACCCCAGAGCAGGCTCATCGGTGGCGCGGTGAGGAAACCTCGGAACGGCGGCGAGTACGACAGGATCTCCTCGAGTCCGCGGCCCTGCGAGTTGTAGTGCGAGAGCACCCTGAAGTAGGGGACGGCCATCAGCACCGTGACGGCGGCGAACGCGACCATGCCGGCCGCGTCGAGGGCCAGCAGCCGCCGGCTGAACTCCGGCCGCTTCCACACCCAACCGATCCCGGCGATCACCACGAGAAGACCGAGCAGGTAACCGAACGGCATGCCCAGCCCGAAGCCCAGGGTGACCTGCCACGCGGCGACCAGCCAGCCCGCGAGGGCCCAGCCCGGGCGGACCCGCTCGGGGCGGTAGCCGTCGCGAAGGGAGTAGCCGTGCCCGCGGGCCAGCATCGCCAGGCAGAGGGCGATGCCGCCGACCGAGAGGATGTTGAGGTGCGACGCCTGGGTCCAGCGCCACGGAGCGTAGGCGAAGACGGCACCCGCCAGCGCGGCACCGGCGATCCGCGAACCGAGCTGGCGGGCCAGCACGTAGGCGCCGAAGAAGCAGAGCGCGAAGGCGAGCAGGAACAGGATGTTGTAGCGGACGATCGCGGCCTCGACGCCAGTCCCGATCAGGCTGAACGGCAGAAATCCCAGGAGCGTGTCCGAGTAGGCCAGGGCATAGCGGTCGGTGAGGAAGACGTTGGTGTCCCACAGCTGCCCGATGTCGTTCTTGACCGACCACCCGGTCCAGGCCATCTGCCAGGACTGCAGCGACGGGTCCCAGGGGTCGACCGGGAAGCTGCGGAAGTTCTTGACGGCCGGCCAGGTCATCGCGACGGCCAGCAGGATCGAAGCGGCTGCGACGACGGTCCACTCGTGGACGAGTACTCTCAGTGAACGGCTGCCGGCACGGGCCGGTGCGCCGACCCCCGCCGGGCGCGGATGGATGTCGGAAGCCAACTGTTGTGTCACTGAGGTCCGTCCTGGCGGTGTCGGGGATCCGCCGTGGGATCTTACGGACCCCGATGCCGCACAGCAGTCCCGAAATCACTCCGCGGCGATTACCTTGATCACTCCGTTGGGGAACTGGGCGCAGAGCTGAGTGTCCCCGCCGGAGGTCCGCACGAAGACCCGCACGGAATCCTCTCCCGGACGGCCGGGGACCTCCTGTGCCCGCATCTCGAAGGCGGGGCTGACCACGAGGCTCTTGGTCGGGTCGTTCACGCCCTCGACGATCTCGATACGGCAGGTACGGCTCGGCGAGCCGATCCACGGTGCGCCGGTGCCCTCCACATACTCGCCCTCGACGTGCACACCGGGCTGGGTGAGCGACGCACGGACCGTCGAGCGGTGACCGAAGTCGTTGCCGAAGTCGATGCTGGCCGTGGCGCAATTCATGATCTTGGTGTCGATGACACAACCCGCCGGCTCGCCGTCGACGGGCCCCGGCACGAACTGGATCCCGATCTCGCGCCGGTTGCCGGTGTGGTTGGCGCCGATCACGAACCCGCCCCACCAGCGGCAGTCGTTACGGGAGATGCGCACGCCGACGCCACCGTTGAAGTCCGCATAACAGTTCACGCAGCCGATCGCCAGAGCGGCCAGGTCGAACGACACGGTCTGGGCGATGCCCCATCCGTGGCAGTTCACCAGGGAGGTGGCGTGGGCCTCACCGGCCAGCCGGAACCCGATGCCCTCGTTCTCGAAGGCCAGGCAGTTGACGAACATCGAGTCGTGCGGGCCGTTGAAGTTGATCCCGGTGCCGCCGTTATGGTGCGAGCGGACCGCGGTCAGCCGTGCCTCCATCTGGTGCGACAGGCCGGGAAGGCCGGAGGCACCGCTCCACTCGCTGTAGATGCCGTCCTGACGGCAGTTGAAGACGATCACCTCGGAAAGCTCGTACTGGCAGCCGTAGATCCGTAGTCCGTAACCGCCCTCGGCGTTCTTGTCCTTGTTCCCGTCCAGGGCGAGGTCACGGACGCTGAACCCGGTGATTCCCCCGGGCTCGCTGGTCCCGGTCAGGTCCGCGAAACCGGCCGACTCCAGGATTGCGCTGTTGGCACCGGGGTGCAGTTGCAGCACCGTGGCGTCGCCGCCGGCGCCGCGCATGTGCACGTTGGACGCCAGCGTGAGCCGCCGGGTCAGATAGGTGCCGGCCGGCAGGTAGACCAGGCCGGCCCCTGCCGCTGCGGCGTCGAGAGCCTTTTGCAGCGCCCGGGTGTCGTCGGTCTTGCCGTCACCGGCGGCGCCGAACTGACGAACGTCCAGGAAGGGCGACGAGGTCACCTCGGTATCGGAGGTGTAGCGACCGACCGCCGCACCGGTGACGCCCGCGCCCACGACGACCGCGCCACCGCCGGTGAGGAGGGCACGCCGGGACGGGGACGGCACGCTTCGAGCCGTCTCCGTCCCCGATGTGGTCTCCGTCCGGGGGCCCGCCATCCAGCGTTTCCACCGGACGCGGACCGTGTTGCCTATGACGGTCGTCCATGGAGTCACGCCGGGAAGGCTATCTGACGGCTGGTGCGGGGCACGTCCGCCGGAGTCTCAGCTGTGACGTTGCCAGAGGTCACGCAGCGCCGCCCAGTCACCGCCGAGATCCTCCTCGCAGTACGCCTCGATCATCGAAGCGGCCAGCGGATCCTCGTCACGCTCCCAGGACATGCCGCACAGCGCCCGGCCGTTCTGCTGCCGGAACGCGTACTCGATCACCTTGCCGCCGGCTCCGGAGACACCGCCGTTGATCCGGGCGGGGTCCTGCACACCCGGGGCCACCTCGTCGGCGTTGAGGTTCAGTTGCAGACGGTAGGTGCGTGCGGCGTTCTTCTGCTCCGCGCCCTTGTAGACCACGAAATGCACCCAGGCCGAGCCGTACCGGCAGGTCACATGCCGGCTCTCGTCCCCGCCGAGCGCCGGCGCGCCCTGTTCCTGGTTGCTGATGCAGTTGTCGATCGAGGTGAGCCACGGACCGGCCAGGCCCTCCAGCTCGCCGTTGAGCTTCTCCCGGTTGACCGACATCTGGGTGGCCTCGAACAGCGGCAGCGACGGGGACGGGCCGGCGGTCGGGTCGTCCGACGGCTCGCCGCCGCCGGCCGCGCCGATGAAGTAGCCGCCGATACCGAAGACGAGTGCGGCCGCCACGATGCCGCCGATCCAGCCGGCCCGGCCGGACTGCTGGGCGGGCTTCGGCGCGGGAGGCGGCGGCGGAACGATCCGCGCCGTGGACTCCTCCGCCGGTGGTGCCTCCTGTGGCCGGCCCCACGAGGTCTCCGGCGCGGCCGGCTCACCCCACGCGAGGGCGGGCGGGCCGCTGTTCGGCTG
Source organism: Actinoplanes sp. GCM10030250 (assembly GCF_042666575.1). NCBI lineage: Bacteria > Bacillati > Actinomycetota > Actinomycetes > Micromonosporales > Micromonosporaceae > Actinoplanes > Actinoplanes sp. GCM10030250. Next base: position 511,457 of record NZ_JBHTDO010000003.1, on the reverse strand, counting down.
TGCTGTTCCCCACGGCGACGGCGGGCCGCTGTTCGGCTGTGGTGTTCCCCACGGCGACGGCGGTCCACTCTGGGGATCGGGGGAGGCCTCCCAGGGCGGCGTCTGCGCACCACTCTGCGACGGCACCGGAGGACCGTCCCAGGTGGGGGCCTTCGGTTGCCGATCCGCGGACGCCGGGTCGTTGCTCCAGTCGCGGTCCGCCGAGTTGTGCGTCGCCTCTTCGTTCACGGCCCGCAGGGTAGCAGCACCAGGTCAGCACGCGTGTCGCGCCGCCGATCTCGGACACGGCGGTACGGGAGCCGTCATCGGAAGGTCGCATCGGCACCGTATGATCCCGACGCCGTTCACACGGGCATCGATGGCGGCTGCCGCCGCGACGGGGAAAGTGACTGATCACGTGAGCAACCAGACCAGTGTGCGGGCGCGGGTCCCCGCCCGTTCCGAGAAGGCTGGCGAGGTCCGGCGTGGGCCGCGGTGGCTGTGGCACGAGTGGACCCTGGCCGCCGTCGGATCCGTGCTGGTCGCGGTGGCGATGACCTGGCCGCTGATGCGGAACCCGGCTACCGCGTTCGCCTCCGACTTCTGGGATCCCTCGCTGCAGGCCTGGCAGCTCTCCTGGCTGGGCTGGGCGCTGCTCAACGACCCGGGCCGGTTCTGGGAGACCAACGCCCACTTCGGGGAGAGCTGGTCGTTCGCGTACTCCGACACGCTTCTCGGTTATCTGCCGTTCGGCCTGATCGGTTCCGGAAGCGAAGCCGCCGTCCTGCGGTACAACATCCTCTTCCTGCTGGTCTTCGCGCTGGCGTCGTTCGGCGCCTACGTCCTGGCCCGCCAGCTCGGCGCGAATCGTTCCGGCAGCCTGGTGGCCGGCCTGGTCTTCGCCTACGCGCCCTGGCGCTACGCGCACATGTCGCACCTCAACATCCTGTCCATCGGCGGCATCGCGCTGAGCCTGGCGATGCTCGCCCGCGGGCACGGTTACTCGCTGCGGCACGGCTACCGGCCCGAACTCGCCCGGCCGGGCTGGGCGCTGGGTGGGTGGCTGGCCGCCGCCTGGCAGGTCACGCTCGGCTTCGGGCTGGGACTACCTTTCGGGTACGTGCTGGGCACATTCACCGCCGCCGCCCTGGTGTTCTGGACGGTCCGGAGGCCGCCGTTCGCCAAGCGGCTGTTGCGGGCCGATGTGGCGGGTGTGGTGGTCTTCGTCGCGACGGTCGGCCTGATGGCGATCCCGTACCTGAAGATGCAGCAGGCGTACCCGAACAGCGCGCGGACGCTCGCCGAGATCAACTCCTTCTCCGGCGACGTCCGGCAGTTCGTCACCGCACCCGGTTTCCAATGGCTCTGGGGACGCGACAACCAGGAGCTGCGCGACGCGCTGATCCCGCAGGGCGGCGGCGAGGTGTGGAACCTGCCGGGCTTCTTCGCGATGGGCCTGGCGGCACTCGGCCTGATCGTCTCGGTGTGGTCGCGGCGGCACCGGGTGCTGATGCTGCTCGCGCTGATCGCCTTCGCCTGGGTCGGCATGGGCATGCGGGCGCCGTGGAACTACGGCTACCAGATGCTGCACCACTGGCTGCCCGGCTTCAACGCGATCCGCACCCCGGGCCGGCTGATCCTCTGGGTGACCCTGCTGCTCGGGCTGCTCTCGGCCGGCCTGATCACCGCCCTCGCCGAGCAGGCCTCGGCCCGTCTCCGCGAGCGGTCCCGGGCCGCCGTGCTGCGGCCGGTGCTGGCGGTCGTCCTGCTCGTCCCGGCCGGGCTGGTCACTCTCGAAGGCGTGCAGATCACGCCGTTCCGGGAGATCCCGAAGGCACCCGTCGCACTGGCGTCGCTGGAGCAGCCGGTGCTCGTACTGCCGGCCAACAAGCTCGAGGACCTGCTGACCATGCTGTGGTCGACCGACGGCTTCCCGGCCGTCGCCAACGGCTCCAGCGGCTACATCCCGCCCGGCCTGGAGGAACTGCGGACCAGGGTGACGTCGTTCCCCGACGCGGCGAGCGTGGCGTTCCTGCGCGGGCGCGGCATCCGTACCGTCGTCGTGCCGCGCGAGTCCCACTCCGAGCCGGTGGCCCCCGAGACGTTCACCAAGCCGGTCGACGGCCTCGGGATCACCCGCGAGGAGCGCCCCGGCGTGGTCCTGTTCCACCTTGGATGACGGGTCGTCCGGCCGTGTCCCCGCCGGGTACGGTGACCAGGTGATTCCGCTTGCCACCCGGTCGTCCGAGGAGAGCCGGCTCTACCTGGAGCTGCAGACCTGCCCGCAGTGCGGCGCACCCGCGCTGGAGGTCACCGCACACTGGCTCGCCGACGAGGACGGCGCGCTGCTCAGCTGCTACGAGAGCCGCTGTGAGCAGTGCGCCACCACCGCCGACTTCGAGTTCACCGTGGCCGGGGAGCCGCCGGCCCCGCCGCAGTTCGGCGGCCCGGAGCCCTCGCAGCTGATCGACGCCGGCCAGTTCCTCACGGTGGCCCGCGACCTGGCCGCCGCGGTGCCGGCCGATCCCGCCCGGTGCCCGGCCGACGAGCGCGCCGACGCCCGTGAGGCGATGGTGATCGCGGTGGCAGCGCTCAGCGAGGTCCGCAAGTTCCTGCCGGCCGACGCCCACGAGGTGCCGCAGTCGGCGTTCTTCACGCCGTCCGGGCGGGCGGTCTACAGCGCTGATCCGGCCCAGTTCACCCGCCGCCGCCTGACCGCCCTGGACAACGGCTACCGGCAGATCCTCACGGCGTACGAGACCTAGGATGGCGGCCATGCCTTCGCTTCCCGTCGCGCGGTCACACCTCGAAGCCCATCTCTACATGGATCTCCACCCGTGCGAGTGCGGCGCGACGAACTTCCCCCGGGTCGCGGAGTACGGTCACGGGCCCGAGGGCTGGCAGGTCGTCTACTCGGGACAGTGCGAGGAGTGCGGCCGGGACCGCGGCTTCACCTTCCGGGTCTCGCAGGACGTGCCGATCCTGGCGCCGTCGGCCTGGTCGGCCCTGACCGCGCCGTCCGAGCTGCTGGATCCCGGCGAGTGGCTGTGGGTCGCTGATCGGTATGCGAGCTATCCCGCCGAGGACGGTGTCCTCTCGCCCGACGAGGCGATCGAGCGGTGCACCGACCTGGCCGCTGCCGCCGCTGCCGTCGAGGAGGCGCTGCTGTTCGTGCCGGCCGGTGCGAGCGCGGTCCCGGCCGAGTCGTTCCGCAGCGCCCGGGGACAGTCGGTGTTCGAGGTCGGCCCGGACCGGTTCACCGTGAACCAGCTCGCCGAGCAGCGCGACCTGTACCGGCAGCTCGCCGGTGAACCGGCACCGCCCGGCCATCGCCCACTGCCCGCCCGCAGTGTTGCCGAGGCGGTCCTGTTCATGGACCTGCGACCCTGCGTCTGCGGCGACAGCGGCTTCGACCGCGACGTGAGCTGGGAGGAACTGCCCGAGCGGGGCCTGCAGCGGGTCAGGTACACCGGCCCGTGCGCCACCTGCGGCCGGGACCGGCAGTTCACCTTTCTCCTGCCGATCGAGGAGAGCGCCGGTGACGACGAGTTCAGCGGCCCGGCAGACCCGCCGTCGCAGCTGCTCGACCCGGGAGAGTGGTGGCTGGCGGCCACCACGCTCGGGCAGCTCACCGAGCAGCTGGGAAACGCCGTCGACCCCGCCGAGGCCTGGCGCGACCCGGTCGCCTGGGACGAGATGACGGCCCTGCTCGCCCGGTGCGCCACCGCCGTCGACGAGGTGGTCAAGTTCATCCCCGACGGCACGGATCGAGTGCCCGCCGAGGAGTTCCGCACCGCCACCGGGCGCAACGCTTTGCGCGGCGACCCGGCGGCCTTCGAGCGATCCGTGCTGGTCACGGCGAGAGCCGAGCGCGCCGCCCTGCTCGCCGAGTTCATCACCAGGTGGCCCGAACCCGCCGACGACGACGAGGACGACTGATGACCCAGCCGACCATCACCCACTTCGTCCGGCTCCGGCCCGGTGAGACCGTCCGCAGGCCCGGTGCGGTGCTGCGCCGCGGCTCCATCGACGAGATCTACCGGCACGGCGGCGGCTGGGAGCCGACCGAGGTGATCCGCGACAACGACCCGGAGGACCCGGACGACGTGCTCGTCGAGGTTTCCGCGGAGTTCGCGGCGGGGATCATCGCGGGCTGGGAGTCGGCGCTGACGGAGGCGGAGCGGCAATTCACCGCCGGGCCGCCGCTGCGGCTCGCCGAGGCGTCGACGCCGGCGCGGCTGCCGCCGCCCGATGCTGCCCTGCCCGTGGCGGAACGGCCGAAGATCGTCGCGTTCCTGCGGGACGCGCCGCTGGCCCTGGCGGCGTACGGGACCGGCGAGGACCCGTACGACGGTGACCTGCCAGTGGTGCCGCTGCACATCCACACCGACGGGGTGTGGGTGTGGTCGGAGTCGCTGGCCTACTTCGCCGAGACGTACGGGTTGCCGCCCGAGCCGGAGCTGCTCGCACACATCCGGGCCCGGGGGTATCGGTGGTCCGAGGTGGACGAGCAGACGCTGCAGCACGCCGGGCGCCTGGTCTTCGGCGACGCGGACTGAGCCCGCCGGTTCGGCGCTCGCCCCTCGAGCCCGGCTGTTCGACGCCCGGCCGTTGGAACTCGGCTTTCTCCAGGCGGGCGGTGGGCAGACGCGGGCGGTGGGCTGGCCTGCTCAGGGGCGGGCGGCGGGCAGGCCCGCGCCGCCCGGGTCGAGGGCCGGGCCGACCGGGAGGCGGCCCACGACGCTGCTCAGCATCTTGACCGCGCTGCCCGGGCCGTACCCGAGTTTCTCCGCCACGTCGGGGGTCACCGGGAACGCCCGGCCCGGCTCGGTCACCAGCAGCAGCGTGCCGGTGTTCGCGTCGGGTGAGCCCGCTGACAGCACCAGGGCGCCGCGGCCGGCCGGAACGATCACCCGGTCCGCCAAAGCGGTGCCCGGGTCGGCGACGCCCGCGGTGTCACCGGCCGCCGAACCCGCCGGGATCGTCGCGTCGCTGCGCACCGACGGTGCACCGCCTCCGGCCGGGAACACGGCGCACAACGGGGCGTCCGCGGCCGCGGGTGTGACCAGCTTCGGCGTGGCGGCCGGCGGCTGGACGTCGCCCTCGGCGGTGAAGGCCGCCTCGCTCTCGACGAGCTGACCGGCCTGGATCTCCTCCGGCTGCACACCGTCCGGGTTGAGCGCCGGGTCACCGCGCATGATGTCCGCCTGCATCGACGTGACCTTCGCCAGGCCGTCCGGCATCGCCACGTAGAACTGGGTGTTGCCCGCGGTGTTGCGGACGAAGAACAACCGGCCGACCCGTACGTCGCGGAAGGACGACGTCTCGTCCGGCAGCGAGAACCGGCTGATCGGCGTGCCGGCCGGCAGACCGTTCAGCCAGGCCGCCCGCACCGGGACCGGGTCGTAACCCTCCCAGGTCAGCGCACGCAGGACCACGTCGGCGTCACGGATCTGGAAGCGGCGGTCGTTCCAGATCAGGTGCAGGGCACCGTCCTCGCCGTCGGTCGCGCGGGCCAGCATCGCGCCGGTGCCGAGCGGCTTGTCGGCGGACGGCGCCGACCCGACCAGCAGCACGGTCTGCGCGCCCTGGTCGTTGGCGCCGGGGCGGACACACAGGCTCCAGGGTGAGGTGAGCAGGTCGGTGGTGCGCGGGACGACGTCCGGCGCGCCGGGGATGCCCAGCGTCTCGCCGCGCGGTGTGCCGGAGAGCGAGTTGCGCGACACCGACACCGGCTGGGTGGCGCCGAGCAGCATCGCCGAGACCTGGTTGGCGACCGGGTACAGGACGTCGTTGCGGTACACGTACCGCACGCCTGTCTCCTTCTCCAGGACGATCGCCTGCGGGTTGCGCCACGACGTCTTGCCGCCGCTCTTCAGCATGCCGAACACCGCGACACCGCCGACCGCGATGACCGCGATCATCAGGCCGGCAAAAGCCGAGCCTGCGAAGCGCTTGAACGGCGACACCTGCGGGTCGGTCTCGTGGATGACCAGTGCGGACACCACGCGTTGCAGAAGGAACTGGTAGGACTGAAGTCGGTCCCTACGGGTTGCCATGTCGCGTCACCTCTCCCGGGTCACCCGAAGTAACCGCGTACGGTCGCGTACACACCGACGGCGGCGCAGGCGACCGGGATGATGGTGATCAGGACCACGGTGTCCAGCAGTTCGAGGAACCGGCCGACGTAGGGCGAGGCCTGGCGCCGGCTGTAGACCAGGCCACCCGCGATCACCCCCGCGGCCACCAGCGCCAGCACCAGCACCGCCACCAGCGACCGCAGGGCGGGCGGCAGCATCATCGACAGGCCGACGGTCAGCGTCGCCGCCCCGATCAGGCCGGAGACCAGCAGCGGCACCCGCTGCCGGGTGGCCAGGAACATCCGGGTCCGCATCAGCAGCGCCGCGGTGCAGAGCCCGGCCAGCAGCGAGGTGGCCACCCCGCCGGACCAGCCGACCATCACCAGGCAGATCGCCGCGGCGATGCTGCCGCCGAGCAGCACACCGGTCAGGATGTCGTCGGCGCGGGCCACCGCGGCGAAGGTCTTGGGCGCGGGCGTACGCGGCTGGTCCTCGAGGATGTCGCCGGCGGTCTCCGGCAGCTCGGGCACCGGGATCTTGCCGAGCCGGATGGCCATCAGCGGCGCCATCGGTGAGAGCAGCACCACCACCGTGAGCGCCACGCTCGCCGCCTCGGTGGTCTCCAGCCCGGCCAGGGTGATGGCGGCCGCCAGGGTGCCGACGAGACCGAGGACGACACCGGCCGCGAACACCCGTGTCCGATCGGCGACACCGCCGTAGCCGATGAGGGCGGCACCGCAGAGCAGCACCGAACCGAGCAGCAGGCTGGGCGCGCCCAGCTCGGCCAGCGGCTCCTCACCGGCGATGACCAGGAACCCGCCGGTGAAGGCGAACGGCAGGCCGACACCGGCGACCCACACGCCGGCCATCGAGTCGGCCATCGCCCGCGACAGGGCGATCCCGGTGACCACCAGGATCACCGCCAGGACCAGCGCGACGATCCCCGGCACCAGCCAGGACGGCCCGGACAGCAGCAGCACGACCAGCGCCACGGTCAGCAGGGACGTGCCGACGGTCAGCGCGGCCCGGCGGGTCGTGGCGGGCTCCCACGGCTTGCCGTGCCGGCGCGAACCGGCGGCGATCGTGTGGACCACGTCGTCGTAGTCCGGCTCCGGCCACTCCGCGTACCGCGGGACCAGGTGGAGCAGCTCGCCGTCGCGCACCTCCTGGGCGCCGAGGCTCAGGTCGGTCCGTAGTTCCGTGCCGTCGGTCCGGCGCAGTGACCAGCCGCCATGCGTCTCCCCGGCGTCAGCGAAGCTCTCACCGGCGTGTTGCATGAGACTCGGAAGCAGGCCCGCGAGCGCTACATTGCTCGGTAGGGCCAGGTCTATACGACGATCCGGTGTGGCGACGGTCACCCGCGCCAGTCCAGTGACGGGTGTCGTGGTCACCGTTGCACTCCCGTTTGTCCGTTCAGGGCTTACCGCGGCTGTCAACCTAGCAGCCGGTTGCCTAACATGGCGTCCAGCCAGTCGTCGATCCAACGGGGAGCAGTTCGTGAGCACGGTGACCGTCAAGCGGTACCCCCGGCGCCCCGCACCCGCCATCCCCTCCGGTGACGTCGTGCTCGATCCGCCCCCCGAGTTGCCCCCGCCCGGCAACAAGGGCTGGAGCAACCTGCTCATGACGCTGCCGATGGTGGCCGGTTCGGCGGCGATGGCGATGATGTTCTCGTTCCAGAAGCCGGGACCGCTGGGCTACATCGTCGGTGCCATGTTCGGCGTGAGCATGCTCGGCATGCTGCTCGCCCAGGTGGTCAGCAGCAACGGGCAGCCGAGCAAGGCGGAGATGACCGCCTCCCGCCGCAAGTACATGCACCATCTGAGCCAGCACCGCCGAAAGATCATCAAGGTGATCACCGAGCAGCGCCAGGCGATGTACTACCGGCACCCCGACCCGGACGCGCTGTGGTCCACGGTGGCCAGTCACCGCCTCTGGGAGCGGCGGCCGGTCGACGGTGACTTCGGCACCGTCCGGCTCGGCCTCGGCCCGCTCGAGGTGGCCACGCCGATCGTGCCGCCGCGGACGAGCCGCGTCGAAGACCTCGAGCCGGTCTGTGCCGTCGCTCTGCGGCGCTTCGTCAAGACGTACGCCGTGGTGCCCGACCTTCCCGTGGCCCTCTCGCTGCCCGGCTTCAGCCGGGTCTACCTGCGCGGGCCGCAGCAGCAGACCCGTGCCCTGGTCCGCGCCATGCTCGCGCAGGCCGTCACCTTCCACGCACCGGACGACCTGCTCGTCGCGGTCTGCGCCGGCCCGGAGACGTCCGCCGAGTGGGAGTGGGCGAAATGGCTGCCGCACGCCCTGCATCCGACGAAGACCGACGCCCTCGGCCAGCTGCGGATGGTCGCCTCCAACATCCCGATGCTGGAGGCGATCCTGGAGGACGTGGTCGCCTCCCGGCCCCGGTTCGACCCGGACGCCGTGATGACCGTCAGCCCGCACCTGATCGTCGTGCTCGACGGCGGTGACATCGGCGGCTCCGACCACCTGATGACCGAGGGTGGCATCGACGGCGTCACGCTCGTCGACCTCACCACCGCGCCGCCGCGGATGCTCGACCGCGCCTCGCTGGTGCTGGAGCTCGACGACAAGGGCGACCTGTACACGTCGAGTATCGACGGCCGTACCCGGGTGGGCCGGCCGGACGCCCTGCACGAGGAGCAGGCACTGGGGCTGGCCCGGCAGATCGCGCCGTTGCGGCTCTCCGTCGCGTCGCGCAGCGAGTCGCGGCTCAGCACCGAGATGGGCCTGGCCGAACTGCTCGGGCTCGGCGACCCGTACCAGTTCGATCCGGCCACGGCGTGGGGCATCCGGCCCAACCGTGACCGGCTGCGGGTCCCGATCGGCATCGCGCCCGACGGCTCGCCGATCGATCTCGACATCAAGGAGTCCGCACAGGAGGGCATGGGCCCGCACGGCCTGCTGGTGGGTGCGACCGGTTCCGGCAAGAGCGAACTTCTGCGTACGCTCGTGCTGGCGCTCGCCGCCACGCACAGCTCGGAGATCCTCAACCTGGTGCTCGTCGACTTCAAGGGCGGCGCGACCTTCGCCAAGCTGGACCGGCTGCCGCACACCAGCGCTGTGATCACGAACCTGCGCCACAACCTGTCGCTCGTCGACCGTATGCGCGACGCCATCTCCGGTGAGCTGATCCGGCGGCAGGAGCTGCTCCAGGACGCCGGCAAGTACGACTCGCAGCGTGACTACGAGCGGGCCCGCGCGGCCGGGGCACCCCTCACCCCGCTGCCCAACCTGCTGATCATCTGCGACGAGTTCTCCGAGCTGCTCAGCGCCAAGCCGGACTTCATCGACATGTTCGTGCAGATCGGGCGTGTGGGCCGCTCGTTGGGCGTACACCTGCTTCTTGCCTCGCAGAAGCTGGAGGAGGGCCGCCTGCGCGGCCTCGACACCCACCTGTCCTACCGGATCGGCCTGCGGACCTTCTCCAGCAGCGAGAGTCGTGCGGCCATCGGCGTGCCGGACGCCTACGAGCTGCCCCGCGCGCCCGGTCACGGCTTCCTCAAGTTCGGCACCGAGGCGCTGGTGCGCTTCCGGGCGGCCTACGTCTCCGGCAAGTACGAGGACACCTCCGGCGCCACCGTCGCCGAACTCACCCCGGACATGGACCCGGCCCTGCCCTACTCGACCCAGTACGTCGCTCCCAAGGTCACCGAGGCGCCGGCCGTGGTGCCCGGCGAGATGAGCGACGAGGAGTCGATGGGCGACAGCGTCCTGGACATTCTGGTGGAGCGGCTGGAGGGCGGCGGCGTGCCGGCGCACCAGGTGTGGCTCCCGCCGCTGGACGTGCCGCCGACCCTCGACCAGATCATGCCGCCGCTGGTGGTGGCCCCCGACCACGGCCTCACGGTGAGCGTCCCGGAGAGCCGCGGTGCCCTGCAGGTCCCGGTCAGCCTCGTCGACCGGCCCTTCGACCAGCGCCGCGAGGTGTTCAGCCTGGACCTGGCCGGTGCCTCCGGCCACCTGATCGTGGTCGGCGGTCCGCAGAGCGGCAAGACCACGCTGCTGCGTACGGTGATCATCAGCCTGGCGCTGACCCACTCACCGCAGGAGGCCCAGTTCTACTGCCTGGACCTGGGCGGCGGTGGTCTCGCGGCACTGCGCGACATGCCGCACGTCGGCGGCGTCGCCAGCCGCCTCGACGTCGACCGGATGCGCCGCAGCGTCGCCGAGGTGCGCTCCCTGCTCGAGGCCCGCGAGCGGTTCTTCGCCGATCACGCGGTGGAGTCGATGGCCGTCTACCGCCGGCGCAAGGCACAGGGCGAGTTCGCCGAGGACCCGTTCGGCGACGTCTTCCTCGTCGTCGACGGCCTGGGCACGCTGCGCAAGGAGTTCGAGGACCTCGAGCTCGACGTCTCCGACGTCATCGCCCGGGGTCTCACCTTCGGTGTGCACGTCGTCGCCTCCGCCGCCCGGTGGATGGACGTCCGCCCGTCGCTGCGTGACTTCTTCGGCAGCAAGATGGAGCTGCGCCTCGGTGACCCGACCGACTCGGTGATGGACCGCCGCGCCGCCCTCAACGTGCCGGAGAACTCGCCCGGCCGCGGTGTGACCGCCGAGGGCATGCACTTCCTGGCGGCGCTGCCCCGCATCGACGGCGCGGCCGACCCGCAGACCGTCCACGAGGGCCTGGCCAAGCTGGTGCACCAGATGAACGAGGCCTGGACCGGACCGCGGGCACCGCAGGTCCGGATGCTGCCGTCCGAGATCCGCTACGACCAGCTGCCGGTACCGGCGGGCGGGCCGGCCGGCCGGATCCCGATCGGCATCGCGGAGAACGACCTCCAGCCGGTCCACCTGGACTTCGACGCCGAGCCGCACTGCCTGGTGCTCGGCGATCTCGAGTGCGGCAAGAGCAGCTTCCTGCGCGGCGTGATCCGCGGCATCACCCAGCGATACACGCCGGCGGAGGCACGGATCATCGCCGTCGACTACCGGCGCAGCCTGCTCGGGTCGGTGCCTCCGGAGTACCTGCTCGCGTACGGCACGTCGGCTCAGTCCACCGCGGACATGATGCGCGACGTGGTGACCGGCATGCAGCGCCGGCTGCCCGGCCCGAACGTCACCGCTGAGGAGCTGCGCAACCGCAGCTGGTGGACCGGTCCCGAGCTGTTCGTGCTGATCGACGACTACGACCTGGTGGCCGGTGCGACGAACCCCGTGATGTCGCTGCTGGACTATCTGGCACAGGGGCGAGATGTCGGATTGCACGTGGTGCTGACCCGGCGCAGCGGCGGCGCGTCGCGTGCCCTGTTCGAGCCGGTCATCGCGCGCCTGCGGGAGTTGGCGACGCCGGGCATCATGATGTCGGGCAACCGGGAAGAGGGTGTGCTGCTCGGCAACCGGCGCCCGGAGCAGTTGCCGCCGGGCCGCGGTCACCTGATCACCCGCCGTGGCGGCACGCAACTGGTCCAGCTCGCCTGGACACCGCCGGCCGGATGACCCGCGGGCGTCTCGGCGGGGTTGGGGCGATTCCCAGGCTTCGATAGTGTGGATGGTCACGGAGGGCCAGGAACTGGAGCGGGGGAGACATGGTCAGGTATGACGAGGGGGGCAGCGGCCCCACGGGCGTCGGCCACAAGCTCGACGTCAAGGTGGAGTCGCTCAAGACGCTGTCGACCGAGCTGCTCGACGATCTGAAGGACTTCGAGGCCGAGTATGAGCGGTGGGACACCCGCGGCTCCGTCATGCACCCACTGAGCGCTCAGTACATCCCCAAGGGCAGCTCCACCGCGTTCGCCGAGGCGGTGGAGATGCACGGGAAGAACGTCGGGTCGTACACCGACGTGAACGTCAAGGTGCAGTTCATCCGCAAGGGCATCGAGGCGCTGCAGAAGGCCGCCGCCGATCTCGCCGAGACCTACAAGAACCTCGACGAGGCGAACGCGCTGTCGGTCTCCAAGGTGGAGATGATGTTCCCGGAGCCCGGCAAGCCCGGCACTCCCACGGAGAAGCTTCCCCCGGCCGACCAGTGGAAGGTGCTGCCGGACGGCTTCGACCTCAACAACGACGGCATCATCAGCGAGAAGGACGGCGACATCCCGTTCGCGGCCACCCCGAGCGGCAAGAAACCCGACTTCTCCGGGGAGAACTCGAAGCACGACACCCCGGAGGACGAGAAGTACACCGAGCGCGCCGGCTACACCAAGCCCCAGGACCTGGCCGCGCCGACCCAGGAGGAGAGCGGCGTCTTCCACGAGGCCTACGAGGAGTACCACTCGCGGGTCGCGGAGGACGCGCAGGAGGCGCAGGAGGCCCAGGAGAAGGCCGAGAAGGAGTGGCGGGAAGGCACCGTCGAGGTCACCGCTCCGGGCGCCCCCGGCACTTCGTCGGGTAACAACGGAGGCACCGTTGCCTGACCATCAGCCGACCGCCGACGAGGGGAAGGGAACGCCGTGACGGACTGGAACAGCCTGGACTTCCCCCGGATGTACCAGGCCGTCCACGAGCAGAACGCCTACCGTCAGCGGTCCTCCGCGGAGGGCTGGAAGGTGCTCGCGCGACAGTTCGAGGCGATGCGCGACAACCTCGGGCACTACTCGAAGCAGATCGCGCCGGACTGGAACTCCTCGGGCGGTGACGCCTTCCGCGAGAAGATGGCCGACGTCCAGAACACCCTCAACTCCTACGCCGCGGCCGTGCGGCAGTTCGCCGAGATGATGTATGACACCGCCGACGCGGTGATCGTCGCTCAGAACAAGATGAACGAGATCAACAGCCGGCGCGCGAAGTACATCGCCCAGAAGGAGGACGCCGAGGACGCGTTCTCGGACGACACCGTCCTGGGGAACATCTTCGTCGACCCCTGGGAAGACCTCTGGAACAACCGGCCGGACTGGATGGGCGGCGAGGGGTTCATCGACCCCAACAAGCTGGCCGAGTTCGACGAGGAAGCCCGTACCGCGATGCGGACGCTGGAGAACGCCTACCTCCTCGCGGAGGAGAGCCGTCCCCAGCTTCCGGCGTACAAGGGCCCGCTCTTCGCGGCGAAGATCCCCAGCGTGCCCGGCGCGCCCAACATCCCCGGCTCGCCGAACATCCCGAACGTGCCCGTCGTTCCGGTGATCCCGCCGTCACCGACGCTGCCCACCGACGCGACTCCCACACCCACTCCGCCGGTGGCTCCGCCGCCGCCGGTCGTTCCGCCGCCGCCAGGCGTGCCACCGGTGCCCGGCCCGGAACTGGTCGGCACCCCGGCGCCACCGGCCCCGCCGGTGCTCAACCCGCCGACCGTGCCGCCGGCGCCGAACGCGCCCGGGGTCCCGATCCCGCCGCTGGTCCCCGGCCTGCACCTGCCCGGCCAGCCCGGCCTCGGCAATGGCGGGGGAGGCGCGCCCCGGGTCACCCCGCCGGCCGCGCCCAACCTGCCGGGCAAGGGCCAGCGGCCCGGGCTGGGGGCGCCGCCGTCACCCGGCCGTAACTCGATGAAGAAGTCGGGTGTGATCGGCCAGCGGCCCGGCGCCCCGGGCAAGCCCGCACTGCCACCCTCGGCCGGCACCGGCAAGGGCGTGATCGGCAAACGGCCGACCGACGGCTCCCAGCGTGGCGGCGCCCAGCCGCCCGCGGCCGGCCAGCAGCGCCGGGGCCAGCCGGCGACCCCGCCGCCGAGCCAGCGTGGCCGCGGTGGCACCGGCCGGGGCGCCACGCCCCCACCGGCAGGTCAGCGGCCGGGCGTCATCGGGCGCCGGCCCGGGCAGGACGGGCCGGGCCAGCACGGCACGCCGCCACCCGCCCAGCGACGGGACCGGCGCAATACGGAGAACCAGCCGACCGGCCAGGACGGCATTCCCGGCACGATCGGTCCCGGCAACACGGCCTGGGGCACGCCGCCGCCCACCATCAGCAACACCAGCCGCCCGACGCGCCCGACCAGCATGGATCACGACGCCATCGGCGGTCGCCCGCAGGGCGGTGCCCCACGCCGGCAGCAGCCCGGCGCCGACGGCGACGAGTTCACCCGCCGTCCGGGTCTCGCCGCCCGCGACGCGGCACCACCGGTGCTCGGCCGGGAACGGCAGGCTCAGCCGGCGGCACACGGCGAACCGCCGGCCGCGCGCCGGTCGCACCAGTCGACGCCGCTCAGCGACGACGAGTACGGCGTGACCGAGGCGGAGACCGCCACCCCGGTCATCCACACACCGGAACAGCAGGAACGCGACGAGCGCGGTCCGGCGATCGGCCAGGCCGGTTGACCGGGCTCCGGCGTAGGTGAACCCGGCGCCGCCGGCGGGGCTTCGGCCCGGTCGGCGGCGCGGTTCTGCTTCCGGCCGGGCCGTTACACGCAGGTCTCCTCCGGCCGGGCCGTTACATCGATTGAGGGACAGGTATGGGCCGCACCAAAGTCATTGCCGGAGTCGTGGCGCTGGGTCTACTCGGCGGCGGCGCGGTCATCGCGCTGTGGGACTCGATGCCCTGGGCGGACAAGAGGGACTGCGCCGGCCCCTCAGCGGTGCTCCGCACCGACCTGGCAGTCCCGCAGGACACCACCTCGTTCCTGCACGCGATGCTCAGCCCCGACGGCCGGCACCTGCTGTGGCCGGTCTACGAACCGGCGCTGCTCGACGTCACCACCGGCAAGACGGTCCGGCACTACGACGGCTCGGCCCCGGAAGTGATGTCGTTCCGCGCCGACGGCTCCTCCTTCGTCGCCCTCCAGCAGTTCGAGAACGAGGCCGGCCGGGTCCCCGGCGCCGCGGTGTGGCCGGTCGACGGTGACAAGGCGATCCAGGTGTTCCCGGGCCTCCAGCCGCTCGCCGAGAAGAAGGACGACCGCGGACGGATCCAGGACACCGCGGTCAGCCCGGACGGCAAGCTCGTCGCCCTGAGCACCACCGACGGGCTCGTACGGACCTGGAACGTCCGGACCGGGGCGCTCGAGACCACCATGGAGGAGAAGTCCGAGTTCGACGGTGCGACCGGCTATCAGGCCAGCCGCCTCGCGTTCAGCCCGGACGGCAAGCTGGTGGCACTCGGTGACGCCGGCGGCCGGGTGCTGGTGTGGAACACCGGCACCGGCAAGGTGGAACACCGCTTCAACTCGCCCGGCTCCGGTGCCATCGAGGTGGCCTTCAGTCCGGACGGGAAATACCTGGCCGTCCGCGAGTACGGGCCGGAGCAACCGTCCAGCCGGCACGACGTCTGGGTCGTCGAGATCGCGACCGAGCGCACCATCCAGGTCACACCGCAGTGGTCGATCGTCGGCGCCATGCGGTTCAGCCCGGACAGCAGCGCGATCGTGACCGCCAACCAGTACGGCGAGATCGACCGCACCACCCTGGCCGACGGTAAGACCACGACGGTGCTCGACGTCTGCGGTGCCGACCAGCTGATGGTCACCCCGGACACCGGGGCCGTCCTGAGCCTGGCGAAGACCGCCGACCGGGCCGGCTACGAGCTCAGGACCTTCACCCTTCCGTGACGATGGATAGGCTGGCGCGATGACCACGCAGTTGGAGGCCAGGACCCTGGCCGAGGCGTACCTTTTTGTGGAACTGGTCGTCGGCCGCAACGTGCCGGTCGACCTCCGCCAGATCACCGACCTGAGCTATGTCGACGGTCACCGGGTGCTCCAGGTCAACGGCGTGCACGACGGTGAGCAGCACGATTTCACCATCGTGGTGCCGTCGGTGGCGCTGCGCGGCGACATCCGCCCCGGGGAGTTCTACGGCGAGGGCACCGAACCGTCCGTCCTGATCGACGCGGGTCAGTGGCGGGGCGTCGAGGACTTCGCCGCCGCCAACATCGGCATCCTGCTGGAGCAGGCCGGCGGTGGCGCGCTCACGCCGGACGCGGTGAACGAGATCGCGAAGAACCTCGAGTCGGCCTGTTCGGCGCTGGCCGAGATCGGCAAGTTCCTGCCGGAGGGTGCCGACGAGGTGCCCGCCGAGGCGTTCTGGACCGACACCGGCCGGCTGATCCGGGAGCGGCAGCCGGAGGCGTTCCGGCGGGACCGTCTGGTCCGCGACGAGGCGGAGTACCAGTCGATGGCCGGCCAGATCACCGCGTTCCTGGCCGGCGCGTGACGGCCTTTTATCAGGTCGAGGGCTGTTACCAGGTGGAGGGCTGCCCGGGGGTGTCGATGCGGGCGGGCGTGACCGGCGGGGCCGGCTGGAGGTTCTGGCAGAACTCGTGGATCGACCCGGCGACGGCGAACAGCGCGGTCCGGCTCAGATAGTCGGCGGGTGACGTGTACTGACTCCGGTCGTAGGCGTTCGCGGCGTGACAGGCCGCGTCGCTGAGGAAGACGATCTGGTCGGCGTAGACGTCGCGCAGCTTCACGGCGAGCAGGCCGCCGAGCGGTACGGCGACGACCAGGTAGTCGTCGGTCAGCCAGGGGCTGCGGCGGCTCTCGCCGAAGCTCAGATCCAGGTGCGGCACGTCCGGGCGGATGCCGAGCAGCGGGTGGATCTCGTTGAGGCAGAAGTTCCAGCCCTTGATCCAGACGTCCTGGGCGGGGGAGGCGCCGTTGTTGTCCGCCAGCCACTGCCGGTAGAGGCGGGGGAGCGGGCCGCCGATGCGCTGTTCCAGGGCGAGGAGGGCACGCTCGTCCAGGGTGCCGTTCGGCCGGAGCACGGCGGGCTGCCAGACCTGGCTGTCCGGTGCCGCCGGCGGCTCGTACGGCGGTGACCCGGCCAGAACCTGGCTGACAGTGATCTCCCACTGGCTCGCCGTCTGCCCGAACTCGATGTTCTCGAAGCGCCACGTCTCGCCGCCCGCCGTGGCGGTCTCGCCGAGCGACAGCCAGAACTCGTCGTACCGGCCGTCGACCGGCAGCTGGAGCAGAACCCGGGGCTGCGACCTGTCCACGCCGCGCACCGAGATCCACGTCCCGTCAGTCGTCTCCGCCCGGCGCAGGGACGACGAAATGACCAGCTTCTGTGGCTCGGGCGTTGCCATCTCGATCTCCTTGACGTCGCTCATCCGGCCAGGGACTTCAGCCAGGGTTCCGGAGGCAGCGGCTGGCCCAGCGCCTCCCAGCAGGCCACCTCCGCGCCGGCCCGGTCGATCGGCACCGGGTGACCGCCGCCGGGCGGCAGGATCGGGCCCGCGCCCTGCTGCCAGCCGCCGTCACCGGCCACCTGCCACACGCTGATGATGGAACCGTCCCGGCTGACCAGGATGATCACACCCACGTCGGTGGCGTCCGGCATCCGCACCACGTAGTAGTTCACCGTGACCAGTTGCGGAGTGTAGCGGCGGGCTCCTCTGATCCGGTCCGCCGGGGAACCTTCCGGTGTGAGGTCCGGTGTCTCCCTCTCCGGGTCCGGCTCCGGTCCCGGCTGCCTGGAGACGTTCGGGGTGGGCGACGGGCCGGGGACCGGCGGCGGGGTGGGTGCCGGCGGCTGCGCGGGCGGTGCCTGCAGCGCCACGTCCAGGTGCACCAACTCGTTCGCCATCAGGTTGAGGAAGTCCCCGATCGGCATCGGGTCCGGGTCCTGCCCGGGAGCGTTCCACGGGTTGCTCAGGACCACAGTGCCGTCCGGGTTGACCGCCACCACCTCGTACGCGTGGTTGTGGTGCAGGTTGTGCGGCAGCGCCGCCTGCAGGGCCGGGTCGGTGTACTGCGTGTCGGCGCGGGTGCACGTCAGGATCGGGCTGTTCGCGGCGATCAGGTCACGTAGCCGCCGCAGCATCACCGCGTCCCGGTTCGTCGTGGTGTCCACCGCGGCGACCCGGGCCGGATGGCCGGTCAGCTGGGTCATCATCTCGGCGAGCCGGGTCAGCGGCGCACCGACGATCTGGCGGTACCCGTCCGGCGCCGCCCGGAAGCGGTCCGGTGCCGGAGTGTTGTTCTGCTGGCTGTTGGCGACCTCACCCCAGTACCACGTCTGGTGGTCGCTGACCTGACGGGCCACGTCCCACGCCTGTCCGACGGCGGCGAGCGCGTTCTCGATGAGCGCACCCCAGGCCGCGCCGGCGGGACGGCCGTACGCGAACCGGTGCGGCGTCCCGTTCAGGATCGGCAGGGACCCGTCGACCACCACGTCGATGAAGCGGCCGGTAGGTGTGACGACGGCGCCGTTCTGCACCGTCTGCGCCAGCCGTACGGTGTACGTGCCATCGCCGTTGTCCCGTACCGCCTGGCCCAGAGCCTGCGGCCGGCGCCCGGCCACCGACCGGATCGTCGCGATGGTGCCGCAGTCACCCAGCGCACCCTGCCCGAACTGCTCCCGGGTCGGTTGCCCCTGCCACAGCGGCATCCGGCCGGTCGCGGAGTCCAGCGGGTTCCCGTAGGTCACCGTGCCCTGGCTCGTCGGCACCGCCTCCGGCCGGTGTGCCACCAGCCGCACGTTGCCGGTCGCCGGGTCGACCTGGACACCCGTCGACGGAGCCACCGGCGGCGCGGGGCTCGGGTTCATCGCCGCGACCACGTTCGCCAGCGCGGCCGGCACCGGGATCATCGTCCGCACGTCACCGGCGTGGTGGAACCGGTGCGTGGCCAGGACGCTGGTGACCTGCGGCGACGGCACGTACCCGGCACCGTAGGTCACCTCCGCGCGGCGCATGTCGTCGAGCACGATCGCGGCCCGCCCGCCCGGGGTGGACGCGTCCATGTGATTGCCGACCGGCCCCAGCGTGACCGGGCTGAACCCGCTCGGCATGAACGGCGTCAGGTCGGCGACACCGCGCAGGTCGACGTAGATGCCCTCCTGCCAGACCCGGTTCGCCAGCGCCTGGTCGGCGGCGGCCAGCGAGTTCATCAGCGCCGGGTCCGGGCGGACCACCTGACCGGCCAGGTGCGGCAGGCGGGGAAGGCTGGTGACGGCCCGTTCGCCCTCCACCGCCAGCCGGTCCAGCACGTCGCGCAGCGCCGAGCCGGGCAGCGCCTGGCCGTTGTGGAGCAGGTGCCGGGCGAAGTCGGCGGACTGCAGCGACGCCGTCGTGGGCAGAGCGCCCGGCACGTGGTTCGCGGTGACCTGCTGGACCTGTGCCGGAGTGAGGCTCGGCGGGGCCAGCTGGTCGAGGAACGGCCGGACGTCCGGCGGGATGTCCAGCAGCAGCCGGTCGGCGGCCGCGTGGTCACGCTGGCCGCGGTACCTGTCGACGGTGGCGGCGAGCTGGCGCCGGATGGCGAGCCGGCCCGCGTCGTCGGCCGACGGGTAGGCGGTGGCCATGTCACGCAACTCGGCGGCGGGGAGCCGGCCGGTCGGCCGGGGACCGGGCGGCAGCATGGCCTGGAGCCGCTGGACCAGCGCGGTGTTGCGGCTGCCGACCTGTGACAGGTGCGTCGGGTCCATGTCGCCGAGGAAGCCGCTGACCAGCTCACCGGCGAACCGCGGATGGTTGAGGCTGTCGCCCAGGTCCGCGACCGCGCGGGCCCATCCGGCGTAGAGGCCGGCCGGGTCGTCGGTCCGCGGCGGGTTGGCCGCCAGCGAGTGCGCCATCTGCACGACCAGGAGCTCGGCGGGCGTCAGCGACGACTGATAACCGAGCTGCGCCAGCAGGTCCCGGGTGGCCGTGTTGATCGCGCCGTCGGCGTGCAGCCGCTCGGTCCGGGCCGCGGTGGCCGGGTTGGCCGGATCCAGGCCGAGGTGGCGGGCCAGGGCGGCGGACTCGAAGACGGTACGCACCCACGGCCAGCCGCTGCCCCGTAGCGCCTGCGCGTCGTCGCCGTGCAGGTCGAGCTGGCCGAGGCCGCCGTGGTCGTGGCCGGACAGCGGCGCGGTGGACGACTCGGTGCCCCGGGTGAGCGCGTCGCGGCGGAACCGGGTGGTCAGACGCTGGCGCAGCGATCCGGAGCGCAGCGCGAGCACCTCACGCAACTCGTGGATCAGGGCTTCCGGTACGGCATTCGTGTCCAGCCGCTCGGAGATCCGCACCCGGTAATCGGAGCGCCCGGCCCGTGTCGTGTGCGCCACGACGTCCCGGCCGCGCCCCGTCCGTACGCCGCTCAGATCCGCCGCGTCGATGGTGATCTCGAACGGCCGCCCGTCGGCGGGGTGGATCAGATACCGCCCGTCGCCCAGGTCCTGGATCTGCCGCACCCGGTCACCCAGCACCCGGGCGACCACCTCGGGCAGCGCCCGGCGTGCCGTGTCCAGCACCGCCGCGGGCTCCGGCCGCACGTTGAACCGGCCGCCCATCCGGGTGCCGTCGACACCGACCGCCGTCACCGGATCCGTCCCGCGCCCGGGCTGCGAGCCGCTCTGGTCCGGGTCCGGCCCGCTCTGGGGCGAAGGGTCCGGCCCGCTCTGGGGCGAAGTATCCGGCCCGTTCGGATCCGGGTTCGGGTTCGGGCCGGCTGGAGGCGGGTCGTCGCGGTCCTTCTCCAGCTCCGCGGCCAGCCGGTCCAGCTCCTGAGCACGCTGCGCCGCGGCCTCGGTACGGTCGACCAGGCTCCGGCTGCGGTTCTCCGCCGCCGCCAACTGCGCGTCGGACGGGTCGGTGTGCGTGGCCCGCAGGCGCCGCTCACCCTCCTCCGCCGCGTTCTGCCGGGCCACGTCGTGCCGGGAGTCGCTCGTCGCCGAGGCGGCCGTGGAGCCGAGCGACTGGGCCAGCCCGACGCCGAGCACACCCAGTGCCCCGCCGGCGGCGAGGCCGACACCCGTACCCACCGCGGCACCCAGCCCGGACACCCCGGCGCCGGTCGCGCGCATGCCCGGGGTCGGCGTGCTGTTGGGAAGTTCCAGCGCCGCGTCCATCTCGGCGTAAAGCCAGTCCAGCAGCCGCCGGTCGACGGCCTCCTGCCGCGCTGTCGGATCGACGATGACCGAGGCGTGCACGTCGGACCGGACGAGCGTGCCCTCGACGATCCGGGTGGTCTGCCCGGTGGCCACGTCGAAGGTGAAGGTGAAGCTCCGCGGCGGCACGGTCCGGGTCTGGAAGTCGATCCGCAGCACGTTCGGGTCGTCGCTGTCGACCGGGGCGAGGGTCGCCCGGACCGGCAACTGACTCTGGACCCCGGCGATCGCGTCCCGGATGCCGCTCACGATCTCCGCCAGCGGGCGCGGCGGATCACCCAGCGCGGCGATCCGGTCGGCCGCCTCCGGGTAGTCCTGGGCCAGCTGCCGCTGCCGCTCCGCGACCGCCGCCTCGAGGGCCTCCACCGCCTCCTGATGCTGCTGTGCGGCGGCACGCAGCTGACGGGGCGGCATGGTGCTCGGATCGTCGCTGATGGTCTCGACGGCCTCGGCGATCGCGGCGCGGCGATCGTTGCGGTAGTTGTTGTAGCCGCCGGCCACCGTGCCGAGCGCGGCGACACCACCCACCACGAGGGCCGGGAAGTTGCTCAGCATCGTGGCGGTCTGCGCACCGCCCCAGCCGATCACGATGGCCGACGGGATCCGGCTCAGCAGGTACGGGCCGAGCCGCCGGATGCCGTGCAGCCGCCGGTTGCGCAGCACCACGCCGATCTCGGTGACCTGGCGGACCACCTCGGCCTGCTCCAGGCCGGACGGGATGCCGATGTCGACGCGGGACTGCCGGAACCGCCGGTTGACGATCCGTACCTCGACCTGCCCCGTGGTGGAGTCGCTCGGGTGGAAGCTGATCGGCATCCGCCGGATCATCCGCGAGCCACCGCGCAACGCGGCCCGCATGGCCTGCCGCGCCGCCGCCATGGTGTCCGGCTGCACGCTGAACGCCGGAGTCGCCGGCAACGGCCGGGTGGACGACGGATCGACCTGGAGACGCAGGTCGTCCGCCAGCCGTGTCCCGTTGCCGAAGACGTCGGCGAGGCGCTCGGCGACCGTACGCCGCTGTGAGCCGCGCATCGGCATCGCCTGCTCGGCGCCGAACCGTCCCGGCCTGGGCTCGATCGGGGGCGGCGTACCGTCGAACGCCTTGCGCAGTTCCTTGAGCTCGCGCTCCCGCCGCAGCCGGTTGGCCGCGTTGGCGACCTCGCCCAGCGCCCGGCCGGCGGCGTTGGCGAAGTTCACGTCGGCGACGTGGGTCGGCTCCGGCCGGGTCGCCGGCGTGCCGGGCGGCGGCGGTGCGACCGGGCCACGGACCTGGTTGCCGTGCGTACGGCCACCGGCGAACTGGAACGAATCGGGCAGCAGGAAGCGGCGCAGGTTGACGGCGACACTGGCCAGGCTCCGCCCGTGCCGCTGCCGCCCGGCAACGATCGTGCTGAGCCGTTCGCGCAGCGCACGCGCCAGCGCGGCCCGGTCGGTGAGCGTCGCCGGCACGTCCAGGGAGATGCCGTCGGGCTGGTTCGTCGATCCGATGGCCGAGGCGTCGGACGGGTTGGTGACCACCCGGACCCAGACGGTCACGTTGGGCCCGCCACGGATCCGCAGCCGGTACCGCCTGGTGGCCGCGTGCTCGTCGGCACGCGGCATGGTGATGGCCCGCAGTCCCTCGATCCGCGAACCGGGGTCCCGCGCGAGGTTCCGCATGGCCCGGTGCAGCGCCTTGCGGATCTTGGCCGCGTTCGTCTCGGAATCGGCGGCGCTCGGCGCCGGGGTCTCCGGGGTGGACCAGTCCAGAACGTCAGGGGTACGAGCGAGATCGTTGATCCGCTGCCGGGTGGCCGCGATGTCGGACTGGACCGTCGCCCGGCTGACCTCCGGCTGCTCCAGCGCCGTACCCAGCGCCCGGTCGTGGGAGCGGTCCACCTTGTGCAGCGCCGACCGGCGGCCCAGCAGCGGGTTGACCGCGGAGTCGAGGAGACCGGCGGCGATCGGCCGGAAAGCCCGGGTCATCTGGGTGAGGGTCGCCGCGGTGATGGTCGCAAGGAACGCGCCGCCGAGCGGGCCGGCCATTTCCACCAGCCGGTTGCGCAGCCCTACCAGCAACTCCGGCGGGCGCTGGGCCTGCCGGGCGGCCATCGCCTGGAGTGCCTCGGCGACCCGGGCGTTCAGCTCCTCCCGCGCCTGCCACACCTGGTCGGCCGTCATGTCCGGCCCGGCGGGCAGCAGGGCGGGGTCGACGACCAGGTCGAAGTGGCGGCCGTCGACGACGTCGCGGATCAGCAACTGGTCCGGGGTGGTGGCGGCGACCACCCGTACGGTGAACGACGCCAGGCCTCGCGCCGCCCAGCCCGCCGGGAAGATCCGGAAGGTGTCCTGGCGCGGCGTGGCCCGCACCTCGGCGCCGGGCATCGGCGATCCCTCGGCGAGGAGCCGCCGCACCGTCGCCGCCGCCGGGTTGGGTGCCCGGTGCACGCTGCGCTGCTCGTCGAGGAACCGCAGGGCGGCCGGCGGCAGGTGACGGGCCAGCGCCGCCCGGCGTGCCTGCGCGTCCGGCATGCCGTCGCGTAGCCGCTGCTGCTCGATGAAGCGCTGGAGCTCGGCCTCGACCGCGGCGCGGGCACTCTCCGGCGCGGCCGCGAGCTGAACCTGCAGCAGCCGCACCTGCCCGGCCGCGACGGCGGCCGAGGCACGCCGCTGATCGGTCACCGGGGACGGCGTACGCCCGCCGAAGCGCATCCTGCGGTTGGCGTCCGCCTCGCCGAGGGCGAGTGCCATCGCCTGTGCCACCAGCCGGTCCCGGTCGGCGTCGGTGGTGGTCGCGTCGGACACCTGACCGGCCGGCAGTTCGACGAGCACGTCACCGGTGAACGAGCGGCCCACCCGGATGTTCGCGACCTCGGCGGCGGCGAACCGGATCGTCCGGGTCCGCCCGTTCTCGGTGCGCACCTCGATCGTGTTCGCCCGGGGCTGCTCGACGGTGACGTCCCGGCCCGCGGCGGCGGCGCGCATGGCGGCAGCCGCCCGGTCGAGGGCCTCGTTGACCAGCGGCTGGTCCCGGTGCGGCGGGCCACGTCCGGCGCCGAAGTTCACCGGGTCGCCGTCCCTCGGCGGGATCACGCGGTCGCCCGGCTCGGTGGTGACGACCGTGCCGTCCGGGTCGACGGTCCGCCACTCGCCCCGTTCGGTCTGCGACGGCAGGCCACCGCGCGCGGGGTCGGCCGGCGCCACCATCTCGGAGCCGTCCCGCCAGGCCCAGACCAGGTCGGTGGCGGCGCGCACCTGCCGGCCGGTCATCGCGGCGACGGTCGCGGCGCCCTGGCCGGCGGCGAACCGGCACATCACCAGGCGCAGCGGGGTGCCCTGCGGGCCGAGGTCGATGGCGCCCTGCGCGGCGAGGGCGTTCAGGGCGCTCGCGAACTGCTCGGGGGTCAGCCGGCGGCCGCCGACCAGCACGCTGCCGTCGCGGGCGGTGTGCGCGGCGATCGTGACGTGGCCGGGGACGCCGTGCAGCCGGTCGGCGTGCAGCGGCATCGCCGGGCCGGCTTCGAAGGCCAGCACCCCGGCGGGGGTGACGCGCGCGTTGGCGGCCATCAGGGCCAGCGCCTCGGCGTCGCTCACCGGGGGGAAGCCCGGGCGAGCCGGCGGCGCTTCCGGCTCCGCGGCGGGCTGCGGATCCCCATCGCTGTCCGGATCGGTCTCAGCCACCGGATCGGTCTCAGCCACCGGATCGGTCTCAGCCACCGGATCCGTCGAGGCGGCCGGGTCGGTCGCGGTTGCGGGGTCAGGGGAAGCGGCGGGGTCGGGGGACGCCGAGACCGTACCCGGCCACCCCGCATCGTCAAGGATGGCCTGACCCTCGGCGGTGACCACCCACTGCCCGTCCCGCGCCCGGAACCGAGCCGCAAGCGTCTCGTTCCCGTCCCGGTCCAGCACATAGATCTCGGCCTGGTTCGGAATCTCGTTCTCGGCCAGTTCGAATTCGGGTACGGCGTGCTGCGCACTACCGGTGAACCCGTTCCCGGTGAACGGCGCCGACTGTTCCACGCTGCCGCCGATAGCGGCCCGGTCCTCCGGCGTAGGCCCGCCGTACGGTGTGGACAGCCCACCCGGATCCCGCAGCGAGAACCGCATCACCGCGACTCCGGCGTCCCCCGGCTGGTACGGCGGCCGCCCGTTCCGGCCGACGTACCCGGGATCGGTGTAGTCCAGCCGCAGCGCCTCGTACACCCCGTCCGGAGTGTCGAGCATCTGCGTGTCCACGTACCGCGAGGTGAAGCCCCGCGCCCGGCCCGGGTCGAAGATGCCCGGGATCGGGTTGTTCGACAGGTAGTTCCGCAGCGTCTCCGCAGGCAGGGCACGCTGCACCGGCACTCGCGCGGGCGTCTGGACGCTGTCCCGGACCGCGCGCATCTGGGCGACCTGCTCGGGTGTGAGGTCCCGCGGCGGCAACTGGCGCAGCCGCTGGAACTCCTCCGCCGTCATCCCCGGCGGCAGCCGATCGGCGAGCGAACCCTCGAACGACGCCTGGCCGGCCAGCGCACGGCGGGACCAGGCCGGCCGTACCCGAGTGCCGTCGGAAAGCGTGACCGTCCCGTCCGGACCCTCGTTCGTCGGTGGCTCCGGGCCGACGGAGTCGGCGCCGGTGGATACGCTGCCGGGGTGACCGACGCCTCCGACCTCCACGCCGCCGTTCTCGCCGACCCCCGCGACATGGACCTCCGGCTCCGTTACGCCGACGCCATCGCCGGGACCGACCCCGACCACGCCGAGCTCATCCGGCTCCAGATCGCCCACGACCGGCTCGCCATCGCCGGCGACCCGGTCCGCGACCCCGCCGCTGTCCGGCACGTCAACGGACTGGTCGCCAAGCTCGCCCGACGGCTCAGCGCCGGTATCGGGCAGTCCCCGACCGGCACCTTCGTCCGGCGTGGTTTCGCCGAGATCCTGACCATGTCCGGCGCCGAGTTCCTCGCCCGGGGTGCCGAACTGAGCGGGGTCGTTCCCTGGCGTGGTGCCGTCCTGTCCGAGGTCGACGCCGCTGTCGCCGCCGAGCTCGCCGGGAGTCCCCTCCTGGCCCGGCTCGACGTCCTGGACCTCAGTGACAACGCCCTCCGCGACGACGGTCTCCGGGCCCTGCTCACCTCGCCCCACCTCGGCGGGGTCCGCTGGCTGGGCCTCAACCGATGCCGGATCGACGTCCCCGGTGCCCACGCCCTCGGTGCGTCCGCCCGGAAGGTCCTGCCCGAGCTGCGTTACCTCGGATTCACCGACAACCGGATCATGGTCACCCCGTTCCTGGCCGAGGTCGCGTCCACCGTCAGCACCAGCTGGGACGCTCCCGCCCCCGAGCTCGAGGTCCACCGTCCCGGTTACGGTGACTTCCTCGACGCCGAGTTCGGCCCCTTCGTCTGGCTCTCCGGCGCGCACGCCCGGTTCGCCCCCGACTACACCCAGGTCTGATCCGGCACCGCCGGTGGGCGTCCCGCCTGCCGGGCCGGTGCCGCGCGGAGCCGGCGGGCGGGGCATCGACCGGTTCGCCTCGGCGATCCGCATGGCCTGCGCCCGGATGCTGGGCCCGATGCCACGGGAGTCCGGGGGCAGCTCCGAGGGCTGCGCCCGGGTCGCCGCCGTCCGGTCCGCCGCGTTCATCCGCCCGGCGACCGGCGGGGTCACCGACGCGTAGCCGAGTGTCCGCATCTGCCCGGACGCGTCCTGAACGCCGAGGACATCGGTCGGCCGGGAGCTGGTCGCCGGTCCGGTGATGGCCGGCATGTCACCGGGCACGCCGCCCAGCAGGTTGCCCGGCCCGCCGACGTATCCGGCGTCCTGGCCGATGGAGAGCACCACGTGATCGAAGGTCTGCGTCTGCCCGTTGGCGAACCGCACGTGGAGCCGGCCGTCCGGCGTGGCCTGAACACTGTTGATCGCCGACAGCCGCAGCTCGGCACGGGAGATCACGTCCCGGGAGAACGCGCCGAGGCCGGGCACGGTGTTGCGGCGGTTGTAGCCACCCTGGTGGAAGAACGCGTACCGCAGCTCGATCGCGCGCCGGAACTCCGGCGAGGTGCCGCTGTCGTGGTAGCGCCGCATCAGCCGCTGCACCGCGGGCGTCTGGTTGTCGATGTCGCCCATCGCCGGCATCGAGACATCGGCGGTCCATTCGACCTGGCGGTCCGGCGCGCTCTCGCCCGGCTCCCGCGGCTGCGCCTCGTTGCTGTCCGGCCCGGGCCGCCCGGAAGCCTGCTCGACGTCCCACGCGCCGGAGGCCGCGGAGCCGAACACCAGGATCCGGTCGCCGTCGGCGTAGTCACCCGCCATGTTCTGCCCGCCGAAGGCCAGCTGCGGCCGGCTCTGGCCGGGCTCGACCCCGCTGAGGGCGGCGGCCGCTTCGGGGGTCAGGTCGCTCTCCGGCACCACGGTGCCGGAGCTGTCGGTGTAGACCGGCGCCCGGTCGAACGAGTGGCCGGTGGGGGAGACGTAGCTGCCGTACGGCAGGTCGGCGGGCCGCGACTGGTTGCCGTCCGGCCCGGTGAAGGTGCCGTCGTCACCGATCACCACGCGGTTGCCGGTGTCGGCGTCGACGTAGTCACCCGGCGGCAGGTCGCCCAGCCCGACCGGGTTCCCGTCCGGGTCCGTCGCGGCCGGGGTCACGCTGGGGTTGACGCTCGCACCACTGACCGGGTCGACCACGCGCGGGTCCGTGAGCCGGCCGGCCGGATCGGAGAAGAGCGGGAGGGCGTGCGTCTGCCGGTCCGGTGTCGCCAGCGCCATCCGCGCCGACGGGGGCAGCGACTCCGGTTCCACCTCCTGGCCGGTCGGTGAGGTGTAGACCGGCTGCCGCCGCACGGTGTGACCGCCGGGGCCGTTGAACGTCTCCAACGGCAGCGCGTTCCGGTCCAGCGGGTTGCCGTTGCTGTCGACGAAGACCCCGCCACCTTCGTGCCGGATCGTGTACTCGTTGCTCGCGTTCCGCCACGTGTAATCGCCGGCGGGAAGATCGTTCACCGCGACCGGTGCACCGCTGGCGTCCCGGAACTCGGGCGCCGCGGTGCAGTCGGCGGCGTACCCGGTCGCCGGGTCCACGTAGACGCCGTTCGCGACGAACGGCGCGGACGCCACCCTGCCGGGCCCGGGACCGCCGGTGACGTCGACCGCTTCGGCATAGAACGTCCGGTCACCGACAGTGATCCGGAAATTCGCGCCGTCCGGCCAGTCGGTGTCGCTGCCGGAGCGCGCCTCCAGGCGGGTGGCGCGTCCCCCGTACGTCGGCATGCCGGCGGTGGCCCGCCCGGCGTTCACCGCGTCGGTGAAGACGCTGGCCGGGGTGAACTGGGTGGCGCTCGCGGCCATGTCGCCCACCTGGAACGGCATGCCCGGCAGGTGGTACTCGCT
Source organism: Actinoplanes sp. GCM10030250 (assembly GCF_042666575.1). Taxonomy (NCBI): domain Bacteria; kingdom Bacillati; phylum Actinomycetota; class Actinomycetes; order Micromonosporales; family Micromonosporaceae; genus Actinoplanes; species Actinoplanes sp. GCM10030250. The sequence continues at coordinate 483,352 of NZ_JBHTDO010000003.1, read as the reverse complement.
GGGCACCTGCCCGAGCATCAGCTCACCGCGCTGCGCCCAGGGTTGCTGTTGCTGGTCACCGACAGCAATCACCGGCGGCAGATCGGGACTCGCGCCGTCGTGCGGCGGCGCGCCCATCGTCGCGTACGACTGCGTGGCGGCCCAGCCGTTGCCGATGATGACCCGCCCGAAGACGTGCCCCCGGCCGTCGGTTCCCAGCTCGCGGTTGATCCGCTCGGTGAGTTCGCGGTCGGCCGCGTCCCGGCGGGCACCGGCCTCCTGCGCCCAGGCGCGAGCCGCGTCGCGGAATGCGGCCTGTGCCGCGCGGACCGCTTCGACGTCTGCCGCGGCCTCAGGGCTGGTGAGGGTACGGCGTAAAGCGCTCGCGTCCAGCGCACCGTCCGGAAGGGGCCGGCCGGTTGCCGGATCCGTCCGCAGCGCCGCCACGACCGCCCGCCGGCGCACCAGGGAAGCGGCCGGGCCGACCACCGGGCGGCTGTTGCCGTGCCGGTGCACCGTCGACGGCTGTTCGAGCAGGCCCATGCTGACGGCGAGGCCCACCACGTCGGCCCGCAGCTGAGCGGCGCGCGCGGTGTCGCCGGCCGCCTCCGCGGCCCGCAGGTCGCTCAGCACCAGCCGCAGCTCGGCCACCCGGCCGAGGTCGCGCTCGGCGAGCGTGGGCCGGAACCCGGCCTCCGGGCGACCCGGCTGATGCGGCTGGCCGGGGATGAAAGCGCCCTCGACCAGGGCGGGGGTGGCGTCGACGCGGGTGCCCTGCGGCCGGCTCGTGCTGGTCTCGGCCCTGGTCCGGGCGCCGGCGGCCAGTTCGGCCACGGCGCTGACGACGGCCCGGCGGATGAGGTCGGGGTGCGCGCCGGTCGAGACGCGTACGGTGCCACCGTCCGAGGCGGCATCGATCATGGCGGCCGGCGACACGGTCGAGGACAGCGGCGGCATCAGGTCGAACCGGATCGAGTACGACCCGGCAGCCGTCGTCACGACGATGGTGTTCGGGCGATCCGGGTCGGTGTCGATCGTGACGCCGTCGCCGACCGCGGCCCGCATACCGGCGAGGATCGCCTCGTTGGTCCGCGCGGTGTCCGGGTCGAGCAGGGCACCGCCGAACGTCGTGCCACCGCCCGCCCGCTGGACCTCGTCCGGCCCGAGCGGCCCGCCGTCGTCATCGTCGGCACCGAACGACACCGGATCGTCGTCGTCGCCGTCCGGCTCGGTGCCCTCGGTGCCCTCAGTCCTGTCCGCGCCGGTCAGTCCAGCGGGATCTCCGTCCGTTCCTGGGTCAGCTCCGTCACGTCCGTCACCGGCACCTCCGCCGCGTAGATCCCCCGGTCCAGCGTCGGCGTCATCCCCAGCTCCGCCGCCCTCTCCTGCGAGATCAGCGGCGTCGACAGCAGGATCCGGTCCTCCCCGATCCGGCGATCCACCGGGCAGCGCATCCCCTGCCACAGGGCCCACGTCCGCAGACGGAACATCTCCTCCAGTTCCCTCTCCGGCAGGTAGACCCAGTCCTCCGTCCCGTCGTCCCGCTGATACCGGGCCGGGATCTGCTCCCCCGGATCCAGATTCACCAGAACCGTCCCCGGCGGGTCCGACGTCTCCCACGCCCGGCGCGTCCGGCCCTTCCACGTGATCCACAGACCATCGGGCCGCTGGGTCGCCGTCATAGTGCTCCTCTGTCTGCCTCTGTCGCGCCGCCCGGCCTTCGACACCGTCCGGCGCGCCGGAGAGGTTACGGGTCCGCTCGGCGCGCCGCTCCCGCGCCTCCTGGTTGCCCGGACCGGCCGCCGCCAGCCGCTCCGCCGCCTCCGTGGCCAGGAGACTCTCCGGTGTGTGCACCCGGATCCGTACCGTCTCGCCCGTCGCCTGATCACGCCAGGTGGTCTCGATCCCACCGGGCCCATCCGAGGTCAGCCACCCGTTCCGCGGCTCACCGTCCGGCTCGAACCCAGCCGCCCACATCGCGGTCTCAAGATCGCTCAGCCCCCCGGCAAACCCCTCCCCGGCGATGATCAGCGCCGGCTCCCCACCAACGGTGATCGCGTTGGCACCACCGACCGAGTCGAGCGCCTCGTCTAGGCGGGCCCGCGCTCCAGATTCTTCAGATACTGGCTCCCCGGAAGCTTCGCTATCGCCCGGTCGCAGATCTCCGTGATCTCCTCGTCCGTCGGCAGCGGCGTCTTGTTCACCCGCAGGGAGATCTGTTCCGCCATAGCCCGGTCGACTACTTCCTTCCGCATGCTGTTGTTCGGGTCCACCAGGAACTTCAGCACGTCCGCGTACACCCACCGCTTCTTCTTCGGCGACCACGCCACCGACCGGATGTACGCCCTCCACGGCTGAACTATCGCCAGCCCGTTCGGCCACGGCGCCTCGTCCGTCGCGTACGACGCGTAGTACGTCGTCTGCCGCGTCTCCGGGTACTGCGCCATCGGCGCCCCCATACCCAGATTCGTCGTCGGCCGCCCGTACGCCCTGATCAGGCTCGCCTGCCACCGCTGGGCGTGGTCCTTCTCGACTCCCGCCCTGATCATCGTCCAGAGTTCGGGCTCCTCCGGCAGGGTCAGCCCCATCTCCGCCGCCAGGTCCACCGCCGTCGGCCGGTCGATCCGCTGTGCCGGCTTGCTCGGGTCCAGCTGGTCCCGAGAGGTCATCTTCAGGCCCGCCTCGGTCATCGCCGAGTACATCCCCGGCCGGTCGTGTTCCCACCGCGGCCGGGTCCGTTCCCAGCTGATCGGTCCCGTCCCCCGGCCCGAGACGAGGATCGCCTGCGGGGACACCGGACCCTTCGGTTCCAGAATCACCCAGTAGGTGAGGCTCTCCGGATTCATAGGTGACTCCAAATTGCTCCGGGTTCGGAAGATCGTTCTCCCTGAGGTGGAACTGCTCGATCAGATCCAGGATGTTCGGGTCGCCATCCGGGTCGAGTAGCTGGTCCCGAGCTTCGTCCCAGGCAAACTCGCCGTCCCCGCCGATCCATTTCGCAAAATTACGCTCACGGGCGTCGGGCAGGGAGTCGGTATCCGGGAACGGCGCATCCTGGATCGGGTGGTTGATCTGCAGGATTTCGAAGAACGCCGCCACCCGTTCAACGCCGGCACCCCGTACCTCCGCACGGACAGTTTCGTACAGCTCGTGGGTCAGGTGGCCGATGTCGTACGACTCGGGGGTGGGGAACTGCAGCTCGAACCGCTGCCCGTTCGGGTCGGTCAGGATAACGCTGCCGCCGTAGTACCGGTTGCCGCGCTCCCAACTGTGGTTGATGCGATCCTGACGGTCCGGGTCCATCGTCTGCCCGCCGTGCTGCTCCAGCAGTCGCAGCGCCTCCAGGGCCAGGTTGCCGTAGTTGCCCGCCGGCAGCCGCAGTGAGAAGCGCACCACGTCGTCGTTACGCCGCAGGAACTCGGCGGGGTCGGTGGTGCCGCCGCGCTTACCGGCCTGGTCCAGGAACTTGCGGGCCAGCGAGCCGAGCGTCTTGACCCGGTGCTCGGTACTGACCGCCTGAATGACCGGGGAGCCGTTCGGCAGGGTGCCGCCGCTGTCGTCCCGGCTCCGCAGATCACGGATGACCGCCCGCAGGTCACGCAGGACCCGGTTGGCGGTCAGCTCCGCGTCGGCCAGCGCGGCGATGAAGAACTCCCGCTCGGCGTCGCTCAGCGCGTCGATCGCCTGCTGTTCCAGCTCCGCGTTCGTGGGCCCCGCGGCCGGCGGCTCGCTGTCCGGCGCGCCGCCGCCGGTCTCCGACTGGTCGAGGTCTACCGAACCGTCGTCGTCCCCGTCGGTCTCGTCGTCCGCGCTGGACTCGTCGTCCGCGTCGGTCTCACCGTCCGGGTCAGTCTCACCATCCGGGTCGGACTCGCCGAACGACACCGGGCCGTCATCGTCGTCGTCCGGTGAGGTGTCGCTGTCCGCGTCGGTCTCGCCGAACGAGACCGGCAGGTCGTCCGGATCCAGGGCGCTGGGCTCGGTGTCCTGGTCCTGGTTGTCCGGCGTGCTGTCGGTCGTGGTGGACGAGTTGGTGTTCGCCCCTGGCCGGTTGGTCACGGTGACTGCGGGGCCGGTGGTCGAGCGCGACCCGTCGGTAGCGACCGGCGGCGGCGTCGAGGTCGTGGTGTCCGGCGTCGGTGTGAGCGTGGCAGAGCCGCTGAGCAGCACATCGTCGTCCCGAGACGTCTCCGTCGACGGGTCGGCGGACGTCTCGGCCGAGGTGTTCGTGGCCGTCTCGCTCGAGGTCTCGGTCGAGCTGTCCGTGGTGGCCGACGTCTCGGTGTCAGCGGTGGTGTCGGTCTCCGTGCCGCTGGTGGTGTCCGTTGTGCTTGTCGTCGTCTGCGACGTCGTGTTGGTCGCATTGTCCGAACGGCTGCCCGGCGTCGTGCTGGTGCTGGTGCTGGTGCTGGTCGACGGCGACGGCGACTGCGACGTGCTCGTGGAAGCCTGCGTGCCGGAAGGGCCGGCCTGCGTACTGGACGGACCGGCCTGCGTACTGGACGGACCGGCCTGACCGACTGTCGAGGGCCCGGACGGTCCGGTCAGACCCGGAGCAACCGTGACACCCGGCCCACCGGAGCCGGCGGTCGAGGTGCTCGGCCCGCCCCCATTCGTACTGCTCTGCGGATCCCCGCTGCTGCTGTCCCCAATGCCGCTCTGACCGTTCGCGGTCACGCCGAGCGCCGACTGCGCCGAATCCGCGCCGATCGTGCCCGGCGTCGTCGGTCCGGTCTCCGCAGCCACAGTGGTCCGCGAGTCCGACGTGGACTGCTCCGACGTCGACCCGCTCGAATCGACCGAGGTCTCCTGGCTCCCGGCCGACGGTTCCGGGCCCCCAGCCGCCGGTTCCTGACTCCCGGCCGACGAATCCTGGCCGCCAGTCGATGGTTCCTGGCTTCCAGCCGACGACTCCTGGCTCCCCGTGGAGGAGTCCTGGCCGCCTCCGGACGTCTGACTCGACTCGGACCCGGAGGACCGATCACTCGACCCCGACGACTGAGACCCCGACGACTGAGACCCCGAGGACTGAGATCCGGATGATTGCGATCCCGAAGACTGCGAACCGGACGACTGGCTCCCACCGGGCGACTGGCTCCCACCAGGCGCCTGCTGGGTGCCCGGCGGCTGCCCCTGATTGACCACCGGAGGCTGGCTCCCAGCCGGGTCCGTCCCGGTCTGCGTGCCGCGATCACCCGAACCCTCCGGGTTCTGCGTCTGGTCGCGCGACGGATCCTGATCCGGACTGACCGGCGGACTCTGCTCAGGACTGACCGGCGGACTGGCCGGCGGACTCTGCTCAGGGCTGACCGGCGGACTGGCCGGCGGACTCTGCTCAGGGCTGACGGGCGGACTGGCAGGCGGATTCTCATCAGGGTTGACGGGCGGACTGACAGGCGGATTCTCATCAGGGTTGACCGGCGGGCTGACAGGCGGACTGACCGGCGGATTCTGGCCGAACCGATTCGCCAGCGCCTGATCAGCCCGCGTCGAAGCGGCCTCGACACCCTCATGCACCCGCCCGGTCACCGCGCCCGACAGCGCCGACCCACCCAGCCCATCCAGCGTAGGCAACTGCCCGACCGCCGCCGACCCCGCGACCTCACCACCGACCTCAACCGCCGCGTCGGTAGCGGCCCGCTTGACGGTGTCGCCCGCTTTCTGCCCGAGCGACCGCGGCGCCGGCGGAGCACCGGGTGTGATGTCCGGCCGGCCACCCCGGCCGAGCTTGTTCAGCCCTCGTCCGGTCAACCCGGCCCCGACGCCACCGGCCGCACCGGCCCACGCCGAGGTGCCGACCTGGCCCAGGTCGATGTCCTTGGGGTCCTTGCCGGCGTCCTGCAGGGCTCCGGCCTGCGCCGCCGCGTTCGTCGCCGCTTCCTCGGCGCCTTCCTTGACGCCCTCCTTGGCGAGCTGGAAGAGGGCCTTGTCGCGGACGCTGTTCGCCGCGTGCCGGGCGCCGGACCGCAGCGCGGTGGCGCCGGTCCGGCGGGCGGCGGTGGTGGCGATCCGGCGGAGACCGAGTGCGGCGATCCGGGACCGCAGTGTCGCCATGATCCGGTTGATCGCGAGCCGGCGCAGCGCGACCGAGGCCGCCATGCCCGCGGTCGAGCCACCGCCGGTGAGGGGGAGCAGGACCGCATAGATGATCAGCTCGACGAGGAGCATGATGATCTCGATGACGATTTCGTACTTGGACTGCGAGATCTGCAGACCGGCCTGGAACGTCGTGTCGTACATCAGACGGGCGCTCTCATAGAGCGAACCCATCGGGGAGCCCGGACTGGGCGAGGAGATCTCCAGCCAGGCCCGGGAGAAGGCCTCCGGGGTGCCGTCGCCGGCCCAGCTGCGATTCACCTGTTCGACGCCGGCGTTCGCCTCTTCGTGGATGCGGGCGAGCTGCTCACCGAACTGGGTCCAGGCCTCGGCGAGCTCCCAGACCTTGTCCTCGTCACCCTCCGGCCAGCTCTGGCCGGTGAACAGGACCGAAACCGCGTCCCGGATGGGCTCTGGCCAGGTGTCGATCTCCTCGATCAGCCAGTCAAGGCTCAATCCCATCCGGCAGGCCTCAGTCCAGCTTCAGGTCGTCGGCGCTTTCCAGGTCTGTCTTGGTGAAGAACACCAGCGCCTGCTCCGCGTCCAGGCCGAGCCCTTTGATCACGTCAGCGACCTGCTTGCCCTGCTCGATGAAGCCGGCGAGCAGCTCCTGGTGCGTCTTGTCGAACTCGGTGCCGGTCTCGTCGGTGCCGGCCGGTTTCGCGGCGGCCAGATCGTTGATCCGGGAGGTCGCGGCGGCGAGTTCGGTGAACTTGGACTTCAGGTCGTCGCCGCTGGCCTTGAGGTCAGCGGTGCCGGCGGCCACTCCACGAGCGTCGAGCCAAAGGTTGTTGGACATCGCGACCCCCTCAGTAGTCAGCCACGTCGCGGCGGGACGCGTACTTGTCGAAGTCGATGTTGGAGAACTGATCGACGTCGAAATCCCGTGGCAGGTACTTCTCCAGGATTGTACGGCTGTCCTGGTCGACCTTGTCGACAGCGCGTTGATAGGCCTCGATGATCTGGCGGGCCAGGGCGCCGGCGTTGGGTGACCGGTAGATCCTCGGGTCGAGGTCGAGCTGCACCAGGCGGCCGCGAGCGTCGACAGTGGTGACCACGAAGCCGTCCTCGGACTTCGTGCTCACGCTGAGCTCCTCGAGCTTGCGCTTCATCTCGGCGGCGTTGCCCAGCAGCTTGTGGGCGTCCTCCAGCATCGACTCGAGACGCTGCCGAGACTCTCCTCCTGCCGGATCCATATCTCCCCCGTCACTGAAGAACCAGCGCACCGAAGAACCAGCGCACCGCACGAACGCACCCCGCAACACGCCATCACGTATCGCCCTCCGACGATAGTCAATGTCGGCACGCGGCGATGTCCCGGCCCGCGGCGGGCTGCCCGACAGTACTACCATCGCGGCGACTGACACGGCGGAGGGAGGCGATGTGCGGCGCGGGTTTCTGCTGCTGCGACGGCTGTCCGCCGTCTCGCTGGTAACGGTTCTCAGCGGTATGTTCGCGCCCGGAATCGCGCTGGCCACACCTGGTGAGCGGGTGGCACAGCGGCCCCCGGCCGACCGGCAGTGCTCCGATCCCGGCGAGCCGATCGCCGACCTGCCGTGGCATCAGGCGAGCCTCGACCCGGAGAAGGTGGCACCGCTGTCGGACGGCCGCGGCGTCACGGTCGCGGTGATCGACTCCGGTGTCGACAGTGGCCACCCGCAGCTCTCCGGCCGGGTCAGGGCGGGGCGTGACCTGCTGTTCCCCGGTGGCGGAGCCGGCGACTTCGACTGCATCGGCCACGGCACCGCGGTTGCCAGCATCATCGCCGGCGGCGGCGAGGAGGGGATCGCCTTCCGCGGCTACGCGCCCCGGGCGGAGATCCTTCCGGTCGTGGTCAGCGAGAAGGGCGCCGACGACGGCGAGGGCGAGCCGGGCACCGCCTCCGGGTTCGCCGCGGCGATCCGCTTCGCCGTACAGGCCAAGGCCCGGGTGATCAACATCTCGCTGGTCCTGTACGACGACGTCACCCCCGTGCGCAACGCGGTGCGGGAGGCGGTCGACGCCGGCGTGGTCGTGGTGGCCGCCGTCGGCAACGTGGGCAAGGACGGCGCACAGCAGACCCGGACGCCCTATCCGGCCGGCTATCCGGGCGTGATCGGGGTCGGCGCGGTCGACCAGACCGGGGCACGGGCCGCCACCTCCCCGGTGGGACCCTGGGTGGACCTGATGGCACCGGGCGACCAGGTGGTGGCCGCCGCCCGCGCCTCGGGATACACCCGCTACACCGGCACCAGCTTCGCCGCGCCGTTCGTCAGCGCCGCCGCCGCGCTGGTCATCTCCCGGGAACCGGACCTGCCGGCCGACCAGGTCACCAAGCGCCTCCTGGCCACCGCGGACCCCAGCTTCGGTGGTACGCCGGTGCGCGCCCCCGCGAACGGCACGGGGTACGGGTTCGGCATCGTGCAGCCGCTGCGCGCCGTGATGGAGCGGCCGGTCGAGGCCGAGCCCCGCAAGCCGCAGGCACTGAGCGTCTACGTACCGGAGGAGACCGACCCGGTCCGGGCCCGCCAGATCCGCTGGGCCCTGGTGATCGCCCTCGTGGTGATAGCGGTGGCAGCCGCGGCCGGCGTGGCGGGCTTCGCGATGCCCCGGGGCAGGCGCCGTGGCTGGCGTCCGGGCCGGGCGCAACCGCCGGCTCCGCGCACACCCGCCGAGGGCAACCGCCGCCTCTTCGACGACCTCGAGGAAGACTGACTCACCAGGCAGAAGACCACCGATCATTTCGTACGCGGAAACGGCGGCCGGTTTTCCGCACTGCGCGAAAAACGATCCCGTACCCGCGAACGCATCGGGCCCGCGGCTGGTCGCTGATGCCGACCGGCCACGGGCGCCGATGGTGGGGCAATCGGATATCCGACAAGCGGAGACCCGGCGTTCGCCGCCGGCCGGGGCCGGCGGCGGCGGACCGGCGTCAGCCCGGGAACATCCGGGTGGCGGCCTGATCGGCCTCCTGCATGCGCGTGCCGGCGGAGTTCAGGGCCGACTTCAGCTGGCCCAGCACCTGCACGATTTCTTCCGCGTTCGTCTTCCACTTGTTCTTCTGCGCGAGGTAGGCCTGCTGGGCGTCGGAGGTCCAGTCGGTCTCCAGCGGCTTGAGCTTGCTCTCGATGTCGCTCAGCTCCGAGTTCATGAAGCTGATGAACTGATCGATGTTCCCCGCCGCGTTTTCGATCGTGGCGTACGTATAAGTGATGCCGCCGTAACCGTCGCCGCTCATTCTCGTCTCCTCTGTTCCGCTTTTGTCGGTGCCGGTTGTGGTGCGGCGGGTCAGGATCCGCCGAGGGCGGACAGGATGCTCGAGACCTCGCGCTCGGCTTCCACGTCGGCGGCCTCGAACTGGTGGCTCGAGCTCGTGATGCCGTTGGAGACGCTGTGCAGTGCGTCGGTGATGTTGGTGAGCTTGCCCTGAATGGAGATCTTGGTCTGCTCGAACGTGGTCGCCGCCGCGCCCTTGAAGCCGCCCGGCAGATCGTCGAGCTGGCCCATCAGCCGGGCGAGGCTCGCCGTGATGTTCTCAGCGGTCTGGTCGGCGTCCTTCGCTCCGGCCAGCAGCTGATCGGTTACCGCATTGACTTCGTTGGCCAAGGTCATCCACCCGTTTCGGTCGTCCTCCGGCAGCGGCGCCGCGGCGACCGGCCGGAGTGATGGTCTTCTACGTTCAGACATCGAACTTACCGGACCGCTCAAAGACGGGGGAGGCCCCAATCTCCACAATGGCGACAATGGCGACGCGGGGGACGACGAAGGCGTGCCGGAGGCGAGTAGTCTGACGGCTCCGCACCACGAAGAGGCGGCTGTTGTAGTGTCGCCTGACGATTCCTCGACCCCCTCTCGGAGCCATGGCACGCACCGTTATCGTCTCGTCCGACCGCCCGGGTGCCGTCCCGACCGTTCGTGAGGCACTCGAGGTCACCGCCGACGGCGGAACCATCTCTCTGTCCCCCGGGGAATACCGCGAGGCGCTCCTCCTGCGAGGCCGCGACGTGACCCTGTCGGCCGCTGACGGCCCCGGCACCGTCGTGCTCTGCTCCGACTCCTCCGAGCCGGTGCTGCGCGTGGAGTCCGGTACGGTGACACTGTCCGACGTGACCGTCCGCGGTGGTTACGGCGCCGCGATCGCCGTGGACGGCGGCGAGATCCGGCTGAACAACTGCGAGGCCGCCGCCGAATACGGCGTGGCCGTCCAGGTCGGCCAGGGCGCCCGTTTGGCGCTGGAGTCCTCCAAGTTCAGCGGCTCGCAGTACGGGTTGTCGCTCGAGGGCTGCTCCGGCACCGTCAAGAGCTGCACCGTCGAGGAGATCGGGGGCGACGGCATCATCGTGAGCCTCGGCGCCGACCCGGTCATCTCCGACACCACGGTGCGCAACTGCGGCAATCGCGGCATCTACATCTACCAATATGGCAAGCCCACCATCGCCAATTGCGAGGTGATCGGCACCCGTGGTGTCGGCATCGCCATCGCGCACGGCAGCAGCCCCACCATCCGCGGCACGGCGGTCCGCGACACCGACGACTTCGGCATCTCCGCCGACGCGGGGTGCGGCGGCGTCCTGGACGGCTGCAAGGTCGACTCGGCCGGCATGTCGATCGACCCCGGGGCCACCCTGGAGATCGTCGAGGCCCCCGTCACGGCCCGGGTCGGTGTCGGCGCCGACACCAGCGGCGACGGCGCGGAGAAGGTCGAGGAGCTGCTCGCCGAGCTGGACAGCCTGACCGGTCTGGCCGAGGTCAAGGCCGAGGTCCGCAGCCTGATCGACGAGATGCAGGTCAGCGAGTGGCGCCGGCTGGCGGGTCTGGGCAGTTCCAGCGTGAGCCGCCACCTGATCTTCGCCGGCGCCCCCGGTACTGGTAAGACCACCGTCGCCCGGCTCTACGGCAAACTCCTGTTCGCCCTGGGTGTGCTGCCGAAGGACACCTTGAAGGAGGTGTCGCGGCGCGACCTCGTCGGTCAGTACATCGGCCACACCGCCGAGAAGACGGCGGGAGTGTTCAACGAGGCGCTCGGCGGCGTGCTCTTCATCGACGAGGCGTATACGTTGTCGCGATCGGCCGGCGCCGGCGCCGACTTCGGCCAGGAGTCCATCGACATGCTGGTGAAGCTGATGGAGGACCACCGCGACGAGGTGGCCGTGATCGCCGCCGGTTACACGGCCGACATGCTCGACTTCCTGGCCGCCAACGCGGGTCTCGCCTCCCGGTTCACCCGGACCATCGAGTTCAACAGCTACTCCGCCGAGGAGCTCGGCGAGATCACCGTCCGGATCGCCGAGGCCGACTCCTATGTCCTGTCGCCCGAGGTGCTCAGCGTGCTGGTGGAGCACTTCACCACCGTCGACCGCGGGCCCAACTTCGGTAACGCCCGTGAGGCCCGGACCCTGTTCGAAGTCGTCCGCAAATATCAGGCGCAGCGACTCCGGGCACTGGGCCGGATGCCGAGCATGGACGACCTACGGCACATCGCGGTGCCGGACGTGCTCGCCGCGATCCAGGCGCGCTGACATGGTCTTCGTCCCACGGGGGGTGGTGCCGTCATGACCGCACCACAGGTGCCGGAGTCCGAACCGCAGTGGCAGCAGCAGAGCGGGGCCGCCGTGCGCGGGTCGGCACGGGTGCCCGTGCCCCAGGCTGACCAGCGTGGACAGGCGGTCCAGCAGCAGGACGCACGTGCCGCCGTCCCGGCGCAGTACGCGCCGCGTACCGACCAGCGGGCCTATGCCGGTGCCGCCGGAACGAGCACCGCCGGTGCGGAGGCCGCCCGGCAGGCGGCTCGCGTCGCCGCCGGTGCGCGCGCCGCGGTCACGGCCACCGGAGTCGGTGCCACCGGCAGTGCGGCCGCGGTGGGTGCTCCCCGCGCGGCGTCCTCCTCGTCGGGCCCGCGCGGCCCGGTCAGCGATCCGGCCGGGTTCGCCAGGCCCGAGACCCCCGGCGCCCGGCGCCTCGGTGTGGCCCAGGTGCTGTCCTGGCAGATCGCGATCGTGGCCATCCTGGTCACCTGGGGCCGGCACCCGGCCGTCACCGCGGCGGCGTCCGTGGTGGCCGCGGTCTGCCTGATCGTGACCGGCCTGCCGTGGCGCGGTGTCTGGCTCTACCAGTGGCTCGGGCTCCGCATGCGCTACTCCTGGCGGACCCGGCACAGCCCCCGGCCGGGCGCGCTCGACGATCCCCGGCTGGCGCTGCTCAAGCAGTTGCAGCCGTCGGTCGTCGTCGGCGAGCTCCAGGTCGACGGCCAGGCGGTCGCCACGATCGCCCACCCGAGCGGCATCACCGCGGTGCTCGAGCTGGCGCCCGGCAACCACACGCTGTTCGGTGCCGAGTCGCGCCGGCTGCCCGACCTGGTGTCGCTGCTGCCCGTCGGCGAACCCGACCTTCCGCCGGTTGTCGTCCAGTCGCTGATCCGGGCCGAGGCGGTCACCGCGTGGCCGGGTGCCGGCGCCGCCTTCGACTCCTACCGGCTTCTCACCGAGGGTGAGGTGCCGACCGAGCGGCAGGGCTGGCTCTGCGTACAGGTCAGGCGTACGCCGGAGGCGTGCCACGACGACGACCTGCGGCCGGCCCTGCTGAACGCGATCCAGCGCGCACGCCGCCGCCTGCGGCAGGACAAGCTGCCGAACCGCCTGCTCGGCCCCGAGGAGCTGCTGGTCGCCGCCGCCGTGCTGGCCCGCCTCGAACCCGGGGTGTCCGGCCCGTCCGCCAACGGTGCCGTGCCGGCCCGGGAGAGCTGGAACAGGGTCACCACCGGACGGACCGTGCAGGCCTCGTTCCGCATCAAGCGGTGGCCCACCCAGCAGTGGACCATCGACCGGCTGCTGAGCAACATGACCACGACGGCCACCGTCGCGGTCGCCGCGACCAGCGACCCGGTTCACACCGGCGACAGCGGGAAGATCGCCATGGAGCTGGTGATCCGGCTCGCGGCACCCGACCAGGTGGCGCTGGAGACGGCCGGCAAGCGGCTCGCCGAGTTGTTCGGCGCGATCGGCGGCGAGGTCGAGCGGCTGGACGGCCGTCAGGCCGCCGGGCTGGCGGCGACCCTACCGTTCGGAGGTTTCCTGCTGTGATCCGATACCCGTCGGCGGTCAGCAAGGTCGCGCCTCACCTCGCACCGGCGGCGGCGCTCGCCGATCTCACGCCCACCGTCGCCGGCGACGGCCTCATGGTGGGACGCGACCGGGAGAGCCGCCCGGTCACCCTGCGGGTGCTGCGGCCCGAGCCGACCCGGTTGCTGCTCGTCGGTGGCCTGCCGATGGCCCAGCTGATGGTCTTCCGCCTGGTGGCGCTCGGCGTCCAGGTGATCGTGCAGTCCCTGCGCCCGCAGGAGTGGGCGCCGTTCGTGCACCGCACCGGCATCGGCCCGCAGCTGCTCATCCCGGCGCAACCGGGTGAGCCGATCCAGGTCGCCCCGGCCGGCCGCTCGCGCGCCGTGGTCATCGACGTGGGCCCGGTGACCGGCGACTACCTTCGCCCGGTGCCGGCCGACGTTCCCGCGCTCGTCGTCCGGCACGAGGTCACCGCCGTCGACGCCGACCTGCTCACCCGGGTCGACGCGGCCATCATGCAGCAGCTGACCCCGGCCGAGGCGGCGGTTGCCGCACCCACCACCGGGCTGTCCGAGATCGAGCAGTGGCTGACTCAGATCAGGCCGTCGATGGTCGCCGTGCTGAGCCAGCGCACCGTCCGCTGGGTGATGCTCGGCCCGACCGACGTGGAGGCCGGCGTGGTCGGTCCTCTCGACCGCTTCGCCTACCCCGTCATGACCGCACCGTCCGTGCACCCGCCGGCACCGGCGCGCGGCCCTCGCTGACACAACCCTCATACCGGCCGTTCCGCCGCCGATGAACACGTCGCCACCGGAACCGGTGGTCGCCGGATCAGCGGAGGTTGTCGATGCACCCGCCCGTGACGCCGCCCGTGACTCCGCCCGGCTGGACCGGCCCCGCACCAGCCGGCGTCGTGATCGACCTCGACGACACGCTCTATCCGCAGTCCACCTACCTCTACGGCGCCTCCCGCGCAGTCGGCCGCGCCGGCGCTGCCCAAGGACTGTGCCCCTTCCGCCTGGCCCGAGCGGTCCGGCGCCAGCTCATCGCCGGTTCCGATCGTGACGGCATCTTCGATCAAGCCCTTTTCGCGTACGGCGTATCGACCGCCCGCGCCACCGAACTGATCCCCGCGCTCGTGGCCGCCTTCACCGGTTACCGCCCCCGCAGGCTGCCCCTCTACCCCGGCGCCGCCGACGCCCTGGCCACGATCAGCGCTCACTATCCGGTGGTCTGCCTGACCGACGGCACCCCCGCGATCCAGCGCGCCAAACTCGCCGCGACCGGCCTCACCGACGCCTTCCTCGCCGTCGTCATCACCGACGAACTCGGCGGCCCGGCAGCCCGCAAGCCCCACCCCGAAGGCCTGCGACACGCCGCCGCGGCCCTCGGCGCCGCCCCCTCGCAGCTCGTCATGATCGGCGACCGCCCCACCAAGGACATCGCGATGGCCGCCACGTTGGGCGCACGCTCCATCCGCGTACGCACCGGCGAGCACGCCCTCACCCCCGACGACCCACCCGCCACCGCCGTCGTCTCCGACCTCACCGCCGCCGCTGCCCTGCTGGTCCCCGCCTGACCCGACGGTGGCCGTCCCCGGCCTCACCGCCGCAGTTCTGCCGGGCTCCACCTGACCCGACGGTCGCCGCTCAGGCGAAGTCCCGGTACTTCAGCTTGGCCCGCCGCCCGTCGGGGTGATGCCACACGATCCCCTCGAACTGCGGATGCGCCAGCACCCACGCCCGCATCCCGTCGAAGTCCCGCGGCACCTCCAGCACGTCAGCCTCCGCGTGCGCCACCAGCCGATGCCCGTCCACCCGCTCCGGATTCCCGTTGATCTTGGTCCCGATCAGCTCATACGTCCCCGGCCGCCACTCGTTCCCGGCCGCGACAGCCTCCACATGGCACGCCGCGTAGGTCGACTGCGCGATCGGCTCCCAGCCCACGGTCTTCCCGGTCACCTCGTCCGTCATCACCGCCTGATAACCCGGCGGCCGTGTCCGCCCGGGCCGCACCTCCCGGCGGGCCCACCACACCCCGTCGTCGTCGAGCATCACGCAGGTCCCGTCGTACTTCCGGGTCGGCGTCCCGGCGCCGTCGAGCACCCACTGACAGACCGGGTTGACCTCGGGCAGCGTCCGCTTACGATCATCCGGATCACGCAGGAACACCGTCGGAATCTTGTTCATGGCGGCATGCTCCCACGAGGACAAAACGGAATACTCTTCCGCCTCCCACCAGGACAAAACGGAATGCCTCCCGGTCTCCCACCAGGACAAAACGGAATTCGCTCCTGTCTCCCGTCAGGACGAGGCGGAATACGTTCTTGTCTCCGAGCCGATCGGACCGCAGGGTGGGAAGGTGAACGACATCCGGATCGGCCTGGCGCTGGGCGGCGGCGCCGTTCGAGGTGCCGCCCACATCGGCGTCCTAGACGTCCTCGACCGCGCCGGCCTCGAACCCGCCGTCATCACCGGCACCAGCGCGGGCGCCCTGGTCGGAGCCCTCTACGCCGCCGGCCGCACACCGTCCGAGATCGCCAAGCTGGCGCAGGCCCTCCGCTGGGCGAAGCTGATCCGCCCCGCCCGGACCCGCAAGGCCCTCTTCGAGACCGCCAAGCTGGCCGCCTTCCTCGACAACGCCGTCGGCGGCCTCACCTTCGACAAGCTCGAGCGCACCTTCGCCGCCGTGGCCTGCGATCTCACCACCGGCCGCGAGGTGGTGATGCGCGAGGGCTCGGTCGGCAGCGCCGTGCTCGCCAGCGCCGCCATCCCCGGCGTCTTCCCCCCGGTGGACCGCGACGGTCACCTCCTGGTCGACGGCGGCCTGGTCAACATGGTCCCCGCCGCCCTCGCCCGCGAACTGGGCGCCGACATAGTCGTGGCAGTCGACGTCTCCGGCCCCCTGCCGCGCCGCCCACCAACGACACTCCTGCACATCATGGTCGCCGTCAGCACCCTCCAGCCCGGCGGCACCGACACCCTCGCCGACGACGCCGACCTGGTCCTCTGCCCCGACGTCGACGAGTACGCCTTCTGGGAACTCTCCCGCATCCCCGAATTCGAGGAAGCCGGCCGCGCCGCCACCGAACGCGCCCTACCCCTCCTCCACGCCCTCGTAGCCGCAGCCGCAGCCCGCCAAACCTGGCAAAACCCCTAACCCCGCCCCAGCTGGTCGTGAGCGCTGCCTCACCGCCCGCGAGGCGCCTCTGAGAGCCAGCCGGGCACCTCCAGCTGGTCGTGAGCGCTGCCTCACCGCCCGCGAGGTGCCTCTGAGAGCCAGCCGGGCACCTCCAGCTGGTCGTGAGCGCTGCCTCACCGCCCGCGAGGTGCCTCTGAGAGCCAG
>NZ_JBHTDO010000003.1:462152-466797 GCF_042666575.1 Actinoplanes sp. GCM10030250 | reverse complement strand
AGCCGGGCACCTCCAGCTGGTCGTGAGCCCTGCCTCACCCCTCGCGAGGCCGCATTGGGAGCCAGCCGGGCGGGGTGGAAGGGTGGAGGCGTCAGCCGATGGTGATCCAGATGTTGTCGAGTTCGCCGTGGAACTGGTCGTTGTCGCCGAAAGCGCTCTTGCCGCCGATGCTGAGGGGGCGGTTGTTGGTGATCGAGAGGGCGGCGGGGATACGGGTCGTGCCCTGGGGAGTGCGGTCGACCAGGATGGTGAGGGTGGTGCGTTCGCGGCGGCATTCGAGGGTGTGCCAGCGGTCGTCGGCGACCGGGATGCGGGCTACGGCGAGGTGGATGGTGCGGCCGGCGACCAGGGCGCAGCTGGGGTGGCCGGAGCGGCCGTCGATCTGGAGTTTGTACTGGCTGCCCTCGGTGGAGAAGCCCTTCTGCAGGACGTTTTGCCCCTTGGTGGTGCGGTTGGCCGCCAGGCGGACGTCGGCACCGTAGCGCAGTGGCCGGACGCCTGGGTTGAGCGCGGGGGAGCTGCGGGCGCGCAGCACCACGCGCGGGCAGGCGGTTTTGCGGCAGCGCGGCGGGAAGCGCACGGCCTGGCCGTCGCCGTGGGGTACGCGGGTGAGGGTGGCGTTGTTGCCGCGTACGGGGGTGAGCGGGTGTCCCTTGCCGGAGAGGTCCGCCCAGGCGTGGTCGCCGGTGCCGTCGAAGCGGTAGTGGGCGACGGTGACGCCGGGTGGCTGGTGTGCGGGCATCCAGACGGGCCGTTCGGCGCGGTGGGCGCGGGCCATGGTGCCGGCGGCGACCGTGGCGGCGAGGAGCAGGAGCAGGCCCGTCGACGCGAGGAGGCGTTTCACACCGGGTCAACCGAGAGCCGGCGGCCGGGGCAACGGGCCGCGGGCGGAAAGCGCCGGGACGGGCCGCGGGCGAAAGAGCCCGCGGCCCGACTCTGGTCAGTCCTCCGGCTGGTGCGGGCCGTTGCCACCGTCGGTGACGAAGGTGCCCTGCGGTCCGGCCGGGGCCGGCAGCCTGATCGGCTTGCCGGGAACCCTCTTGCCGGGCACACCGTTCACCGACTCGGTCGAGAAGGCGAAGGTGAGCTGGGCGAACGCGATCAGATCACTGTTGATCTCGAGCGCTTTCAGGTCCAGGTTGCCGATGTCGTCGCAGGCCTGGTGGTAGCACTGGTCGAACGACTCGCCGGCGACACCGCCCCAGATCGCCTGCTGCTCCTCGGTCTTGACGACCTCGGCGCCGGTGAACAGGCCACCGGACGGGATGCCCGCCTCGATGAACGCCTGGTAGTCGCTGCGGCCGGAGAACTCAGCGTCGTCGTACGGCTGCTTCTTCCAGGTGTAGTACGACTCGTAGAGGTCCTCGATGGCGGTGGAGCCCGGCGGCACGACGACCGGCGCGGGGAACGACGACTCGTCCGCGTCGTACACCTGGAAGATGTAGTTCGGCGAGCCGACCATGTCGTAGTTCAGGTACAGCGCGATCCGGTCCTTCTCGGTCTGGGAGAGGCCCGCCACATATGCCGCCGAGCCGATCAGGCCCTCCTCCTCCGCGCCCCACCAGGCGAAGCGGACGGTGTTCTGCGGCTTGACCTCCGCCATCTGCAGCGCGGTCTCCAGGATCGCGGCCGAGCCGGAGCCGTTGTCGTTGATGCCCGCGCCGTCGCCGACGCTGTCCAGGTGTGCACCGGCCATCACGACGTTGTCGCGGTTCCGGCCGGGCAGTTCGGCGATCACGTTGACGTCGGTCCGCACCTCGGACGGCAGCACCCGGACGTGGGCGGTCGAGCCGGCCGCGGACAGCGCGACACCGTTGGCGAAGCTGGCACCGACCACCGGGATGGTGATCGGCGGGTTCTCGCCGAGCGTGCCGACGATCAGGCCCTCGCGGGTCGGGTCGTTGCCCTGGTTGAAGATCACGACCGCTTCGGCGCCGGCGGCCTGGGCGTTCTGTGCCTTCACGATGAAGGTGCACGAGGCGTCCGGCGGGCCGCCGCGCTGGATGAGCGCGATGTCGTTCGGCCCGCTGAAGTCCAGGCCGGCGAAGTCCGCGGCCTCGCAGCCGCTGGTCGTGGCGCGGTCGCCGGTCAGGTTCACGTCGACCGGGATGACCGGGCCGGTCACGTCACCCGCGGGGCTGTTGGTGAAGGCGCCGGTCGGGTAGGACGCGGCGGTCGGCGTGAGCTGCTGGAGCAGTGCCGGGAAGACGAAGTTGAACTCGAACTCGTCGAGGGTGACCCGGTATCCGGCCTTGCGCAGCAGTCCGGAGACATAGCGGACGCTCTTCGCATAGCCCTCGGTGCCGGCGGCGCGCGAGCCCGGGTAGAACTCGTCGTCGTTGCGGTCGGCGATCCGCTGGAACGCCTTGAGGTGGTCCAGCACGCCGTCGAGCGTGACGCACTTGAGCAGCTCTTCGTAGGTGTCGTTGGCCTGCTTGGAGCAACGGTCGCCGTGGTGCCCACCGGCGCTCGCGGCGCTCGCCGAGGAGAGCACCAGCACCGTGGCGGTGGCGGCGGCTGCGAGCAGGCGCAGCCGGGATGGCTTTCTCATGTACGAAAATCCCCCTGTCCACTTCGGAACACCGCTGAACCTAGACGATGGGGACCGTCGATGCACCGGATGATCGGCCGGTGCCCCCAAACGATCGACGTCCGGCGATAGTGTGTCCCGATGCTTGCCGCTTCGCTCTCTGTGCTAGTCGCCCTCACCGGGGCGGTGGTGGCCACCGCCGCACCGGCCGGTTCGCCGGGCACACAGCCGATCCACGACTACGCCTCCGCCATCCGTGAGCGGGTGTGGGTGCAGTCGTCGGTCGACAGTGATGCCGACGGCGCACCCGACCGGGTTGCCGTGCGCATCATCAGGCCTTCGACCGACAAGAAGGTCCCGGTCATCTTCCAGGCGAGCCCCTACTACGCCGGGCTCAACGACGTTCCCAACCACGACGACATCGACCGTGACGGTTCCAGCTCGCTGCGCGCCGCGACGAGCGCCAACCGCGCGGAGACCATCACCTTCGCCGGTTACCTGGACAACTACTTCGTTCCCCGCGGTTACGCGGTGGCCTTCGCCGACAGCCTCGGCTCCGGCGGCTCGGAGGGCTGCCCCACCTCGGGCGGGCGCAACGAGACGCTCGGCATGAAGGCCGTCGTCGACTGGCTCAACGGCCGGGCGAAGGCGTTCGACGAGTCGGGCGAGCCGGTCAAGGCCGCCTGGTCCACCGGGCGGACCGGCATGATCGGCGTGTCCTACAACGGCACCCTGCCGAACGCGGTCGCCGCGACCGGCGTCCGCGGCCTGGAGACCATCGTGCCGATCGCGGCGATCTCCAGCTGGTACGACTACTACCGCGCCAACGGCGGGGTGGTGGCGCCCGGCGGCTTCCAGGGCGAGGACCTCGACGTGCTGGCCAAGGCCGTGCTCACCCGGGAGAACCCCGAGGTGTGCGCGGACGTGATGGCGGCGATCGAGCGTGACCAGGACCGGGAGACCGGTGACTACAGCCGTTTCTGGGCCGAGCGTGACTACCTGCGCGACGCGGACAAGGTGCGGGCCAGCGTCTTCCTGGTGCACGGGCTGCACGACTTCAACGTGCGCACGCAGCAGGCCGGCCAGTGGTGGGACGCGCTGGCCAGGAACCACGTGCCGCGCAAGATCTGGCTGCACCAGGCCGCGCACACCGACCCGTTCAACATCCGGCGTGACCAGTGGCTGGCGACGCTGAACCGGTGGTTCGACTTCTGGCTCTACAAGATCGACACCGGGATCATGAAGGACCCGGTCGCCGACGTCGAGGTGGCGCCGAACCAGTGGCAGACCTCGCGCAACTGGCCGATCCCGGAAGCGCGGCCGACGACGCTGCGGCTCGGTGACGGCACGCTCGGCGCCCGCCCCGGCTTCACCAGGCAGACGTTCACCGACAACACCGCACGCACCGCCGAGGAGCTGGCGGCGAACGAGACGGTCGCCGACCCCAACCGGCTGGCCTACCTGACGAAGCCGCTGGCCGAGGAGACCCGGCTCTCCGGGACGCCCGAGGTCACGGTTCGTGCTGACCTGGCCGGTGACTCGCCGTACCTGACGGCGCTCCTGGTCGACTACGGCACCGCCGACCGGTTCGCCGGGACCAGGACGCTGCCGGTGCAGGATTGCGTCGGCCCCGGCATCGAGGGTGACCCGGGCTGCTTCGCCCGCCGGGAGTACGTGACGGCCTCCACGCCGTTCGAGATCGTCACCCGCGGCTGGATCGACGTCCGTAACCGGTTCTCGCCGGCGCGGACGACACCGATCCAGAGCGGCAAGGCGTACACGTTCCGGTGGAATCTGCAGTCGACCGACCACGTGTTCGCGGCCGGGCACCGGATCGGCCTCGTGCTGATCTCGACCGATCGTGATCACACCCTGCGCTACACCACAGGGACCGTGGTCGGCGTTCAGCCCGGTGCCTCCCAGTTGAAGATGCGCCTGTCCTGACGGGTTAGCGTCGGGTCGTGCATCTCGAACGACCCGGCGCCACCCTGCACTGTTCCGAGATCGGCGACGGCGCCGGCGACAAAGCCAGCGCCCGCGACAAAGCCAGCGCCCGCGACAAAGCCAGCGCCCGCGACAAAGCCAGCGCCCGCGACAAAGCCAGCGCCCGCGACA
>NZ_JBHTDO010000003.1:213503-462053 GCF_042666575.1 Actinoplanes sp. GCM10030250 | reverse complement strand
AAAGCCAGCGCCGGCGACAAAGCCAAAGCCAGCGCCGGCCCGCTCCTCGGGTACTCGCACGGCGTCTACTTCACCCCGGCCGTCGAGGACTCCATCGGGGTCCTCGACTGGTCGCTGCTCGCCCGCACCCGGCGGATCGTGAGGTACGACCAGCGCGGCCACGGATCCTCCACCGGCGAACCCGACCCGGCCTCCTACACGTGGCGGGCCCTGGCCGACGACCTGCTGGCGGTGGCCGACAGCGTCGCCGGGGACGAGCCGGTCGACTGGGCCGGTTCCTCGCTCGGCACGGCGAGCCTGCTCTGGGCCGCCACGAAGCGCCCGGACCGGTTCCGCCGCCTGATCCTGATGATCCCCCCGACCGTCCGCGACGACCGGGTCGCCCCCGCGCGAACCTATGAAACCGCGGCGAGGCTCGTCGAGCACCGCGGCAAGAACCTCTGGCTCCAGGCCATGCGCAACTTCAAACCGCCCATCTTCGCGGACGTGCCCACCTGGGTGTTCGACGCGGACGTGCCCGAACCGCTGCTGCCCTCGGTGATGCGCGGCGCGGCTCTCAGCGACCTTCCCGGCGACGATGCGCTCAAGGCCATCCCGCACCCCACGCTGATCCTGGCCTGGGAGGACGACCCGGTGCACCCGGTCGCCAGTGCGCGATTGCTGGCGGAGACGCTGCCGGATGCCCGCCTGCATGTCTCCGCCACGGTGGCCGACATCCGGAAGTGGCCGGCCCGGATCGCCGAGTTCCTCTGAGCACCCGGCTAAGCGACTGAGCACCCGGCTAAGCGACTGAGCACCCGGCTACGCGACGTCCGGCCGCGTCATCAGCGGGGACCGTAGGTGCAACACCAGATCGGGACCGGTCAGCGGCTCGGTGCTCCACGCCGCCCTCGCCGTGCCCGCCTCGGCGTCGACCACCAGCCGAACCCGGTGCGGGGTGGTGATGACGTAGAGATCCGCGACGAACGTGGTGCCCTGCCAGGCGCCGGCCGCGACCACAGGCCGGCCGAGGGGTGAGCTCTCCCGCCACTGGCCGTAACCGGCATCGACCGTGAGAATCGACCCGAATCGCACGAGCCATCCACCGTCCACGGGATCGACCGCCACCATGGTCCCGTCCGGCAGTACCGAGCTGTCGAGCTTCGCCTCGGCGGATCGTTCAAGGCCGGCCGAGCCCTGCGGCGGCGGAAGCGACAACCGGCGCAGCCGATCGGCGAGCATCTCGTCGTCCTGGGCGCTGTCCGCGTGATCCGTTCCGGGCAGCAGGCACTCCCATATCGCGTCGAACACCGTCTGCGACGGTGCGTCGCTGGTCACGGCAATGACAAGATCATGTGAGGGTACGACCACGCACTGCTGCCCGAACGCGCCATGCCCGTGGTAGCCGTGCCGCGACATCCAGAACTGGTAGCCGTACCCCTGAAGGAAGTCCTCGTCCGCTGTCCCGTCCTCGGACGGCAGGGTCGTGATGTGCCGTCCGGTCGCGAGTTCCACCCATGCGCTCGGGACAAGCTGCTGATCGCCCCACCGGCCGCCGCGCAGCAGCAGCTCACCGAAGGCGGCGACGGCCTCGGTCGTCAGGTGCAGCCCGTGGAACCCGAAGGCGGCACCGCTCGCCACCCGGTCCCATTCGGCGTGGTCGACACCCATCGGCTTGAACAGGCGCTCGTCGAGCAGCTCCGGCAGGCCGCGGCCGGTGACCCGTTCCACCGTCCGGGCCAGGACGAAGGTGGTCGCGTTGTCGTAGGTGTGCCGAGTTCCCTCCGCGAAGGCGAACGGCACGCGCAGGAAGCCCTTCACCAGGTCGCCCGGCTCCAGCTGCCAGGCCTGGTAGAGGCTGTCCTCAGCGTGCCCGGCCGTCATGGACAGCAGGTGGTGGACGGTGAGGCGGCGTCCCTGCTCCGAGATGCCGGCCGGAACGTGCTCGGGCAGCACGTCCACCACCCGGTCGTCGAGCGAGAGCAGCCCGTCGGCGATCGCCAGCCCCACGGCGACCGAGGTGAACGACTTGGTCAGCGAGTAGAGAAGGTGCGGGCGCTGCGCCGAGTACGGCGCCCACCAGCCCTCGGCGACGACGTGACCGGAGCTCACGATCATGATCGAGTGCAGCTCGGCGGACTGTGCCTCGAGCCGGTCCAGCAGCGCGGCGATCGCGCGGGACGACATCTGCGAGGCGGCCGGCGCCGACCGTGGAAGGAGGGTGCGCGGGGGAGACATCCGCGCACCCTAACAACCGTTACAGGCGCCCCGCGCCCGCATTTGCCTGGACGATGGCCGGCACGTTCGCCGGCGGATCGAGCGTGTACGAGTAATACGCCCCCGGCTCCGCCACGGATCCGCCCGCCTGGCACGGCCCCGACCCGCTGAACACGTTGTTGCGCTGCACCAGCCGCCCCGGCCCGCTGTCCGCGTACCCGCCGGTGGAGAAGCACGGGTACGGCACCCCGGAGAAGTTGTTCCCCTCCACCAGGACCCCGGCGTTCATCGTCGAGGCGACACCGTACAGCTCGTTGCCGTCGAACCAGTTGTTGTAGACGTGCACCGGCTCACCGAACCGGACCCGCGGATGCCGCTGCCGGGACCCGTCGAACCAGTTGTGGTGGATGCTCACCCGCAGGTGCCCGACGTCGGTGGAGGACGCCCCGTCGGAGTGCCCGATCAGCATGCTCTTGTCGGTCCCCGCGAAGTGGTTCCACGAGATCGTCACGAAGTCGGAGCCGCGGACCACGTCGATCGAGCCGTCCACCGGGCGTACGAACGTGTTGTGGTCGATCCAGATGTGGTGTGACTGCTGTCCGACGTTGACCGCGTCGTCCTCGGCGTCGACGAAGGTCAGGTTCCGCACGATCACGTTGTACGACTTGTAGAAGTCGAACCCACCCCCGGTGATCGTCGCGTTGGAGCCGAGGCCGACGATCGTCTTGTTCGGGCGCACGCCCTGCTTGCTGGTGATCGCGATGGTCCCGGAGACCTGGATGATCATCGCGCCGACGGTGTCGATGGCCTCCAGCAGCTCATCGGTGGTGTCGACGACGACGGTGGGGCCACCCACTCCACCGGTGGTGCCGGTCGCGAAGCCGTCGGCAACGGCTGACGGCGCCGCGACGAACAACCCGTTCACGGCCAGTAGAACTGACAGGAACCCGTGCATCAGATCCTCCCAACACCCGCGCCGGCGGTCACCAGCGACGGCACCGACGAAGCGGGATCAAGCTGGTAGGAGTAGTAGCCGGACGGCTCGGCCACGCTGCCGCCCGCCTCACACACACCGGAGTTGACGAACACGTTGGCCCGCTGCACCAGCCGTCCCGGGTTGCTCTCGGCGTATCCGCTCGCCGAGTGACACGGGTGCGCCACGTTCTCGAAGTAGTTGCCCTCGACCACCACCCCCGCGTTCTCGGTGGAGGCAACCCCGTACTCGCCGACGTTGTCGTAGTAGTTGTTGTAGACGTGCACCGGCTCACCGAACCGGACCCGCGGATGCCGCTGGTTGGATCCGTCGAACCAGTTGTGGTGGTAGCTGACCCGCAGGTAGCCGATGTCGTCGCGGTAGTTGTCGGAGTGGCCCAGCAGCATTGTCTTGTCGGTGCCGCGGAAGACGTTCCAGGAGACCGTGACCTGGGTGGACTTGCGCTTGATGTCGAGCGAGCCGTCGTAACCGGGCCCGAACTCGTTGTGGTCGATCCACACGTGGTGCGCGCCGTTGGTGACGCTGATCGAGTCGTCACCCGCGTTGGTGAACTTGATGTTACGGATGATCACGTTGTTGCCGGGCCGCGTGGTGGTGCCCAGCTGCAGGCCACCGCCGGCGATCTCGGCGGCCGGGCCGACACCGAGAATGCTCTTGTTGGCCACCACAGTGATCATTCCACCGGCGGAGATCCGACCAGAAACCATGATCGTGTACGGCGTATTCGCCCCCGCGTACCGGGCGAGATCCGCGGAGGTGGTGACGGTGACCGTCGGACCGGCCACCCCACCGGTGGTGCCGGTCGCGAAGCCGTCGGCAACGGTCGCCGCTGCCGCGGTCACCGGTGCCGCGACGAACATCCCGGTCGTGGCCAGCAGTACTGACAGGAAGCCGTGCATCAGATTCTCCCGACGCCGGCTCCGGCCGGCACGATGGTGGGCACGGAAGCCGCGGGATCCGCGGTGTACGGGTAGAACGAGCGCGGATCCGCCACCGTCCCGCGCGTCTCGATGGCGTGGTTGCAGTCGACGAGGACGTTGTCGCGCTGCACCATCCGCCCGAGCGGCCCGCTGAACTCGACCCGGCCCGGGTTGTTCACGCTGACGAAGTAGTTGCCCTCGACGAACAGGCCCGAGTCGTTCGTCGACGCGACGCCATAGCTGTTGTCCAGGTAGTAGTTGTTGTAGACGTGCACGATCGGGGCGAACCGCACCCGCGGGTTGCGCTGGTCGGAGCCGTCGAAGAAGTTGTGGTGATAGGTGACGCGCAGCCGCCCCGCGTCCTGCGCGCCGTTGTCGTCGTCGTGGCCGAGCAGCAGGGTCTTGTCGTGGTCGTGGAACCTGTTCCACGAGACGGTGACCAGGTCGGACCCGCGTTTGATGTCGACCGCGCCGTCGTCGCCGTCGGAGAAGTCGTTGTGGTCGATCCAGATGTGGTGGCTGAACATCTGCACGTTGATCAGGTCATCCGAGGCGCCGGAGAACCGGAGGTTGCGGATGATCACGTTGTGCACGGCGCCGGCCGGCGGGCTCGTCACGTCGTCGTCGACCGGCAGGCCGATGTTCAGCCCGCCGCCGACCAGGGCCGCTGTCGAGCCCAGTCCGACGATCGTCTTGTCCGAGGCGACCGGGTGCATGCCGTCGCTGGTGCCGGTGGGCAGGCTGATCGTTCCGGAGACCTGGATGATGTACGGGCCAGGTCGCGCGATGTGATCGAGAAAGGCGGCGGGAGTGGACACCGTGACGGTCGGCCCACCCGCGCCACCGGTCGTGGTCGACTGTCCATAACCGGCCACGGTCGCGAAACCGTCCGGTCCGGCGGCAGCGGCCGACGCCGGGAGCCCCGCCACCGCCGGTGCGACGGCGGCACCCGCCGCGGCTGCCAGGAACGTTCTGCGATGCATGTCGCGACCCCCTCTCAGAGCCGGCCGGCGCCGGCTTGAGCGGTCACGATCGCCTTGACCGAGTTCGGGTCGTCGAGGGTGTACGAGTAGTACGCCGACGCCTCCTGCACGGTCCCGCTGCAGTCCGGCGCACCGGACTCACCGACGAACACGTTGTTGCGGGCCACGCAGCGTCCCGCCGGTCCCGCGTAGGTGTTGGTCACCGGCTCCTCCACGTCCTCGAAGTAGTTGCCCTCGACCAGGCATCCGGCGGTGTTCTGGCAGGCCACGCCGGTGTCGGTGTTGTAGAAGTAGTAGTTGTTGTAGACGTGCACCGGCTCGCCGAACCGGACCCGCGGGTTGCGCTGCGGCGTCGCGTCGAACCAGTTGTGGTGGTAGGTCACCTTCAGCCGCCCGGTGTCCTGCGCGCCGTTGCTGTCGTCGTGACCGAGCAGCATGTTCTTGGTGTGGTGGTGGGTGTGGTTCCACGAGATGGTCACGTAGGAGGACCCGCGCTTCACGTCGATCAGCCCGTCGTAACCCTGCGCCAGGTCGTTGTGGTCGATCCACACGTGGTGCGAGAACATCTGCACGTTGATCGAGTCGTCGCTGGCACCGCGGAACGTCAGGTTCTGGATGATCACGTTGCGCACCGCGTCGGCCGGCGGCGTCGTCACCGCGGAGACCGGCAGGCCGATGTTGAAGCCGCCGCCGGTGATCCCGGCCGTCGAGCCCACCCCGATGATCGACTTGTTGCTGGTCACGTCGTACATCCCGGCGGGCAGGGTGATCGTCCCGTTCACGCAGATGGTGAGCGGACCGACGGTCGCGATGGCGGACAGCAGCTCGGCGGCGGTGTCCACGTCGACCACCGGTCCACCGGCGCCACCGGTCGTGCCGTTCTGTCCCCAGGCGTTCACCGTGGCGAAGCCGGCGGGTGAACCGGTGACCCGGCAGTCGCCGACCGGCGGGGGAGGAGTGGTCTTTGGCGGGGTCGACGGGCCGCTGGGGCTCGGCACCACTGTGGTGTCCACGACCACGTCGTCGAAGGAGGCGCTGGCATAGCCGGTGACCAGGCCGATCCGCCCGGAGCCGTAGGAGCTGTCGGTCGACTGGAGGACCTGGAGGCCGTCCACGTACCCGGTGAGCGTCGAGCCCTGGACGCTCAGCGCGAGGGTGCGCGAGGTGCCGGTGGATCCGCCGACCGCCGCCGTGCCGAGGGAGGCCGCCGTGCCGCCGGAGACCCGCTGGAGCTGAGCCGTGCCGCCGCCGGTCAGGACGAGGGCGTAGTACTGGCTCGTCGACTGGGCTCGGGCGGCGATCCCGGCGGTGCGATCCGTAGCGCCGAACGCGATCGGCCGTACCCTTGCCTGGATGGTGTAGTTGGTCCATGCCGTGTTGCCGGCCAGCGCGCGGGCGTTGGAGCTGGTGCTCGACTGCCGATAGGCCGGTGAGCCGTCGGCGGCCACCGCCCAGGAACCGCCGTTGCGCGACCAGCCGTCAGCGTTGCCGTCGTCGAAGTTGTCGGAGAAGAGAGTCTCCGCGTAGGCCGGGCCGCTCGCCATCACGCCGACCATCAGGGCCGACGCCGACATCGCCAGAGCAGCGGTGATCAATCGGGTTCTTCTCATGCGGAACCTCCGGGAATTGTCCGCCGTAATATCCCCGAAACATGGGGCAGAGCCCGACCATAAATTTTGATATTGGCCATGGTCAATGCTTTGCGTTTGCAGGATTGTTGCAGTGGATTGACATCGCCCGATGGTCGCCGTAGGTTCGGCTGGAAAGCGCATTCCCCCATGTCGGCGGCTTCCCCAGAGCCGCCGCCGCGTCGCCCGGCCGGTGCGCCGTCCCCCGCGCCACCGGCCGGCCCGGTAAGGAGAATCCCCTTATGAGTGCACGCCGCAAAATGCTGTCCGCCGTAATGGCCGGCGCCGCTTTACTGTGCGTCGCCGTAATGCAAGCGCCCGCCAGTGCCGCCGCGACGACCCTCTACGTCGCACCCGGCGGCAACGACAGCAACGCCGGCACCCTCGCCGCCCCGCTCGCCACGATCCAGAAGGCGATCAGCCTGATCTCGGCCGGCGGCACCATCGCCGTGCGCGGCGGAACGTACTCGCTCACCACCAACATCCAGATCACCAAGAGCGGTGCCTCCGGCAGCCCGATCACGCTGACCAATTACGGCACCGAGAAGGTCGTCATCGACGGCGAGGCGCTCGGCTACACACCCGGCGCCGTCGGCTCGACCATCCCCAGCGGCCAGCGCGGCGCGATCCACATGGAGGCCTCCTACTGGCGACTCGCCGGCCTGGAGATCATCCACGGCCCGTACGGCGTCTACTGCGCCGGCTGCAACAACAACACGTTCGATCGGCTGATCACCCGCGACAACTACGAGACCGGCTTCCAGTTGCAGGGCAGCTCGGCGAACAACCAGATCATCAACCTCGACAGCTACGGCAACCGGGACCCGCGCAAGAACGGCGAGAGCGCCGACGGCCTCGGGATCAAGGAGGGCGGCGGCAGCGGCAACGTGGTCCGCGGCACCCGCCTCTGGAACAACGTCGACGACGGTTTCGACGCCTGGATGTTCACCTCACCGATCACGATCCAGAACACCATCGCGTACGGCAACGGCTACAACCGCTGGAGCATCCCCAACTTCTCCGGCGACGGCAACGGCCTCAAACTCGGCGGCAGCAGCGGAACCGGCCCGGCCGCCGCACACGCCGTCACCAATACGATGGCCTGGGGTAACGCGGCACACGGTTTCACCGACAACGGCAACACCGGCGCGATCACGATCAACCGGAGCACCGCCTACCAGAACGCCAAAACCGGCTTCGACGTCGACGGCGGCTCCACGTCCCGGCTGACGGCGAACCTGGCCGTCGGCAACAAGACGGCTGTCGCCCTGGGTTCGTCCACGGCGTCCGGCAACTCGTGGAACATCGGCGGCACGTGGACGCTCCAGAGCACCAGCGCCTCCACGATCACCGGCCCGCGCACCGCCGACGGCTCGATCCCGTCCTCCAACTACCTGGTCCCCTCGAACGGCACCGCCGTCGGAGCAAAGATCTAGCCCTCCGCCGCCGCGATCTTGGAGCCTTGCGTACGCCCACCTGAGCGCAACCTCACAAGATCGCGGCGTGCGGGGCAGGCGCCGACTGGTCAGCGGCGATACGGAGAGCTTCGACAAGGCGGCGATAGAGATCGTCGGTCGCATACAGCTCCGCGTGAGTGCCCTGCGCCCGAATACCCCCCTCCTCCATCACGACGATGCGGTCGGCATCAAGCACCGTCGACAACCGGTGCGCGATGGTCACCACCGCCCCCACGGCCGCCCGCGAACGAATACAGTCCTGCACCGCGACCTCGGTCAGCCCGTCCACCTGCGCGGTAGCCTCGTCGAGCAGGAGCACGTCGGGTGTCCGGAGCAGAGCACGCGCCAGTGCGATCCGCTGCCGCTGACCTCCCGACACGTCCGTGGAGCTCAGTGACGTACCCAGCCCGTCCGGCAGCTCGTCGATCTTGTCGTCCAGGCGAACCGAGCGCAGCACCGCGAGCAGCTCCTCGTCGGTGGCGTCCGGGTGGGTGAAGCGCAAGTTGTCGGCGATGGTTCCGGGCACCACCGGCGTTTCCTGCTCGACGTACGCCAGCCGCGCCCGCACCTCCTGATGAGTCCACTCCGCGTAGGGCCTGCCGTCCAGCAGGATCCGCCCGCCGTCCGGCTCGAGGAACCGCAGGAGCAGCGAGAACACCGTGGTCTTACCGGCGCCTGAGGGACCCACGATCGCGGTGTGCCCCCGCCGGGGAATCTCCAGGTTGATGCCGCGCACCGCCTCCGGCGCCTCCGGCCCGTACCGCGCCGTCACGTCCCGCAGCGCGAGCACCAGGCCGCCGCCGAGATCCGCAACGCCACCCGACTCGAAGGAAGCCGAAGCCGAGGCCCGCCCCGAAGCCGAAGCCGAGGCCCGCCCCGAAGCCGAAGCCGAGGCCCGCCCCGAAGCCGAAGCCGAGGACCCCCCACTGTCCGGTTCCACGGCGATCGACGAAAGCTCGTTGATCCGCCCAGCCGCGGCGATCCCCGCCTGCAGCGCCGTCATGTTCTGCGTGAGCTCGCTGATCGGCCCCATCAACTGAAAGACGTACAGCAGAAACGCGACAAGGCTGCTCACCTCAAGCAGCCCGGCATGGGCACGCCACGCACCGACCGCGAGAATGAGGATCACCGCCAGGTTGACCCCGGTCCAGGAGATGGTCCAGACCGCGGCCGCCGTCTTGGCAGCCCGGATGCTGTGTGCCGCCGCATCGCGCGCGTTGCCGACGATCTGGTCACCTTGGCGGGATTCGGCCCGGCTGGCTTTGACCGTACGGATGGCCCGCAACGAACCCTCGAGGTTGGCACCGAGCCTCCCGACCGATTCCTGGGCCGCCGTCTGCGCGACGCTGATCCGGGGGAGCAGGGTGGCCATCAGCACGGCGACCACGACCACCGCGGCGAGGGTGCAGCCGAGCAGAGTCAGGTCGAGCACCGCCATCAGGATCAGCGTGCCGACCAGCCCGACCCCGGCGTTGATGAGGCCGATGATGCTGCCGGACGCCTGGTGCAGCAGGCCGGTGTCGGAGGTGACCCGGGTGACCAGTTCGCCGGTGGCGCGGGCCTGGAGGTCGCCGACCCGGGCCCGGAAGTAGCGCCGGATGATGGACTCCCGCGCGTCGAGCACGATCCGCTCGGCGAGGGTGCCGAGCAGGATCCACTGCCACAGGGTGATCGCGGCTCCGACGACGACCAGCGCGGCGAGGACGGTGATCGGCCGGGCCAGGTCGACGCCGCCGCTGAAGGAGTCGAGCACCCACTTGGTGACCATGGGGGTGGCGAGCCCGGCGGCGTTGCCGATCAGCCCGAGGACGAGCCCGAGGAGCATGGTGCGGCGGTGCGGGCGGAGGACGGCGAGCAGGGTTCTCAGTCTGGTGGAATCCGGCATACCCGTAGTGGAACACTCATGTTCCATATTGGGCAAGTGTTAATCTGTCGCGGTGAGTGCCATCCCCACCGGTAGCCGCGCGCGGACCCGGCAAGCGATCCTCGACGCCGCCATCGAGGTCCTCGCCCGCAACCCCGCCGCCCCGCTCGGTGACGTGGCGGCGGCTGCCGACGTCGGCCGGACCACCCTGCACCGCTATTTTCCCGAGCGCGGCGACCTGATCACCGCCCTGCACGCCGAGGCGCTCGAACGGCTCGGCCAGGCCCGCTCCCGGGCGCGGATCGCCGAGGACACCGGTGCCGCCGCCGTCCGCCGGCTCTGCCAGGAGTTCTTCGATCTCGGCGACGTGCTGTCACTGCTCTTCCGCGAGCAGATCCCGGTCGACGACGGTCAGGGCGCCTGCGACGAGGAGTTCCTGGCGATGGTGCGGCGCGGGCACAGCGACGGCAGCATCGACCCCGAGCTCCCGCCGATCTGGGTCCAGAGCCTGATCTGGGCGCAGCTCTATCTCGGCTGGAGCTTCCTCGCCGAGAACAACGCCTCCCGCCACGAGATCCTGCGCCTGGTCCTGCGCTGCGTCGAGGGAGCTGTGCGCCCACTGCGCGACTAAAGATCAAATCAAAACCACTTCAGGGGTACGGCGTCCGCGATCGCCCCCATGCCACGGTCGCCGGGGTGCAGGTGGTCGCCGGAGTCGAAGCCGGCGAGGAACCGGCCGGGGGAGCCCGGATCACGGGTTACCGCGTCCTGATCGAGAACAGCGTCGCAACCGCTGCCGGCGGAGCGGACGAACGTGTTGAACGCGGCCCGGCCGTCCTCGCCGCGCTGGGTCCAGTAGCCCGCTCCGCGGAACGGCGTCAGCGTCGAGCAGATCACCGTGAGCCCCGCGCCGTGTCCCCGCTCGATCAGCTCCTCCAGAGCGCCGACCAGCACCGGGGTAGACATGTCCGCCATGCCGAGGTCGTTGAGCGCCTCGTCCGAGATGATCACCCAGCGGGCGCCCGGCTGCTGGAGCACGTCCCGGTCGAACCGCTTGGCCGCACTCTCCCCGTGTGTGTCACCGGTGAGCCGGTTGCCGCTGATCCCGCTGTTGAGCACCCCGACGATACGGCCGGACGCCCTCAACCGATCCGACAGCAGGTCCGGCCACCGCCGGTTCGCCCCGAACCTCGAACCCAGCCCGTCCGTGATCGACGCCCCGAACGTCACCACCGCCCCGTCCGCGTCCTCGTTACGAACGTCAAGCCCCGCCAGGAAGAAGTAACTGCTGATCCGCGCGGCCCCGCTCAGCCTCTCCGCCGAACTCTGCTCACCTGCCGCGACATAGTTGTGCCGTGTCGCCAGCGTGTGCCGCGTGCTCACCCCGGTCGCCACCGGCAGATACGCGCTGATCGCCACGTCACCGTCCACCGGCACCGCGAACTCGACCTCGTCACTCACCGCCATCCCACCCGCCGGAATCGTCACCGAGTCCGCCCCGCCGAACGTCACACTCCGCCCGGTGGCCGCGTCGACGGCGTCACCCCGCACGCTCCGGGCCAGGTGCACACCGGTCAAAGTCAGGGCATTTCTTCCGTACGCGTTGGAGAGCCGGATCCGCGCACTGCCCCCACCGATGCTGGTGTGCACGATCTGCCGCAGCGTCTGCCTCTCGAAAGCCCGCCCGCCCGGCTGAACCGCCGTCGCCCACGTCCCCACCCACGGCACCGCCCCGGGCTCCTCATCGACCGCGGGCCGCGACGAGGAAGCCGCGGGCTGCGAGAAGCCAGGCGACGAGAGATCCGCGGGCTGCGACGAACCGGGCGTCGTCTTCTGTTCCGCCGCCACACAACCCGCCGCAGCGCCCAAGGCCATCGTGGCCATCACGGCCGCCATAGCCCATCTCATCCGCACATCCCGACTCTCTGCCTCGTGAGCGGGGCAGACTGCCCCCGCTGAGCAGGGCAGATTGCCCCCGCTGAGCAGGGCAGACTACCCCGCTGAGCAGGGCAGATCCTGACACCCCGAGATGTGGATCAGCTGATGAGCCGGGTATGGCCTGGGTCTCAGTCTGCCGTGACGCGGACCAGGGCTCCGATCTCCAGCGCCGCCCACAGCGCCCCGTCCGGGCCGAGCGTGATGCCGTGCGGCTCGGATTTCGGCGTGGGAAGGTCGTAGCCGGTGACCGTGCCGTCGGCGGCGATCCGCCCGATCCGGTTGGCGCCCCACTCGGTGAACCACGGGGTGCCCGCGCCGTCGACGGTGATGGCGTGCGGCCGTGCGGCCCGGTCCGGCAGCGGGAACTCGGTGATCACGCCGTCCGGGGTGATCCGGCCGATCTGGCCGGCGCCGATCTCGACGAACCACAGCTCACCGCCGGCACCCGTGGTGATGCCGACCGGTGCGGCACCCTCGGTCGGCAGCTGATGCACGGTGACGGCCCCGCCGGTGCTGATCCGGCCGATGGCGTTGGCCTGGTTCATGGCGAACCAGAGGCCGCCGTCGGTACCGGCCGTGATCGCCGACGGAAAGGCGCCGGTGATCGGAATCGGAAACTCGGTGACCTCTCCGCCGGTGGTGACCCGGGCGATCCGGTCGGTGGCGGTCAGCGTGACCCACAGGGCACCGTCCGGCCCGGCGGTGATCCCGAACGGCGCACTTCCGGCCGTGGGCAGCGGGAAGCTGCTCACCTCGCCGCTGGTGGTGATCCGGCCGACGCGGTGCGAGCGGTACTCGGTGAACCAGAGCGCCCCGTCCGGTCCCGTCGTGATGATCGTGGGGCCCGAGTCCGCGCCGACCTCGTGGATCTCCGCCTTCTCGCCCGGTACCAGGCGGCCGATCGCACCGCTGTGCACCAGCGTGAACCAGAGGGCGCCGTCCGGTCCGGTGGTCAGCGCGTAGGGCCCGGCGCCGGCGGGGGCGACGGAAAATTCTTC
Organism: Actinoplanes sp. GCM10030250; assembly: GCF_042666575.1. Lineage (NCBI taxonomy): Bacteria > Bacillati > Actinomycetota > Actinomycetes > Micromonosporales > Micromonosporaceae > Actinoplanes > Actinoplanes sp. GCM10030250. The sequence goes on along the minus strand of NZ_JBHTDO010000003.1, from coordinate 449,075 downwards.
GACAGTCACAGAGGCCAATTTACGGCCGGACCACGCCCATGACCCGGCGGGGCGCCGCGGCCCGGTACCCCGCTCATGACCCGGCGGGGCGCCGCGGCCCGGTACCCCGCTCATGACCCGGCGGGGCGCGACGGCCCGGTGTTGCGGGTGGTCCCCGCCGGAGGTCTCTCGAGAGCTCTGTTCCGGTCGTACGAATGCATGAAAGAGCCGGTGCCGCGGAGAGGCTCCTCCGCGGCACCGGCGATAGTTACTCTCAGCTTGCGGCGCAGGTTACCGGTGACGGGGAGTTGTTGGTCGTGCCCCCGGTGGCGGTGAAGCCGAAGCTCGCCTCGCCGCCCGCAGCCAGCTTGCCGTTGTAGCCCGCGTTGCGTGCGGTCACAGCGGCGCCCGAACTGGTCACTGTCGCGTTCCAGGTGTTGGTCAGCGCCTGGCCGTTGGGCCAGGTCCAGTTGACGGTCCAGCCGTTGATCGCGGCGCCCGCCTTGACCGTCACGGTGCCCTGGAAACCGCCGGGCCAGGAGTTGGTGACCGCATAGGTCGCGGTGCAGCCGCCGGTGGGGTTACTGGGCGACGTGCTCGGTGACGGTGACACGGATACGCTGGGTGACGGAGACGACGGGTTGCTCGGAGACGGTGAGGACGTGCCGCCGAAGACGGTGGCCTCCCGCGACGTGGCCTTGATGCCGTTGGCGCCGTTGAAGAGGCGCTGGCCCCAGGTGGTCAGTGCCGCCGCGTTGAAGTTGGTGACGAGGTCGAGGTATTCGACGCCGCCGCCGTTGCCGGACCAGGACCAGCCGAGGTAGCCGATGCCGCGGGACTGGGCGGTGGCGAGGATGGTGTCCTCGTCGGGGTTGCCGTCGGAGTGGTCGAAGCCGAACTCTCCGACCACGATCGGCAGGTTCGCCGTCTGGAACCGGCCGAGGTAATCAGTGATCTCGGCGGCGGTGTCGAAGACGCCGTACATGTGGATCGAGAAGACGGTGTTCTTCTGCGGGTCGGCGGCGAAGACCGAGGCGGCGTTGTCGCGCATGTAGAACTGCCAGTCCTGGCCCCAGTTCGGGGCGTCCACCATGATCTGGTGCTGGAAGCCGTTCGAGCGCAGGCGGGTGATCGCGGCCTTGGTGTCGGCGGCCCAGTTGGCGGCGGTGGCGCCGTTGCCGTAGGGCTCGTTGCCGATGTTGAGGATGACGAAGTTCTCCTGGCCGGCGAGCGCGCTCTTCACCGAGATCCAGTAGTCGACAGCCTGGGCCAGGGTGGCCGCGCCGGCCTGCTCGCCGTAACCGGTGGTGTCGTGCACCTCGAGCACGCAGATCAGCCGGTTCGCCTTGCACTGGCTGATCACGGTCGACACGTTGGCGGCGTTGTCCGGGCCCCAGCGCTGCCCGCTGCCGAGCACGATCCGGACGGTGTTGGCGCCGAGTGCCTTGATGTCGGCGAGAGCCTGCGGGGTGCGGTCCTGGTACCAGGTATGCGCGTGGTTGACGCCGCGCATCACGAACGTGTTGCCGTTGGCGTCCAGGATCCGGGTGCCGGAGACGGTGAAACCTGCGGCGGCCTGGGCGGGCTGGGCCACGACGAACACCGTGACGGCGGCGGTCAGTACGGCCACGAGGCCGCCCCACCATTTCGATTTCATGGGTTCCTCCCTGTCCGCCGTGATCCGTGGGAGCGGTGGCGGACGGTCGTGGGTGCTCCCGGGGGACGGGGTGTATTGGGAGCGCTCCCACGATGCGCTGAAGTTTTCATGATTGTCAATGGTTCGCAGCGGGCCGGTTCAGAGAATCTAAATCGGCTTAACTAAGGGGGTCAAGGGCTGGGCGGGTACGAAGGCCGGCGCCTCGCTCGCCCGGTGCCCAGGTTCCCGGGCTCTCACCGTGACCGGCGTCGATCCATGCGGCATCGAGAGATCTCCATGTTCATGAAGTGACGTACTGAGCGACGACCGGAAACCCGCACTTGACAGACCAAACTTAAGCGACTTAATAATGGCCCGGAACTTGACCGCGCTCCACTCCCGCCGTCGTCGAGGCGGCGTTGACGAACGAGGGATTCGCTGATGTATGACCTCTTCACCCGCCGCGGCCGCCGGGCCGGCGTGGCCGTCGCGGCAACGGCCGCGGTGGCGCTCGCGCTGACCGGCTGTTCCGACTCCTCCGGCGACGGCAACAAGTCCGGCACCGCGGCGAGCACGGTGACCGTCTTCAACGGTGCGACAGGCACCATCGTGGAGAACTGGAACCCGTTCTCGCCGACGTTCCTCCAGCCGACGAACGGGCTCATCTTCGAGCCGCTCTACTACTACAACTTCGCCACCGAGGCGGAGCCGGCGCCGATGCTCGCCACCGCCCACTCGTGGAGCCCGGACGGCAAGCAGCTCACGATCACCACCCGTGAGGGCGTGAAGTGGAGCGACGGCCAGCCGTTCACCGCCAAGGACGTGGCGTTCACATTCGACCTGATCCGGCGTACCAAGTCGATCAACGCGACCGGTCTCAAGCTGACCTCGGCCACGGCCACCGACGACAAGACCGTGGTCCTGACGTTCCCCGCCACCTCGTACACCGAGGAGGCAGCCATCGTCGGCAACACTCCGATCATCCCGGAGCACATCTGGAGCAAGGTCGACGATCCGGCGAAGACCATCAACCAGAACCCGGTCGGTACGGGCCCGTACAAGCTGAAGCAGTTCACCGCGCAGAGCTACCTGATGGAGAAGAACGCGAGCTACTGGCAGCCGGACAAGCCGCAGGTCCAGAACGTCCGGTACATCTCGCTGGCCACCGCCGACGCCGCGAGCGCCGCGCTGGTCGCCGGCCAGGTGGACTGGATGAGCTCCTTCCTGCCCGGTCTCGACCAGCTGATCGCCGGCAACAAGAACCTGACGTACGTCAACACCCCCGCCATGACCACGTCGATCTTCACCTGCGCCAACGCCGCCCTCGGCTGCACCGGCCCGCAGACCGACCCGGCCGTGCGGCAGGCCATCTACCACGCGCTCAACCGCGATCAGCTCAACAAGCTGGCCGGTGGCGGGTTCGCCGCCTCCGCGTCGCCGACCATGCTCCCGCCGGAGCGTGACAAGAAGTGGATCGCCGACCCGGCGCACGCCACCATCCCCGGCACCGCGGACGTGGCCAAGGCCAACCAGCTCCTGGACGCGGCCGGCTGGGCCAAGGGCAGCGACGGCATCCGGGCCAAGGGCGGCGAGAAGCTCTCGCTCACCATCCAGACGGTCACCGGCTGGAGCGACTACATCTCGCTCAACGACGCGATGGCGCAGCAGCTCAAGGAGGCCGGCATCGAGCTCAAGCCGACCCAGCTCGCCTGGAACGAGTGGAACAACAACCAGGTGCAGGGCAAGTACCAGCTCTCGCTGGACTCGATCGGCCTCGGCGCGTCGACGAACCCGTACGCGACCTACAGCCTGAAGTACGTCACCAAGACCACCGCCAAGGTCGGTGAGGCGGCCGGCACCAGCGGCAACTACTCCCGGTACAGCAACCCGGCGGTGGACAAGGCGATCGACGCGGCGTCGGCGACCAACGACGAGGCGGCGCAGAAGGCCCAGTACGCGATCATCCAGAAGGAGATCGTGAACGACCTGCCGTACATCCCGATCTACCTGAACTCGATGCTCACCGAGTTCAACACCGCCAACGCCACCGGCTGGCCGACGAACGACAACAAGTACGCGCTGCCCGCGTCCTGGAAACAGTGGGACAACGGCATCGTCCTGGCCAACCTCAAGCCGGCGAAGTAAGGCGAAGCATCCGTGTACCTGCTCCGGAAGGCCGGGTTCTACCTGGTCGCCCTGTGGGCCGCGCTGACGGTCAACTTCTTCATCCCGCGGCTCATGCCCGGCGACCCGGTCGAGATCATGATCTCGAAACTCGGCCAGAAGGGGCCGGTCAGCCCGGAGACCCGGGCATCGATCGAGGCGCTCCTCGGCACCGGCACCAGCCAGCCCCTCTGGGACCAGTACAAGGACTATCTGTCCAGCCTGGCCAGTGGAGACCTGGGTGTCTCGGTGACGTTCTTCCCGGCCTCGGTCGGCGACATCATCGGGCAGACACTGCCCTGGACCATCGGCCTGATCGGGCTGTCCACGATCATCTCGTTCCTGGCCGGCGTGGGTCTCGGTACCCTCGCCGGCTGGAAACGGGGCTCCTGGCTGGACAGCCTGATCCCGGTCACCACGATGTTCCAGTCGGTGCCGTACTTCTGGCTGGCCCTGATCCTGCTCTTCCTGTTCGGCAGCGTCTGGCCGCTGTTCCCGCTCAACGGCGGGTACGACGTCTACAACGTCACCCCCGGCTGGACCGCCGCCTTCATCGGCTCGGTGATCTACTACGGCACCCTGCCGGCGCTGACCATCATCATCTCGTCGGTCGGCGGCTGGATGCTCGGCATGCGCAACATGATGGTCTCCACGCTCTCCGACGACTACATGGTCACCGCGGAGGCGAAAGGGCTGCGCCCCGGCCGGATCATGCGCCGGTACGCGGCACGCAACGCCGTCCTCCCGTCGATCTCCGGGTTCGCCATCTCGCTCGGCTTCGTGGTCGCCGGCTCGATCGTCACCGAGGCGGTGTTCTCCTACCCCGGCATCGGCTCGGCACTGCTGCAGGCCGTCGGCGGCAACGACTACGCCCTCATGCAGGGCATCTTCCTGATCATCACGCTGGCGGTACTGGGCGCGAACCTCCTGGTCGACCTCCTGTACTCGGTCATCGACCCACGAACGAGGAGCCGTTCATGACCGCTGACGTCGTTGCGATGACCGCACCGGTCGTTCGCCGCCGGGTCACCCTGCCGCCGATGACAGCCAAACTGGCGTCCGGCCTGATCATCGGCGGGCTGATCGTCACGTTCGGGCTGGTCGGCCCGCTGCTCGTGCAGGACCCCTCGCGCGTCAGCGACATCGGCCTGAGCGGGCCGAGCGCCGAGCACCTGCTCGGCACCACCCAGACGGGGCAGGACGTTCTCGCCCAGCTCGCGTACGCCACCCGGGGCTCGCTGATCGTCGGAGCCGTCGTCGGCGTGCTGACCCTGATCCTGTCCGGCTTCTTCGGCATCGTCGGCGCGTACGCCGGCGGCTGGCTGGACGAGCTCTTCTCGCTGTTCACCAACATCATGCTGGTCATTCCCGGTCTGCCCGTGGTGATCGTGATCTCCGCGTACGTGCCGGACAAGAGCCTGCTGCTGGTCTCGGTGGTGCTGGCCATCACCAGCTGGGCCGGGTCCGCCCGGGTGCTGCGCGGCACCACGCTGAGCCTGCGCAACCGTGACTACGTGCTCGCCTGCCGGGTCGCGGGGGAGAAGCGCTGGCGAATCCTACTCGTCGAGATCCTGCCCAACCTGATCCCGCTGCTGGCCACCCAGGTGGTCTTCGCGGTCATCTTCGCGATCCTCGGTGAGGCCGGGTTGTCGTACCTGGGCCTCGGCGCGAGCGGGTCGTTCACCTGGGGAACCATGCTCTACTACGCGCAGAACGGCCTGGCCCTGCGGCTCGGCGCGTGGTGGTGGTTCGTGCCGCCGGGCCTGATGCTGGCCCTGTTCGGCGCCGCCCTCTCCCTGATCAACTTCTCGATCGACGAGATCATCAACCCGAAGCTGCGCAACCAGACGCGGGGCGCCCGCCGGGGCTGGCGGATGTCACGCGAGCAGCTGCGCAAGGCCAAGGAGTCCACGCTGTGAGCCATCCCGTGCTGACCGTCTCCGAGTTCAGCGTCGACTACCTCGTCGACCCGGTGGTGCACGCGGTGCGCGACGTCTCCTTCGAGCTCAAGCGCGGCGAGGTGCTGGGTCTCGCGGGGGAGAGCGGGTGCGGCAAGAGCACTCTCGCGTACGGGATCGTCAGGTTGCTGAAACCCCCCGCGCTGATCACCTCCGGTCATGCGGTGTTCCACTCCCGTGAGGGTTACGACATCGACTGGGGTGAGCTGAGCCCGGAGGACCTGCGGGCGGCTCGCTGGGACAAGATCTCGATGGTCTTCCAGGGTGCGATGAACTCGCTCAACCCGGTGATCTCCATCCGTGATCAGTTCGAGGACATCTATCTCACCCACCGGCCCGAACTCTCCCGCCGCGAGCGCCGCACCCGGTGCGGTGACCTGCTCGAACGCGTCGGCGTGGACCGGGCTCGGCTCAACTCGTACCCTCATGAGCTGTCCGGCGGCATGCGGCAGCGCGTGATGATCGCGATGGCGATGGCCCTCGAACCCCAGATCATGATCATGGATGAGCCGACCACCGCGCTCGACGTGGTGGTGCAGCGCGAGATCCTCCGGGAGATCACCCGGCTGCGCGACGAACTCGGCTTCGCGGTCATCTTCATCACCCACGACCTGCCGCTGCTGCTGGAGATCAGCGACCGGATCGCGGTGATGCGCCACGGCGCGATCGTCGAACTGGACGACGCCCTCACGCTCTACACCGCCCCGAAACACGAATACACCCGCCAGTTGCTGGCATCGTTCCCCAGCCTCACCGGCGACCGCGGCTCGTTCGTGCGCGGCGCGCTCGACGACCGGCTGCTCGCCCTGGACTCCTTCGAGGACGCCTCATGACCACCATGACCATTCTGTTCGGGGACGCCTCATGACCACGCTGGAAGTGCGCGGGCTGGTCAAGGACTACCGGTTGCGCTCCGGCTTGCGTACGGCGAAACTGCGCGCGGTCGACGACGTGAGCTTCGCACTGGATCACGGGAAGACGGTGGCTCTCGTCGGCCAGAGCGGCAGCGGCAAATCCACCATCGCCAAGCTCCTGCTCCAGCTCGAACGCCCCACCTCCGGCGACATCCTGCTCGACGGCAATCCGGTGACCCGCCGCGGCCTGACCACCTATCGCCGGACCGTCCAGATGGTCTTCCAGGACCCGTTCGCCTCACTCAACCCGTTCCACAGCGTCGCCCACCACCTGGAACGCCCGATCCGCCTCCACCACCCGGGAATGACCGACGCCGAGGTCCACCGCCGCGTCCTCCACCTGCTGGAACGCGTCCGCCTGACCCCCGCCGAGACCGTAGCTCAGCGCCGCCCCCACGAACTCTCCGGCGGCCAGCGCCAGCGCGTCGCCATCGCCCGCGCCCTGGCCCCCGAACCCGGCGTCCTGATCGCCGACGAGCCGGTCTCCATGCTGGACGTCTCGATCCGCCTGGGCGTGCTGAACCTCCTGGCCACCCTGCAGCGCGAGGAAGATCTCGGCGTCCTCTACATCACCCACGACCTGGCCACCGCCCGCCACTTCTCCGACGAGATCCTGGTCATGTACAAGGGCGCCATAGTCGAACGCGGCCCCTCCGACGAGGTGATCCTGAACCCGCAACACGACTACACCAAAACCCTCGCCGAGGCCGCCCCCAACCCCGAACGCCGCCTCGGCCAACTACGCGGCTCCCAGGGCTGACCCCGCCCTCTTTCCCGGGCGGCCGTCAGTTCTCTCAGCTCAGACAGTCACTTCGCTTCGCGCCCGCCGGACGTCGAGCAGAGCCGCCACCACCGCCCCGTACAACGCGAAGCCCGACCCCACCCCAGCGACCAGCCCCACCGTCGCCTCAGAACCCCCGAGCGCGAACACCACAAACCCACTGACCCCGAGCGCAGTCATCACCGCACCCAGCCAGTGATACATCGGCATCCCCCAAGCCCACGCCAACCCGAAGAAATGCACCCCCACGACCAGCGTCACCCACGCCACCGAAGCCTCCGGCCACCCCAGCACCTGGTTGATCAGGGCCAACCCTCCGAACAGCGCGACCACCTCAACCAGCACCACCAGCCAGTACCGCCGATCCTTGAACCCCCCACGCGCCGGCACCGCCCCCCGCACCTCAGCCGGCGTTCGAAACAGCGCCACCACCAACCCGACCGCAACCAGTCCCGCCACCACCCGAACGATCACAGGCCACGGCTCCGCCAGCCCTCCGCTGTTCACCATCACAAACACCGTGCCGAACGAGATCGCAATCAACGATCCGATCACCAGCCCACTGGGCCGCTCTCTACCACCCATCCCCGTCACATCACCGATCCTAAATTCCCCACCCCACCCCCGCAGTCCCCGAACCCACCACCCGCCACTCGCCCGCCCACACACCCCCGCCCCACCCCGCCACCCGCGCGGCCCTGCCACCCGCGCGGCACCGCCACCCGCGCCGCCGGGCACCCGCGCGGCCAGCGCGCCCCGTCCCACCGCCGCCCCGTGCTGCCGTCCCCGTGCCGCAAATATGCGTGCGCACGCACATTCGCGTCCAGCGTGAGTGAGTAGGCGCACACGCAAGCCGTCCGTGCGCGTCCACGCACGTCAGAGGCGCAGCCAGCTCGCACGCAACCCCAACGTGTGCGCCTACCACCCCAACCCGCCCGCCGTCGGATCCCGGAGACGCCGCTGAGCGCCAGCCGGGGCGGCCGGCTGGGCGGGGGGGTGTGTTTCGGCGCCGGAGGCGTCGCTGGGCGCCAGCCGGGGTGGCCGGCTGGGCGGGGGGGGGTGTGTTTCGGCGCTGGAGGCGTCGCTGGGCGCCAGCCGGGGTGGCCGGCTGGGCGTGGGGGGTGTGTTTCGGCGCCGGAGGCGCCGCTGGGCGCCAGCCGGGATCCCGGCTGGGCGTGAGCGTTGCGGGGTGCGGGTGTTGCTGGGTGGGTAGCGTCAGCTGCGCAGATGGGACTGCAGGACCAGGGCGGCAGCGCCCGTCGCGGAGGCCGTCGCCGCGGCCAGCGAGACTGTCACGGTGACCGAGCGACGCCAGGTGCGGTTGTCCGCGACGGCTACCCGGCGCATGATCGCGGGGCCGTAGACGAAGGACGCCGCGGCGAATCCGGGGCCGGTGAGGACGACCAGGTCGATGTCGAGGAGGTTCACCACCGACTCGGCAGCGGCGGCTACGTAGCGTGCGGAATCGGACAGCAGGGCCAGGCATTCGGGTGCGCCGGCGCGGGCGGCGCGGGCTATCGCGGCGAAGTCGGCGGTGACGCCGCGGGCGGTGGTGGGGTCGAGGCCGGCTTCGGCGGCGGCTGCCGGGTTGGCGCGTGCGGCGAGGACCACGGTGCGCGGCCCGGCGAGGACCTCCAGGCATCCCCGGCTCCCGCACCAGCATTCGGGGCCGTCGACCTGGACGCAGACGTGGCCGAACTCGCCTGCCGCACCGTGTCCCCCGCGCATGGCCCGGCCCTCGACGACGATGCCGGCGCCGATGCCGCTGCCCATGTAGAGAGCGGCGAACGCCTGCTCGGGACCGACGCGGGCAACCCAGTACTCGCCGATCGCGGCAGCTGTGGCGTCGTTCTCGACCAGGACCGGACGGCCGGTGGCGGCTGCGAGCTGACGGCCGAGTTCGTCACCGTCCCAGCCGCGCAGGTGCGGTGGCGCGTCCTCGACACCGCTGCGCAGGCCGGGCCAGACCACGCCGATACCCAGGCACCGGGCCGGATCGACGCCGGAACCGGTCAGAAGAGTGTCGATGTCAGCGGTCAGATGCGGAAGAAGGCCGCCGGCGGGGGAGGAGGAGGAAGAGACGGTAGGCGAAGAGACGGCGGAGGAGGAGACGGTGGGGGATGAAACGGCGGGGGAGGAGATGGCGGGGACCGGGCGAGCGAGCCGCGAAATGACACCACCGGTCTGACCGGTCAGCACATAGGTCGTGACGTCACGATCGAGGTAGACCCCGACAGCGATACGAGCGGCCGGATCCAGGCGCAGCAGCGTACGAGGCTTCCCGCCGGTCGGCGTCCGGCCGGTCTCGACGACCAGGCCCTCTTCGAGCAGACGCCGTACGGTCATCGAAACTGCCGCCTCCGTCAACCCGGTCATGGCGGCGAGTTCGACCCGGCTCAACGGCTCGGAGGCGCGGATGGCGTCAAGGATGCTCTCGCGGGCCCCGGGGCGGCGTCCGCGTCCTGGTCGGCCGACCGGCGCGGCGTCACCGACCGTTTCTCTCAACTCGCCACCACCCTGACAGCCTGGTCGTCGACGGCCGTGGCGCGCACGAGCATGACGCGATCGGGATACATCACCGGAAGCCGCAGCCCGGAGGTGCCGAGGACGCGCCCGGTGAGGTGGACGCCCTGCGGCGTGCACCAGGGTAACGCAGCGCCCCACGCTGCGGCGTTACCGTCGGGAACGTCACCGGGCGGTTGGGGCCGGACGTGATAGACGCGTCCGGGGTCGAGTCCGGGCAGGGCTACCGTTCCGGGCGGATATGCCTCGCTGGTAGCAGTAGTAATGAGAGCAAAAAGGGCATCATTCTCACCGACCACTCCGGTGACCGAGTAGGCGGAATCGGCTACGTCCGCATGCACCAGCGTGCCGGTGTGCAGAAGGCCACGCACCTCCTTGTAGAGGGCGACCCACGAAGCGAGCGCAGCACGGTCAGAAGCCGAAAGGGCCGTCAGATCAGCCTCGATGCCCAGGTGCCCGAAGATCGCAACCCCGGCCTGCATGGCGAGCGGCAGCACACGGTGAGTGGTGTGCGACCGGGACGACCCCACGTGCGAGCCGATCAATTCGAGAGGTACGAGCAGCGACGTCCACCGCTGGATGGCCACCCGCTCATGCGCGTCGATGCAGTCCGACGCCCAGATCCGGTCCGTCCGCTCCAGGATCTCCAGGTCGACCCGCCCGCCCCCGGACGAACACGACTCGATCTCCACCCCCGGATGGGCCGCCCGCAGCTCGTCCAGCAGCCGATACACGGCCCGCGTCTGATCGTGCACCCCGGCCCGCCCGCTACCCGGATGACCGGCGTCGACCAGGTCCCGGTTGTGGTCCCACTTCAGGTACGAGATGTCATATTCGGTCAGCAGCGCGTCGAGCTGCTCCCGCACATAAGCGAACGCCGACGGGTTGCCCAGGTCGAGCACCTGCTGCGACCGGGCCGGCGGCGGCAGCCGATCACCGGCGGCCATCATCCAGTCCGGGTGCGCCCGCGCCACGTCCGAGTCCGGATTGATCATCTCCGGCTCCACCCACAGCCCGAACTCCATGCCGAGCTCCCGGACAACCTTGATCAGCGGCCCGAGCCCGTCCGGCCACACCTGTGGCGAGACCACCCAGTCCCCGAGCCCCGACGTGTCGTCACGCCGCGAGGAGAACCACCCGTCGTCAAGCACGAACCGCTCCGCCCCGACCTCAGCGGCTGCCTGAGCCAATTCGGTCAGCCGCCCGAGATCGTGGTCGAAGTAGACGGCCTCCCAGGTGTTCACCACCACGGGCCGGGGCGTCGCCGGATGCTGGGGCCGCGACCGCAGGAAACGGTGGAACCGGTCGGACACCGCATCCAATCCCTCGCCGCCGAAAACCCCGTAGAGCCACGGCGTCGTATAGGACTCACCCTCGCCGAGCCCCACCTCACCCGGCAGCAGCAACTCGCCGCCGCCGAGTGCCGAATGCCCGTGATAATTGCGCTCGGCAACCGTTCGCGCCCCACCGGAGAACGCCGTGTGCACACCCCAGACCCGCCCCTGGCGATTGGCGAATCCCGAGGTCCCCGCGCACAGCACATAGGCGGAGTCGTATCCGGTGCGCCCGGTCCGGTTCTCGCGTACCCGCATTCCGTGTGTGAAGGCGGTCCGCTGCGGTGACCGTTCCCGCAGGTGATGCCCGGTGAAATCGAGCAGTTCGGTGGTTTCCGCGGGTACCGGCAGGAACAGCATCAGATGCTCGAGCCAATAGGTGCCGGGCGCCGTGCTGGTCAGCGTGGCCCGGGCACGCAGCACCCCGGCCGGGTGCAACGCGATCTCGAGGTCGAGAGCCAGTTCCGCGGTCTGATCAAAAGCAGTTATGCGTACGGTAAAAGCGTCCCGCCGAACCGCAACCATCTCGAACTTGCTGGACCACGACCGCCCTTCCCGGTGCCCGGCCAGCCCGGGATGCCCGAGCCATCCGGCCGACTGCTCGGGCAGGATCGAGACACGGACCGGGGTGTCGGCGGAGAACCCGATCGGCTGCGGCGCGGCAGCCAGTGCCAGGCTCGCGAGCTGTTCCTGGCTCAGGTCGCCGAGAGCGTCTCCCCAGTGCACGATCGAGGGCAGTGCGGTGCCCCGGCAGTCGAGCACCAGGCTCACTCCGGCGGCGCTCAGATGTACCAGATCGGCGCTGTCGGTGTCGCTGCTCGGCCGCATCGGCCCTCCGGTTCACCAGCGTTGACGGACTTCGTTCAGTAGCTTAAGAATGTGGGAGCCCCGGCGCGGCGGCAACCCTTTTCTGACATGACAGGGAGCACTCCGACATGCTCAAGACCGACCTTCACGTGGGCTGGACCGTCCGGGCCGCCGGCGGCGAGGTCCCACCGGAGATCGCCGCGTCCGCGTTGCCCGCCACCGTCCCCGGTACCGTGCACACCGACCTGCTCGCGGCCGGTCTGATCCCGGATCCTTACCTCGGCACCAACGAGAAGGATCTTGCCTGGTTCCACCGGTCCGCGTGGCGCTACGACACCGTTCTGCGAGCCGCTCCGGCCGAGCCCGATGAGCGTGTCGACCTGGTCTTCGACGGTCTGGACACGGTCGCCGCGATCGAGCTGGACGGCGTCGTGCTGGGCCGCACCGCCAACATGCACCGCGGGTACCGGTTCGACGTACGGCACCTGCTCCGTGAGGGCGCGATCCCGCTCACCGTCCGCTTCGACTCGGCCCTCGAACACGCCGAGGAGTTCGAGCGGCAGGCCGGCAGCCGCCCCCGCCCGTACCCGCACCCGTTCAACGCGATCCGCAAGATGGCCTGCTCGTTCGGCTGGGACTGGGGTCCCGACCTGCAGACCGCCGGCATCTGGAAGGGCGTGCGCCTGGAGCGCTGGAAGGTCGCCCGGCTGGCCTCGGTCCGGCCGCTGGCCACCCGCACCCGCCTCACGGTGCCGGTCTCGGTGGAACGCACCGGCAACGCCGGCCTGCACGTCGAGGTGGTGGCCGGGGAGCACCGCGCCCGGGTCGCCCTGCCTGCCGGAACCGACCACACCACCGTGGAGCTGGACATCCCCGACGCGCCCACCTGGTGGCCGGCCGGCTACGGCGACCAGCCCCTGGTACCCGTCACCGTCACGGTCACCGATGAAACGGGCGAGGTCCTGGACGAGCACCACACCCGGGTCGGCTTCCGCGACGTCCGCCTCGACGAGAGCCCCGACGAGATCGGCAGCAGATTCACCCTCGTCGTCAACGACCAGGAGATCTTCGTCCTCGGGCTCAACTGGATCCCCGAGGACCACCTGCTCACCCGCATCACCCGGGAACGTCTCGAGGCGGCCGTCGACCGCGCCGTCGCCGCCAACGCCAACCTGCTGCGCATCTGGGGCGGCGGCATCTGGGAGTCCGGCGACTTCTACGACGTCTGCGACGAACGTGGCGTCCTGGTCTGGCAGGACTTCCCGCTCTCCTGCGGCGCGTACGCCGAGGAGGAGCCGATGCGCTCGGAGATCCTCGCCGAGGCGCGGGAGAACATCACCCGCCTCGCACCGCACCCGTCGCTGATCCTCTGGAACGGCGGCAACGAGAACATCTGGGGCCACGAGGACTGGCGCTGGAAGGAGCAGCTCAACGGCGCCACCTGGGGCGCCCGGTACTACTACGAGGACTTCCCGGCCCTGCTCGCCGAGCTCGACCCGACCCGCCCCTACCACCCGGGCAGCCCGTCCAGCCCCGGCCACGACCCCGAGGACGTGCACCCCAACGACGACCGGTACGGCACCCGGCACGAGTGGGAGGCGTGGAACCGGGAGGACTACACCTACCACGACAACTTCGTACCGCGGTTCTGCTCGGAGTTCGGCTGGCAGGCGCCCCCGGCGTGGTCGACGCTCGTCGCCACCATCGCGCCCGACGACCTGCACAAGGAGTCGGACGCGTTCCTGCTGCACCAGAAGGCCGAGGACGGCAACGGCAAGCTGGACCGGGGCGTCGCCCATCACCTGACGGTGCCCGAGGACTTCGCCGCCTGGCACTGGGCGACCCAGTTGAATCAGGCGCGCGCGACGTCGTACGCGATCAATCATTTGCGGAGTTGTGCCCCCCGCACGATGGGCAGCATCCTGTGGCAGCTCAACGACTGCTGGCCGGTCACCTCGTGGTCGGTGGTCGACGGCGCCGGGCGGCTCAAGCCCGCCTGGTACGCGCTGCGCCGCGCCTACGCCCCGCGGTCGCTCGCCTTCCAGGAGCGCGACGGCGCCACCGTGCTCGCCGCGATCAACGACAGCGACACCCCGTGGCGTACCGGGGTCCGGCTCCGCCGCCTGAAGTTCGACGGCGCGGACCTGGCCACCGCCGACGCCGGCCTCGACGTCCCGGCCCGTTCGGTGACCCTGCTCCCGCTCGACCCGGAGCTGCTGGCCACCCTCGAACCGGACCGGGAGGTGCTTGTCGCCGACGCGGACGGACAGCGTGCCACCCGGCTGTTCGCCGAGGACTTCGACCTGCGCTACGACCCCGCCGCGGTACGGGCACACACGGTCTCCGTGGAGGGCGGATACTCGGTGACCGTGACCGCCGCATCGTTCGCCCGGGACGTCGCCGTGCTCGCCGACCGGGTCGCCCCCGACGCCGTCGTCGACGACATGCTGATCGACCTGCTGCCGGGGGAGACCCACACGTTCACCGTCACCACCGGCGCCATCGTCGACGGTGAGGAGTTCTCCGCACCCGAGGTGCTCCGCTCGGCGAACTCGCTGACCATCCCGGCCAAGGTCGGCTGACGTGACCGAACCCGGCGGCCTGATCGGTCTGGTGCTCACCGGGAGCGCCGCCCGGGTCGGCGTCGAGCCGTTCTTCATGGAGCTCATCGGCGGTATGGAGGAGGCGCTCGCCCCGCACGGGGCCACCGTCCTGCTGCTGGTGGTGCCCGATCTGGAGGCGGAGCTCGCCACCTACCGGCGCTGGGCCGGCGACCACACGGTCCGGGCCGTTGTGGTGGTCAACCTGGTGCACGATGACGTGCGGCCGTCGAAGCTCGCCGAGCTCGGCCTGCCCGCGGTGCTCGCCGGCCGGGCCGAGGCACCCGGGTTCCCCCGTGTGGTCACCGACGACGCCGGAGCGATGACCACCGCGATCGAGATGCTGGCGTCGCTCGGGCACCGGGTGATCGGCCGGGTCAGCGGGCCCGCCGACCTGGTGCACACCGCGGAGCGCTCGGCAGCCATGCACACGGCGGCGGGGCGGCACGGTGTGCGCGTACACATCGTGGAGGGTGACTACGGAGCAGAGGCAGGCGTACGCGGTGTGCTCGAACTGCTGTCCGCCGAGCCGGTGCCGACCGCCGTGGTGTTCGACAACGACGTCATGGCCGTCGCCGCCGAGCAGGAGCTGATCCGCGCGGGAGTGCCCGTACCGGAGCGGGTCAGCCTGCTCGTCTACGACGACTCGCCGCTCTGCGAGCTGGCCGTGCCGCCGCTCTCCGCCCTCAGCATCGACGTGCACGACCACGGCCTCACGCTGGCCCGCGCGGTCCTGGCGGCGCTGGACGGTGCGCCGGCGGCCGACCACCCCGGGCCGCCGATCCGCGTCCTGCGCCGGGAGAGCACCGGGCCGGTGCCGGTTTCCTAGCCTTCGTCCCTCTAGCTTTCGGCCGGTCGCGTCGGCCATCCCCTCTAGCTTTCGGCCGGTCGCGTCGGCGGCCAGATCAGCGTGTTGTCCGGAATTGACTGCCGGTGCAGGGCTGCGATGTCGCGGCCCGGAATCGTGCGACCGGCCCGCACCACCAGCCGGGCCACCTCGATCGCGCCGTGCGCCTGGAAGTGGGTGTTGTCCGAGACCCCGGCCGGGTAGTTCGCCGACTCGCCGGCGTCCAGCCAGAGGAAGTGGTCCTTTGTTGCCTCCGGCCCCAGCTCTCCCCACAAGGCAAAAGACAAGGCCGTCAAATCCACCAATTTCGTACGGGATTCCGCCGCCAGCGCCCGCATAGCGGCCGGGTATTCGCCGTGCGACTGATACGCCACGCCGTCCGCCGTGAACCGCCGCCGCTCCACCGGAGTGACCAGGATCGGGTGGGCGTGCGCCGCCCGCGCCCCGTCGACGTAGAGGCGCAGGTGGTCGTGGAACGTCGTCCACGGCTCGGTGTACCGCGCCGGGTCCTCGATCTTGGCGTCGTTGTGCCCGAAAGAGATCAGCAGCACGTCGCCGGGGCGGATCGCCGCCAGGATCTGGTCGAGCCGGCCCAGGTCCGCGAAGCTCTTCGAGCTCGCGCCGGAGAGGGCGGCGTTCACCACGTCGATATCCGGCTTGAGGAAGACCGGCAGCGCCTGGCCCCAGCCCGCTCGCGGGCTCTCGGCCGCCGCATACGTCGCCGCCGTGGAGTCCCCCGCCACGAACACGGTGCGCCGCCTGCCCTTGCCCGCCGCCGCCGGTGTGGCCATTCCGCTCGCCCCTGCGATCGCTCCGCCGATGACCCCGCGCAGCAACACTCTCCGGTCCAGTCTCATGCCTAGACATCAAATCAGCGCACATCAATTCAGGCAAGCGCTTTCCGGCAGGCAGGAGGATTTTACTGTACGGGCGGACGGGCCCTCAGGCGTCCCATCTCCGGTGGGCGGGATTCGGCGTGCCGACCCTGCGATGTGCCAGGGTGGACGTATGACCCCGCTCCGCGACCGCTTCCGCGCCCTGCACGAGTCCGGCACCTTCCTGCTGCCGAACCCCTGGGACGTCGGCTCCGCCCGGCTGTTCGAGTCCCTGGGATTCGTCGCGCTCGCCACCACCTCGTCCGGCCTCGCCGCCGCCCTCGGCAAGCTCGACCAGCAGGTCACCCGCGACGAACTCGTCGCGCACGTCGCAGCGCTCACCGCCGCCGTCCGCGTCCCGGTCAACGTGGACGCCGAACGGCTCTTCGCCGACACGGTCGTCGGCATCGGCGAAACCGTGGAACTGCTCGCCGAGGCCGGCGCCTCCGGCATCTCGATCGAGGACTACGACCCGGCCACCGACGCCATCGAAACCCTCGCCGCCGGCACCGAACGGGTCGCCGCCGCCGCCGAAGCCTGCGCCCGCCACGGCATCGTGCTCACCGCCCGCGCCGAGAACCACCTGTACGGCCACAACGACCTCGACGACACCATCGCCCGCCTGACCGCCTACCACGACGCCGGCGCCGACGTCCTCTACGCACCCGGCCTGCGCACCCCCGACGACATCGCCCGCCTGGTCACCTCCGTCAAGGCCCCGGTCAACGTACTCGCGGTATCCGGCGCCCCCACCGTCGCCACCCTCACCGACCTCGGCGTCCGCCGCATCTCCACCGGCGGCGCCCTGGCCTGGGCCGCCTACGGAGCCGCCCGCGAAGCCGCCCTCGAACTCCTCAACTCCGGCACCACCACCTTCCGCTCCCGCTCCCTAACCCCCGCCCAAGCCACCGCCGCCTTCACCCCCCACCCCTAGCCTGTCCCCCCACCCCTGAGCGCCAGCCACCCCACTCAGCTGGGCGTGAGAGGTGTTTTCCAGCCCGCAAGGCCCCCCTGAGCGCCAGCCACCCCACTCAGCTGGGCGTGAGGGGTGCTTTCCAGCCCGCAAGGCCCCCCTGAGCGCCAGCCGACCCACCCAGCTGGGCGTGAGCGGTGCTTTTCAGGCCGCAAGGCACCGCTGAGCGCCAGCCGGCCCGCTCGGCTGGGCGTGAGGGGTGTGTTTCGGCCCGTGAGGCACCGCTGAGCGCCAGCCGGTCGGCTCGGCTGGGCGTGAGGGGTGCGGGGAAGGGCGGTGGGGAGCGGGTGGGTGCGCAGTCTGGCCGTGATCTTCGTGAAGTGACCTTGACAGCGGCGGGTGCGCGCACCAAGGTTACGGCTTCGGCCCGTTGACCAGGGGATTTCGGGTTGGCGGAACCACTGCGGAGGGTACCCATGGAACTGCACCCGGAGGACCACGACGAGTTGGCTCACGGTAACTCGACGGTCGAGATTTGGCGGCGCAGTGACCATGCCGCGGAGGTGGCCGCCGAGCTGATGCGACTCAATGGTGGGACCGTGCCGATGAGTGATTTGCTGTGGCTGGGTGCTGAATCGTTCCTGCCGAGGCAGTGGCAGGCCGGGCGGGCCACCGATCCGCAGGAAGCCGCCGCCCAGGTCTACGACCGGTGGCGCCGGCTCGAACAGCGCCGCATCGAGCGCCGCCTGCGCGCCGACGACGCCCCGGCCTGACAACCGCGAACTGGATGGACGCGCGGTCCGGAAGGACCCGGCCGGACAGAAGGACCAGGCGAATCGAAAGACCGGCGACAAGCGCGACCAGGCCGGCGGGTGGGTGAAGAACCACCCGCCGACCTGGTGCCGGGAAGAAGGGTCAGCTCAGCAGCGGGCGCGGCAGAGCGGGAATCGGCAGAGCGGAAGGCGCCTGGGAACGCAGGGACGCCGTCGGCTGGGTCGGGTTGTCGTTGCGGCGGTAGAGGCGGCCGCCGAATCGGAGCCAGCCGACCGAGCCGTCCGGGTCGCGGACGAAGTTGAAGCGGTTGTTGGTGACCGTGCCGTCGGGGGCGAAGACCAGCGTGTAGTCCTTGCGGTAGAAGGCCAGTCGAAGGTAATCCTCGCCCTGATAGCGCAGGACGAGCTGCCCGGCGTCGGCGACCATCTCCAGCTCGACACTGCTGTGAACCCCGTCGAAGCCGATCTGCTCGCCGAAGTAGAAGCCGAGGTAGGGCGCGAGCTCCCGGTCGCTGAGCGAGCGCGGCACCGCCGGCAGGTTGTGCAGCCCGGTGAAGAGGCTGATCGCCCGGTCGCCGGCGAACAGGTCGTCGAGCAGCACCGGGCCGGTTTCCGAGTTGGTCAGCACGGTCAGCGCGAAGTCCTTGCGCGGAACCATGAGGAAGCCGGAGTGCTGTCCCGCCCAGTCACCACCGTGCTGGATCACCTTCGGGCCCTCGGCGGTGGGGCGCAGCATCCAGGTGACGCCGAACCCGTCGAGCTCCACGAAGAGCGTGCCGCCCGGCCCGGGGTTCGACTGCATGGCGTGCATCGAGCGCGGGCTGAGCAGCCGCCGGCCGCTGCCCGGCACGCGGCCGTCGCCGAGGTGGAAACGCGCCCAGCGCAGCTGGTCGCGGGCGCTGGAGATGAGGCCGCCGGCCGGGTTGATGCCGCGGGGCATGGCCCAGGCCTCCGGTACCGGCACGATCTCGGTCTGTGCCTCGTTCGGAAGATGGGGTACGGCCCAGCGCACTCCCGGGAGCTCGTCGAGGAAGTAGGCGCTGTGCCTCAGCCCCAGCGGCCCGGTGACCAGGTCACGGATGGCCCGCTCGTACGGCACGCCGGTGACCACCTCGATCACCCGGCCGGCCAGCGAGATGGCCGCGTTGTTGTACGCGTAGACCTTGCCGGGCGGCGTGAGCTGCGGCAACTCCGACATCCCCGCCACGTAACGCGCGAGGGCGCCCTCGTCGGTGCCGGTGTCGAGGAAGTAGTCACCGAGCCAGCCGGCGGTGTGGTTCAGCAGCTGGCGCAGGGTGACCCGCGCGGAGGCGACCGGGTCGGCGACCCGGAAGTCGGGCAGATAGCTGCGGACGGTCCGGTCGAGGTCGAGCCGGCCGCGCTCGACCAGGCGCATGATCGCCGTACCGGTGAATGGTTTTGTGGTGGAAGCGACGCGGAAGACAGTGTCGCCGTCGACCGGTTGCGGGTCGTCGAGGCTTGTCACACCGAAGCCGCGAACGTAGTCGACACCACGGTAACGCAGCCCGTAGGCGACGCCGGGAACGTAGTAGGCCGCCATCGCCTGCTGGATCTTCTCGTCCAGCTTACGGACCGCAGCCGGCAGCCGGGACCCGGCGGCAACAGCCGGCGACCCTGAGGACGAACTCACAGCACCTAACGCGGGCGCGACCGCACCGCCTGCGGAGGCCAGCAACAGCGCGCGACGGGAAATCGGCTCGGACATCGGTTACCCCCTGTCTCATGCGCCTCGGTGGTGGCGCAGCCGCAGCCACTGTATAAACCGCCGTCACTGTCCGCCCAGATGCCGTTTGTCATGAGTCGGCCTCCACGAAGCCTCCGCGGGGCCTTACGGACCGAACCGCCGAACGTGCGCAGGGCGCGATTCGGGCCTCTCAGCAGTAGCGGTACGCCGGCCGAAGGGGACCGGTAAGAACTCCCGGAGGTGATGGACCGGATGGTTCCGGAACAGCTCGGCGAATGGGTGCTTACCGAACTGCCCCGACTCAACCAGGCGATCCTGCGCGAAAACGCCCCACCGGCCCTGCTCCTCGACGAGCTGCGGGAGCACGTGCTGAGCGGTCTGCCGGACGTCGCTCAGCTCACCCCGGTGCAGGCACAGCAGCTTGTGGTGCTGACCGGCTTCGTCGGCGCCTCGGTCGCCCGCCACTACCAGGAGCACACTCCGGGCGGCAAGGAGCATCCCGAGTTCGCGTTCGGCCCGCTCACCGTGGGCGGTGCGCAGATACCGTTCCGGGCGTACTTCGCCGCGCTGGCCGTGCACACCGGGACCGGGCACTACACCCGGGACAGCTACGCGTCGCTGGTGCGCTGGAACGTCGGTACGGTCCGGGTCGGGCTGGGTGGCGAGACGGTGGCCGAGATACCCGGCGTCTTCGACGACGGGCGGATCCGCAGCTACACCGGCAGCGGGGGCGAGGAGAGCTTCTTCCTGCTGGTCAAGCAGGGCGAGGCGGTGGAGCTCGCGGTCAACGAGCTGCTCGGCCCGCTGACCCGGGACCGGGCGAGCCTGATCTGTGCGGACGCCCGCCATCGGGTACGCACGGCGACCGCTCTCCTGGCGAGGCTGAGGCAGCTGTTCCTCGACTTCGCCGCCCTGCCGCCGGACCAGGCCATGCCGCCCGAGCACTTCATGGACGTGTTCCGGCAGTTCGCCGCGCACTGGACGGTCGACGACATCCCGCCCAGCGGCGCCCTCGATCCGGAGGCGCTCAAGCGCGACTTCCTTCTCGGCCTCGCCGTCGACCACTACGACCACCTGGCGAGGCGGCTCTTCCCGGCGATGCTGGACCACGAGCGTGCCGTGCTGAGCGAGCTGATGGACGGTCCCACCCTGCCGCAGCGGCTGCTGGACGAGATCGGCTCCAGTGAGCAGGAGCTGCGCCTGTCCGACGACGGCGACCTGCGCCGGCTGGTCGCACACCACCCGGCGCTGCTCGACTGGTACCGGTTGCTCGCCATGCACGCCCGGGTGTCCGGCGCGCACCTGATGCTGAGCAAGAAGTTCCTGTTCAAGCCGCAGCGGATGCGGGACGAGGCGGGACTCGGCGATCGGGAGATCGTGTCGAACCGGGCCGGCACCACGGGTATGACCGAGACGTTCCTTGACCGGCTGACCCGGGCCCGCCAGAACCACAGCCTGGCCGCGCTACGGCTGGTCCTGCCGAGCGAGGCGCCCAAGCAGACAACGAAGGAGGAGGAGGAGCCCACGCAAACAGGGGATAACGCGGACGGCGACCCGGCGGCGGAGGTACGGTCCGGTCGGGGAGCGGCCACACCGGTCGTCGTGGAACTGACCGGCTGATCGACGCTGTCCGAGAGCCGGCCCGTGCCGGGGCGACGGAGAAATGAGCCGGGGTAGGGGTGAAGCCACGAACCGGCGCCGGCAACCGGCGCCTCCACGCGAACGCCTGGCCGTTGCCGCAGCTGGGCCGCGATCAGCTGATGGCGCTGATCGACCACACGTCCGCGGTCATCTACATGCGCGACGCGGAGGGCCGGTACATGCTGGTCAACCGCGAGTACGAGCGCCTGTTCCGGCTGCGGCGCCAGGACATCGTCGGGCTGACCGACCATGATCTGTTCCCGGTGGAGACGGCCGACGCGTTCCGGACGAACGACCGGCAGGCGCTGGCCGGGGGTGTGCCGGTCCAGATGGAGGAGACGGCGACCTTCGGCGACAGTGTTCGCACCTATCTGACGGTCAAGTTCCCGCTCATCGACGAGGCGGGTGTCGCCTATGCGGTGGCCGGCATCTCGACCGACATCACCGAGCGCAGCCGTGCCGAGGCGGCCCTGCGCGACAGCGAGGAACGGTTCCGCCTGCTGGCCGAGCACGCCCAGGACATCATCTTCCGGTACCGGCTGTCGCCGACGCCCGCCATGGAATACCTCAGCCGGGCCGTCGAGGCGATCACCGGCCACACCGCCGACGACTTCTACGCCGACCCCCAGTTGATCTTCCGGTGTGTCGAGCCCGAGGACCGTACGATCTTCGAGCAGTCCTGGCGCAGCCCGCAGCCCGGGACGATGACCGTCCGGATGCGCCGCAGCGGCGGCGACCCCGTCTGGATCGAGCAACGCGCCAGCAGTGTTGCCGGCGAGACCGGTGAGGCGGTCGCCGTCGAGGGCATCATGCGGGACGTCACCGAGCGGATCGCCGCCGAGAAGGAACGCTCCGAGTTGGAGCAGCAGCTGCGCCAGGCGGAGCGCCTCGACTCGCTGGGCCAGCTCGCCGGCGGTATCGCCCACGACTTCAACAACATCCTCGCGGTGATCTCCGGGTACGCCGACATGCTCATCGAGGAGCTCGGCGACGATCACCCCGGCGTGCCTGACGCGACCGGGATCAAGCAGGCCGCGGCCCGGGGCGGCGCGCTCACCCGGCAGCTGCTGATCTTCAGCCGCTCGGAGCCGTCGCAGCCGGAGCTGCTCGACCTCAACACCGTTGCGGGCGACATGCAGCGGCTGCTCACCCGCACCCTGGGTGAGGACATCGAGCTCAGCACGGTGTTCGCCCCGGGCCTGCCGCCGATCGTCATGGACCGCAGCAAGCTGGAGCAGGTGGTGATGAACGCGGCCCTCAACGCCCGGGCCGCGATGCCCACCGGCGGCCGGCTGACGCTCTGCACCACGGCCGAGCACGGCGGCGGCGGCGAGGAGCTGGTCTGCCTCGCTGTCACGGACACCGGTTGCGGCATGCCGCCGGAGGTGCTGGCCAGGGCTTTCGAGCCGTTCTACACCACCAGGGGGCGGGGTAGCGGGACCGGGCTGGGGCTTGCGACGGCGTACGGCGTCGTCACCGACGCCGGCGGAACGATCAGCCTGGAGTCGGAGCAAGACAAGGGCACGACCCTTCGCGTACGCCTACCCGCCGGCGCCGCGTCAACGCCCGGAGTGAGCCCGGCGGCGCCCACCGCCCCGGTGCTCGCCGGTGCGGGCCACCGGATCCTGGTCGTCGAGGACGAGGACGCCGTCCGCGACATCGTCTGCCGCCTGCTCGGCAAGTCCGGCTACCAGGTGTTCTCCGCCCCGCACCCGGCCGAGGCCCTGCGGATGTGCCGGGAGGATCAGCTCGCCTTCGACGTGCTCCTCACCGACGTGATCATGCCGGGTATGTCGGGCACTCAGCTGGCCGCCGCCCTGCGCGCCGACCGGCCGGGCCTGCCGGTGCTGTTCATGTCCGGCTACACCAGCGGCCCGGCACCCGGCGGGCAGGAACTCCCGCCGGACGCCCCGCTGATCCGCAAGCCGTTCGACACCCAGACGCTGCTCAACGAGGTGCACCAGCTGCTGGCCCGGCAGTTGTAGGCCGCAAGCCGTTCGACACCCGGCCGCTGCTCAACGAGGTGCACCAGCTGCTGGCCCGGCAGTTGTAGGCCGCAAGCCGTTCGACACCCGGCCGCTGCTCAACGAGGTGCACCAGCTGCCCGGCCCGGCAGCTGTAACTCGGTGTTTGCAGGAAGCATTCATTGACGGCGTCACATGTCTGCAATACGGTGCGTCAGGAAAGCCCTTTCCCGCAGCTCGCCGCGCCGGAGGTCGACCCATGCGCAGACGGACGTTCCTGCACATCTCCACCAGCATCAGCGCCGTCGCCGCCACCGGCCTCGTCGCCCGCCCGGCCGCCGCGGCCGGCCCGCGACCCCGCCTGATCGTCGCCGCCGACGGTTCCGGCGACCACGCCACGGTCCAGGCCGCGATCGACGCGGTGCCGAGCGGCAACGCCTCGGCCTTCGTCATCGGCGTACGGCCCGGCACCTATCTCGGTCAGGTGATCGTGCCGAAGGACAAGCCGCTGATCGAGCTGCGCGGCCTCGGCCGCCGCCCGGAGGACGTGGTGATCGCCGACGACCGCGCCAACGGCACCCTCAAACCGGACGGCACCACCTGGGGCACCTCCGGCAGCGCGTCGGTCACCATCGACGGCGCCGGGCTGCGCGCCACCAACCTGACCTTCGCGAACCTCTTCGACGAGGCCGCGCACCCGGAGATCACCGGACGGCAGGCGGTGGCCGTGCTGACCCGCGCCGACAAACTCGTCTTCGACCGGGTCCGCTTCCTCGGCAACCAGGACACCCTCTACGTGAACAGCTCGGCCGCCGGTGTCGTCGCCCGCGCCTACTTCCGCGACTGCTACGTCGAGGGCGACGTCGACTTCATCTTCGGCCGCGCCACAGCCGTCTTCGAGCGCTGCCGCATCCACTCGCTCAACCGCAGCAGCACCCCGGCCGGTTACGTGACGGCGCCCAGCACCGACATCACCAACCCCTACGGCCTGCTCTTCGCCCGCTGCCGCTTCACCTCGGACGCGCCCGCCGGCACCGTCTTCCTCGGCCGTCCCTGGCACCCGAGCAACGACCCGAACGCCATCGGGCAGACGATCATCAGGGAGTCGGCGATCGGCGCGCACATCCCGGCCACCGCCTGGTCCGACTTCGGCACCTGGCCGTGGCGCGAGGCCCGCTTCGCCGAGTACCGCAACTACGGCCCCGGCGCGATCGCCTCCGAGGACCGCCCTCAGCTCACCGCCGCCGAGGCCGCCGAGCACACGCCGACCACGTTCCTCCGCGGCTCCGACAACTGGGCCCCGCACCTCTGCCGCTGACCGCGGCGACGGACCAAGACGGCGCGGATTCAAGCGGCGCGGATTCAAACGGCGCGGATTCAAGCGGCGCGGATTCAAACGGCGCGGATTCAAACGGCGCGGATTCAAACGGCGCGGATTCGAACGGCGCGGGAGGCGGGGGCGGTGGGTCAGACGGCGCGGGAGGTGCGAGTTCTGTTGAGCATCGCGCCGAACAGCCGCTCCGCCTGCTCGGCGCGGAGCGCGATGAACACCCCGGTCGCCGCGACCAGGACTGTCCCCGGCTCCTCCGCCGCGGCGATCGACCCGGTGGCCGTCACCCGCCGGCCGTCGATCGCCTGAACGGACGCGGTCAGGCGCAGGGGCGTCAACAACGGCACAGGCTTGCGGTACGACGTATCGAGCTGCACGGTCATCCCCGGGTTGCCGGAGTGGCTCACCGCGAACCCCAGCATCTGATCGAGCAGCATGGCGCTGACGCCCCCGTGCGCATACATCGGTGGCCCCTCGAAAGCCATGCCCAGGGTGCAGGTGCCAACAGCCGTCCCGTCCTCCTCGACGATCTCGAGCGGCGGGGCCAGCGCGCTGCCGCTCCCGGTCACCGGGTTGTACATCCGGACACCGCCGAGCAGGTCGTCCGCCGCCGACGGGACCTCCCGGCCGCGGACCCGTTCGCCGAGCGGCGCCGCCACCTGCCGGATGCGCTCGGCGGCCCTGCGCAGCTCGTCGGTCGGCGCCTCGGTGGTCGTCGCGCACTCGACGAGCAGCCGCAGCGCGTCGCCCAGGTCGCTGATCGCCTCCCGGCGCCGCAACAACCCGTCCACCGCCTGGAGCCGCCGTGCGGACGCGGGCTGATTCTCGTTCTCTGACACCGGGCACCTTCCCGTCCCTGGGCGAAGGAACAGCATCAGGTTCTACCAAGCCTGGGGCCACCGGCACGCTCGCACCTAGTGAATCTTCTCACACTGCTATAACCTGTTCTAGTTATTGGGGCGGCGTGACGAGGGGATGCCATGGCGGTCACCGTTGAGTACGACGCGGTTGTTGTCGGTGCCGGTGCCGCGGGCATGGCCGCCGCGCTGACGACGGCCCGTAACGGCCTCAGCACCGTCCTGATCGAGAAGGCCCCGGTCTACGGCGGCTCCGCCGCCCGCTCCGGCGCCGGCATCTGGATTCCCGGCAACGAGGTCCTCCTGGCCGCCGGGGTGCCCGACACCCCCGCCAAGGCCGACACCTACATGGCCGCTGTCGTCGGCCCGGAGGTCCCGGCCGCCCGCCGTCAGGCATTCCTGACCTACGGCCCCCGCACCATCTCGTTCCTGCTGCGCTGGTCGCCGCTGCGGTTCTCCTGGATGCAGGGCTATCCGGACTACTATCCCGAGTTGCCCGGCGGCATGCCGGACGGCCGGTCGATCGAGCCGCGCGCACTGGACGCCAACATCCTCGGCGCCGAGTTCGCCAGGCTGAACCCCTCCTACGTCCCGACCCCGGCCGGCACGGTGGTGTACGACGTCGACTACAAGTGGCTCTCCCTGATCGCCCGCCACCCGAAGGGCCTGGCCACCGCCACCGAGATCGTCCTGCGCTATCTCCAGCTCACCGCGGCCGGGCAGAAACCGATCTCGATGGGCCAGGCGCTCGCCGGTGGCCTGCGGGCCGGGCTGCTCGCCGCCGACGTGCCGGTCTGGCTGGACACCCCGCTGCTCGACCTGCACGTGGAGAACGGCCGGGTGGCGGGCGTGGTGGCCCGGCGCAACGGTCAGGAGACGCTGATCCGGGCCCGGCGCGGTGTGGTCGTCGGCAGCGGCGGGTTCGAGCACAACGAGCGGATGCGCAAGCAGTACCAGGCCGCTCCCATCGGTACCGAGTGGACCGTCGGCGCGTCGAGCAACACCGGCGACGGCATCGAGGCGGGGGAGCGGGCCGGCGCGGCGCTCGGCCTGATGGACGACGCCTGGTGGGGCCCGATGATCCCGCTGCCGGAGGGTCCATGGTTCTGCCTCTCCGAGCGGACCCTGCCCGGCACGATCTTCGTCAACCAGGCCGGCAAGCGGTTCGTCAACGAGGCCGCGCCCTACAGCGACGTCGTGCACACCATGTATGCCAAGCAGCACATCCCCTGCTGGATGGTCACCGACCAGGACTACCGCAACCGCTACCTGTTCAAGGACCTCGCACCGCTGCTGCCCTACCCGGACGCCTGGTACTCCAGCGGCGCCCTGGTCAAGGACTGGACCATCGCCGGGCTGGCCGCCAAGATCGGCGTGCCGGCGGCTGCCCTGCGCGCCACGATCGACAGGTCCAACGCCCAGGCCCGGTCCGGCCGGGATCCCGACTTCCACCGCGGCGACAGCACCTACGACGAGTACTTCGCCGATCCCACCAACAACCCCAGCCCGTGCCTGGCGCCGATCTGGCTGCCGCCGTTCTACGCCTTCAAGATCGTGCCCGGCGACCTGGGCACCAAGGGCGGCCTGGTCACCGACGCGCGGGCCCGTGTCCTGCGCCCGGACGGCACCGTCATCCCGGGCCTGTACGCCGCGGGCAACGCCAGCGCGGCCGTCATGGGCCACAGCTACGCCGGTGCCGGCTCCACCCTGGGTCCCGCCATGACCTTCGGCCACGTGGCCGGCCTTGATCTAGCAGCGACCAACTGAAGCAGCGACCGACTGAAGCAGGAGGCAAGCGATGCCGAAGATCACCGTCTCGGCCGTCACCACAGCCGACCCGGATCAGGTGTGGCAGGTACTCACCACCCCGTCCCGGACGCCCGAGTGGAACGACATGCACCAGGGCTTCACCGGTGACGTGCCGGCCACCCTCGCCGAGGGCACCACCTACAAGCAGAAGGTGAAGCTGATGGGCATGCCCGCCGAGATGGCCTGGAAGGTCGTCACCGCGGACGCGCCGAAGCAGCTCGAGCAGGCCGGCGACGGCCCGATGGGCGTCAAGGCCAAGAACCGGTTCGTGCTGGAGCCGTCGGGCACCGGCACGCAGATCACCTACGACATGGAGTTCATCGGCCCGGCCCTGAACGGCCCGATGGCCGCGATGCTGGAGAAGCAGGCCAAGCCCGCCGCCACCCAGGCCCTGGAAAAACTGAAGGGCCTGGTGGAATAGCAGGACCCGCGGGGCAGGGCCCACGACCCACGGGGGCACAGGGCCGGGCCCAAGCTCAGCGGGCCGGGCCGGGCCGGGCCGGGGCGGGCGCAAGGGAGCGGCGAGGCCTAGTGGAGGAGCAACCGGGTCGCCAGCTCCAGATGGTTGACGACGTCGTTCGCCGAGGCGCGGCGGGTCACCCAGGCCACCAGGTTCGACAGCCAGACGTCGCCGATGACCCGCGCCTTGGCCCGGTCGTCGGCGGTCGGCTCGCCGTCGTGGATGGCCCGGGTGACCATCTCCTCCATGAGCCGGGCCACCGAGTTGACCTCGGCGCTGGCGGACGGGTCGGCGAACATGAACGCCCTGGTCATCGCCTCGGCCAGCAGCGGGTCACGCTGCAGCGACCGGGTCATCAGCCCCAGCACGTGGATGGTCCGCTCGTAGGGCGTGTCGCCGGGGATCGGCTTGCGGTTCAGCTTGTCCTGGATCGCGTCCAGTTCGACGGCGAGCGCTGACACCAGGAGATGGATCTTCGAGGGGAAGTAGCGGTAGAGCGTGCCGAGGGCGACCTCGGCCTTCTCCGCGACGGTGCGCATCTGCACCGCGTCATAGCCGCCCTTGGACGCCAGTGCCAGCGTCGCCTCGAGGATGCGCCGCCGCCGATCGCGCTGCGCGGCCGAACCCTGCTCGGATTCCGCACCGGAGAGACCGCCCCGGGTGGTACTCGTTCTCGCTGTCGCCATGGTTACCCTCTCAGTCCGAATCAAGCCTAGCAACGAGGCGTTGGTTTCCCGTGTCACCCGTCGGTGGCACGCACAAACTGAAACGTGTTCTAATCGGGGGCATGGATTTCCGGCTGGACGACGCGCAGCAGGCGATCATGAGCCTGGCCGCCGAGGTGCTCGCCGGCGCGGACACCCCGGAGCGGATCTGGAAGGACCTCGGCCAGGCCGGTCTGCTCTCCCTCGCGGTGCCGGTCCGGCTGGGCGGTTCCGGGCTCGGCGTCCTGGAGACCGCTCTCGTCCTCACCGAGGTCGGGCGGCGCGCGGCAGCGGTTCCGGCCCTGTCCGCACTCGCACTCGGTGTGCTCCCGGTCGCTCGCTGGGGCTCGCAGAGACAGCAGGACGAGCTGCTCACCGACGGGCGCGTTCTCTCTGCCGCCATCGCCGAGCCGGGCGACCCACTGCCGGCGTCGCCGCGCACCACCACCGCGCCTGACGGCACGATCACCGGCGTCAAGACCGGCGTGACCGAGGCGCAGCGCATTCTGGTGACGGCCGGCGCGGGCTTGCGGACACGACAGAAGAGCGGTGTGTACGACCGGAGCACAGCCGTCATGATCGTGGATACTTCCGCACCCGGTGTCAGTCTCGACAACGGTGTCCTCCGTCTGGACAACGTGCCGGCCGAACCCCTGGGCGACCATCGCTGCCACGCCGACCTGCACCGGTACGCGATCGCCGGCGCCTGCGCCCTCGCCGACGGCGCCCTGGCCGGTGCGCTGTCGATGACCGCCGAGCACGTACGCACCCGGCACCAGTTCGGCCGTCCGCTCGCCACCTTCCAGGCCGTCGCCCAGCAGATCGCCGACGTGTACATCGCCAGCCGCACGCTGCACCTGGCCGCGGTCTCCGCCGCCTGGCGGCTCGGCACGGACCGGGACGCCGACGACGACCTCGCTGTCGCGGCACAGTGGCTGACCGCCGAGGCGCTGCCCGCCGTGCGCACCTGTCACCACCTGCACGGCGGCCTCGGCCTGGTCGCCGACTACCCCCTGCACCGGCACACCGCCCTGCTCCGCGACCTGGTCCGGTTCCTCGGCGGCAGCGAGCACTGCCTGGAGGCGCTGGGCGACCGCGTCGCCGGCGGCAAGAACGAGGAGCGCCGTGCCTCTCGACCTGACTGACGAAGCGGGAGAACGGGGAGCGCCGTGTTTCTCGACCTGACTGACGAACAACGCGAACTGCGGGACGAGCTCCGGTCGTACCTCAGGGGTCTGCTGACGCCGGAGCAGCGCGCCGTGCTCCTGCGCGAACGGCACGGACGCGCCCACCGCGACCTGGTGTCGCGACTGGGCCGCGACGGCCGGCTCGGTCTCGGCTTCCCCGCGGAGTACGGCGGAGGCGGCCTCGGTCCCGCCGAGCAGCAGATCTTCGTCAACGAGGCGGCCCGCGCCGACGTCCCGCTGCCCGCCGTCACGCTGCAGACCGTCGCACCGACGCTGCTCGCGCACGGCACCCAGGAGCAGAAGGACTTCTTCCTGCCGCGGATCCTGGCCGGTGAGCTGCACTTCGCGATCGGCTACACCGAGCCGGAGGCCGGCACCGACCTGGCCGCTCTGCGCACCCGGGCGGTCCGGCGGGGGGACGAATACGTGGTCGACGGGCAGAAGACGTTCACCACGGGGGCGCATGACGCCGACTACCTGTGGCTGGCCTGCCGCACCGATCCGGACGCGCCCCGGCACCGCGGGCTGTCGATCCTGATCGTCGACACCAGCGACCCGGGTTACTCGTGGACGCCGATCATCACGTGCGACGGGGCGCACCACGTCAACGCCACGTATCTCAGCGGCGTGCGGGTTCCGGTCGGCCGGCGGGTGGGCGCGGAGAACGGCGGCTGGCGGCTGCTCACCGCCCAGTTGAATCACGAGCGCGTGATGCTCGGCCCGGCCGGGCGGCTCGGGGCACTTTTCGATCGGGTGCGGCTCTGGGCGTACGAGAACGGGGTTCTGGAACGCGCGGAGGTCCGCCGCGCGCTCGCCCGGACCCACGCCGCGCTGCGTGTGAACGAGCTGCTCAACGGCCAGGTGGGCGGCGCCGAGCCGGGCCCGGCCGACGCCTCCGCCACCAAGGTCTTCGCCTCGGAGCGGCTGCTGCGGCTCGGCCAGGAGCTGGAGGAGGTCGTCGGCCGCTTCGGCGACCCGGCCGATCCGGAGACCGCCGCCCTGAGTGAGTGGCTGGACCTGCAGGCCAAGCGCAACCTGGTGCTCACCTTCGGCGGCGGCGTGAACGAGGTCCAGCGGGAGATCATCGCCAGCGCGGGCCTCGGCCTGCCCCGAGTGCCGAGGTAGGTCAGCATGATCGCGGAGACAGTCCAGCGTCTTCTCCAGATCGGCGAGACACCGCCGCGGCCCGGCCGCGACCCGGTCAACCTGCCGATGATCCGCAGCTGGCTGGAGGCGATGGGTGATGCCAATCCGCGGTACGAGCGGGAGCGGATCGCACCGCCCGCGATGATCCAGGTCTGGACCATGCGGGGTCTCGCCCCGTCCCCGGATGACCAGGATCCGTTGCACGTGATGTCCGAGGTCCTTGACGAGGCGGGGTTCACGGCGGTGGTCGCGACCGATTCCGACCAGACCTATCACCGCTGTCTGCGCGAGGGTGAGGAGGTGACGGTCCGCAGCCGCCTCGAGTCCGTGACTGGGCCGAAGCGGACAGCTCTGGGTGAGGGCTGGTTCGTCACCACCACCAGCACCTGGTACTGCGGCGAGGAGGCGGTCGCCGACATGCGGTTCCGCATCCTGCGCTACCGCCCCGGGCCGTCGCCCGCCCGGCCCGCCCGGCCGGCCGAGAGTCCGCTGCTTCCCGTGATCACGCCGGACACCGCGTTCTTCTGGGACGGGATCACGGCCGGTGAGCTGCGCGTTCAGCGCTGCGGCGAGTGCGGGGCGCTGCGCCACCCGCCCGGACCGGCCTGCCCGGCCTGCGGTGCGATGAAGCCGGAGTACGTGGTGGCGGCCGGCACCGGGCGCGTCCACAGCTACACCGTCCACCACCATCCGCCGATCCCGGGCCGGCGGGCGCCGTTCGTGGTCGCGCTCGTCGACCTCGCCGAAGGCGTGCGGATGGTCGGTGAGTTCCGCGGCCGGCGGGCCCGGATCGGTGACCCGGTGCGGTTCACTGTCGAGGACGGCCTGCCGGTGTGGCGTGCCGACGTGCCGGTGCTGCCGGTCTGGGAGCTGGCGGTCACGCCGACGCTGATCATCAGCACCGCGCTGGCCACCCGCGACTTCCAGAACGTCCACCACGATCGCGACGCGGCGGTGCGGCTCGGCGGCCGGGACATCTTCGTCAACATCCTCACCACCACCGGGCTGGTGCAGCGCTACGTCACCGACTGGGCCGGGCCGGAGGCTGTCGTGCACGCGATCGCGATCCGGCTGGGCGCGCCCTGCCACGCCTACGACACGCTGACCTTCACCGGCGAGGTGATGGCGGACGGTGCGGTGGCGGTCGTCGGCCGTACCGCCTCGGGCGTGCACGTCACGGGAACAGTGCACGTCAGCGGAACAGCGCGGGTGTCGTCGTGATCAGCCGGACGACGGCAGTCGCCGGGATCGGCGCCACCGAGTTCTCCAAGGACTCCGGGCGCAGCGAGCTGCGCCTCGCGGTCGAGGCGATCCGGGCCGCCCTCGACGACGCCGGCCTGCAACCGGCAGACGTCTCCGGCCTGGTCACGTTCACCATGGACACCAACGCCGAGATCGCCGTCGCGCGCGAGCTGGGGATGGGCGAGCTGAGCTTCCTGAGCAGGATCGGGTACGGGGGCGGAGCCGCGTGTGCCGTGGTGCAGCAGGCCGTTCTCGCCGTGAGCGCCGGACTCGCCGACGTGGTGGTCTGCTACCGCGCCCTCAACGAGCGGTCCGGCCGCCGGTTCGGGCAGGCGGTGGTCTCCCCGGACGTCGACTCCGGCTGGCACCATCCGATGGGCCTGGCCACACCGGCGGCGATGGTAGCCCTGGTGGCTCAGCGCTACCTGCACGACTACGGCGCCTCCGCCGACGACTTCGGCCGGGTCACCGTCGCGGCCCGGCGGCACGCGGCGACGAACCCGTACGCCTGGTTCCACGGGCGGCCGATCACCCTGGACGAGCACCGGGCGTCCCGGTGGATCGCCGAGCCGCTGCGGCTGCTCGACTGCTGCCAGGAGAGCGACGGCGCGGTGGCGGTCGTGGTCACGTCCGCCGAACGTGCGCGGGATCTCGCCCGGGCGCCGGCGGTGATCGCGGCGGCGGGGCAGGGCAGCGGCGCGGGGCAGTTCGTGATGACCAGCTACTACCGCGAGGACGTGGCGGCGCTGCCGGAGATGGGGGTGGTGGCACGACAGCTCTGGGAGCAGTCCGGATATCGGCCCGCGGACGTGCGAACGGCGGTGATCTACGACCACTTCACGCCGTACGTGCTGATGCAACTGGAGGAGCTGGGGTTCTGCGGGCGGGGGGAGGCTCGGCACCTGATCGCGGACGGCGGGATCGAGCTGGGCGGGCGGTTGCCGGTGAACCCGCACGGGGGGCAGCTCGGGGAGGCGTACATCCACGGGATGAACGGGATCGCCGAGGCGGTCCGGCAGGTGCGGGGGAGTGCGGTCAACCAGGTACCGGGTGATGGGCCGGTTCTGGTGACCGCGGGTACCGGCGTGCCCACCAGTGGTCTGATCCTGGCACCGGACTGACGGGCGATCCTTCGGGTGGTCCGGGCGATCTTTCCGGCCGCTGCTGTGAAACCGCAGGTAGGAGCCGTGCGTCCGGCCTATGCTGTGCCCCGATGCGGCCACCGATTCCTGGGGAACCTGCTTTGCCGAAACGATCCGTCCTTCTCCTCTCCGTCCCGCTGGTGGCGCTCGCGCTCACCGGCTGCACCTCTGACCCCAAGCCCAAGGCCGCCGTCGACGACTCCGTCACGACGATCGCGGCGCTCGGCAAGAAGGCGCCGTGGGACAAGCTCGTCGAGCCCTGCGAGGGTGGTCAGCTGGTCGTGGTCCAGGACGTCGCGCTCGCCGATGTCAGCGCCGACGGGACGCCCGACGCGGTGGTCGCCCGCGCCTGCGAGGGTGACACCGAGTACGGGCCGTCGAGTGTCGAGGTCTTCGACGGCAAGTCGGCCTCCACCGAGCCGCGGCGGCTCGGCACCCTGCTCGGCGACGTCGGCACCGACAAGCCGTACGTGTCGAGCGTCGAGTATGCCGACGGTGCCGTGCTGATCAAGGCAAACGGCGTCGACGAGAAGAGCGACGCCGCCTGCCCCGAGGTGGTCTACACCTACCGCTACACCTACAGCGGCGGCGCCTTCCAGCAGGCGAAGCGGGAACAGCAGCCCGACGAGACCTGTGGACCCGACTAGATCGACTTCTCGATCAGGGTGGCTGCCCGGTCGGTGCCGCCCTGTGCGCGTACCTCTGCCTTGAGCTCTGCACTGCGCCCTTGCACCGCTTCGGTGGTGACCGCCCGCAGCGCCTCGCGCAGCTCGTCCGCGGTGGCGGTCGCCGAGTCGATCACCCGCGCGACACCCAGCGCGGCCAGCTGCTCCGCGTTGGCGAACTGGTCGGCGGCCTGCGGCGCGGCGATCATCGGCA
Source organism: Actinoplanes sp. GCM10030250 (assembly GCF_042666575.1). Lineage (NCBI taxonomy): Bacteria > Bacillati > Actinomycetota > Actinomycetes > Micromonosporales > Micromonosporaceae > Actinoplanes > Actinoplanes sp. GCM10030250. The sequence continues at coordinate 414,906 of NZ_JBHTDO010000003.1, read as the reverse complement.
CGCCGCACCAGAGCCCCTCACTGCTGCCGCCCATGCCGGCGTGCGTGAGGAAGGCGTCGGCCTGTTCCAGGATCGCGAGCTGCGGAACCCACTGGTGCACCTCGACGGTGTCCGGCACGTCGCCCAGCTCGGACGGATCGACCTGGTTGCCGATCTGGAGGACGGTGTGCCAGCCGGGCAGCGTGCCGAAGGCGGCGATGCAGCGGCGGTAGAAGTCGGGGTGCTTGGTGAAGGCGGAGCCCAGCGAGACGAGCAGGACCTTCTCTCCGGCCTTTTCTCCGGCCTGGATCTTTTCGCCGGCCTGGGGCCGGGTCCAGGTGCCCTGTGCTGAGCGGTCGCCGAGGATCGGGCCGACGAAGTCGTAGACGGCCGGGTCCACGCGGTCGGCGTTCGGCTGCAGTGCCCGGGGGATCAGCGCGAGGCTGCGGTCCGGGCGGCCCAGGAACGACGGGCCGTCGGTGATCCGGAACCCGGTGGAGGTCAGCCACTCGGTGAACCGCCGGTAGTAGTCGGCGCCGCGCGGATCGGCTCGCATCGCCTCGATCATCGGAGCCATGTCCTGCTCGAAGCCGTCCCAGGCGACGAACGTGGGGGAGAGCTGGATCGCCGGGATGCCCCACCGCTCACCCAGGATCCGGGCCGGTGCGCCGGCGATGTCGTAGAGGAACAGGTCCGGGCGGTCGTCCTCGTACGCGGCGCGCAACTGCGGGAGCATCGCGATCGCGTCGTCCAGGAAGAGCGTGAGGTGGTCGATCTGATCCCCGCTCCAGTCGTCGTCGCCCGCGGGCAGGCTCGACTCGATCGGTTTCAGCTCCGCGCCGGTGTCCCGGATCGTGTCGGCGAACGAGGCGCCGTTGGCGTAGGTGACCCGGTGACCGCGTGCCACCAGGGCGCGCACGATCTCCAGGCTCGGGTTGACGTGCCCGTGGAACGGGATGCTGACCATGGCGATGTGCGGCATGAAGGTCCTCCGGTTCGTGTAACGAGACGCTACGTCTCGTCTCGTGCTCGCCGACGGTAGCACAAGACGAGACGTTGCGTCTCGTCGTAGGATCCTCGTCATGACCGCCATCACCACGCCGCGCCGCAACGAGCGCTCCCGCCGTGCGATCCTCACCGCCGCACTGGAACTACTCGGCGAGACCGGCTACCGGGACCTGACCGTCGAGGCCATCGCGGCCCGCGCCGGCGTCGGCAAGCAGACGATCTACCGCTGGTGGCGGGGCAAGGGCGCGGTGATCCTCGAAGCGCTCGTGGACTCCACCGTCACCGACCTCGCCCTGCCCGACACCGGTGACCTGCGGGCCGACCTGCGTCTTGTCCTGCGTGCCACGGTCGCCGAGTTCGCCGACCCCCAGCTGTCGGCCACCACCAGGGCGATCACCATCGAGACGCTCGCCGACGACACGCTCGCCGAGCAGGTCCGCGACCAGCTGCTGCGGCCCCAGCTCGCCGCGGTGCGGGACCGGCTGCGCGCGGGGCGGGCCGCCGGTCAGGTCCGCGAGGGAGTCGACCTCGACGTCGCTGTGGAACTGCTCTTCGGGCCGATCTACCACCGGTGGCTGCTCCGGAACGGTCCGCTCACGGAGGCGTACGCCGATGAGCTTGTCGATGTGGCCCTTGCCGCGATTGGCCCCTGATGCCTCCGGCTGGCTGTCAGCGGTGCTCTAAGCCGTCCGGGGCACCCCTCACGCCCAGCCGGCCGGGTCGGCTGGCTGTCAGCGGTGCTCCAAGCCGTCCGGGGCACCCCTCACGCCCAGCCGGCCGGGTCAGCTGGCTGTCAGCGGTGCTGCGAGGGCATGAAAGCACCTCTCACGGCCAGCCGGCCGAGTCGGCTGGGGACAGCAGCTGGCGGGTGAGTGGTGCCTTCGGGGGATCAGGAGGAAGTGGCCATGTCGAGGGCGGCCAGGTAGCCGAACGTCATCGCCGGCCCCAGAGTTGCCCCGGCCCCCGCATAGCCGCGCCCCATCACGGAAGCGCTGGCGTTGCCCGCCGCCCACAGCCCCGCGATCGCGGAGCCGTCAGCCCGCAGCACCCGCGCATGCTCATCGGTCCGCAACCCGCCCTTGGTCCCCAAATCCCCAGGCACCAGCGAAAACGCGTAGAACGGCGGCCGAGCGAGCCGGCCGAGGCAAGGGTTGGGGCGCTGTCGCGGGTCACCGTAGTACTTGTCGTACGCCGAGTCCCCCCGCCCGAAATCGTCATCCCGGCCGTGCTCGGCGAACCCGTTGAACCGCTCGACCGTGGCGTGCAACGCGGACGGGTCCACCCCGATCCGGCCGGCGAGGGAGGAGAGGCTGTCCGCACGGTGAGCCACCCCCGCGTCGAACCACCGGCGCGGCAGCGGTGCCCGGGGCGCCCGGCCCGCGAACAGGTACCGATCCCGATAGGACTGATCGGTCACCAGCCAGGCCGGCAGATGCGGCTGCCCCGATCCGTCGCGGCCGAGCATGGCGTGCACGGCGTCGACGTACGGCGCCGCCTCGTTGACGAACCGCCGCCCCGTGCCGTCGATGATCAGGCTGCCGGGCAGGTTCCGTTCCGCCAGGCAGAAGTACGGCCCGCCGGTCAACGGCAACGACGGCCCCCACCAGGCCTCGTCCATCAGGTCCAGGGCCGCCCCGAGCTTCTCACCGGCCTCGATCCCCTCGCCGGTGTTCCCGGCCGCCCCGACCGTCCACTCGATGCCGATCTCCTGGTAGGAGCGGCGCATCCGCTCGTTCTGCTCGAACCCGCCGCTGGCCAGCAGCACCCCGACCCGAGCCCGGATCTCCCGGTCGCCGCAGCGGATCCCGGCGACCCGCCCATCGTCCACGATCAGCCCGGTCAGCGCGGTGTCCAGCAGCACCGGCACGCCGGCTTTCCGCAGCCCGGCCCGCAGGCCCGCCGCCAGCGCCTGCCCCATGGTCAGCCGCCGCCGTTTGCGCAGCCGATCCACCGCCGACCCAGCTCCCAGCCGCATCCCGACCAGAATCGACCTAGGATGCCGTACGCCGAGTGACAGCCACCGGTAGTCGACAGCGGTGATCGCCATCCCGTTCGGCGCCGCGCGATAGGGCGCCGCAAGTGTCTCCACGTCCTCGCCGACGAGCCGGGTATCGAGCGGTTTCGGCTCGATGCTGCGCCCCTCGGCCAGCCCGCCCGGCGCCTCCGGGTGATAGTCGGGATAGCCCGGCACCCACGCGAAGTCGAGCGGTGTCCGGCGCCTGACGAACGCCAGCATCTCCGGCCCGTACTTCAGGAATGCCTCCCGCCGGGCGAGCGGCACCTCCGGCCCGGCGACGTGCGCGAGATAGGTGCCGTCGTCGGCGCCCCCGCCGAGCACCTCGTTGCCGGGAATCCACAGGCCGCCGCCGGACCGCGCGGTCGAACCGCCGTAGACCGCCGCCTTCTCGACCACCACCGCGGACAGCCCGGAATGCGCCGCGGCCAGCGCCGCCGTCATCCCCGCCCCGCCGCTGCCCACCACCACGACGTCGAAAGCCGCGCCGCGGCCGGTATCGAAAGCATCACCCTCTACAGTCACTAGAACAGGTTATAGTTATCAGGCGCTCGCGCAGAAGAAGGCACGTGATACGCGTTCCAGAATCGGAGACGCCGTGCATGACGTCGTGGTGGTGGGTCTCGGCGCGGCCGGAGCCTGCGCGGCGATCGAGGCCGCCGAGGCCGGGGCCACCGTGCTCCTGCTCGACCGCTTCACCGGCGGTGGCGCCACAGCGATCTCCGGCGGCATCGTCTACGCCGGCGGCGGCACACGCTGGCAGGTCGAGGCCAACATCAAAGACACACCCATGCAGATGTACGCCTACCTGCGCCACGAAGTCCGCGATGCCGTGTCACCATCAACCCTGCGCAGGTTCTGTGAGCAGAGCGCGGTGCTGCTGGACTGGCTTGCCGAGCGCGGAGTGCCGTTCGACTCCCGGCTCTGCCCGTACAAGACCTCGTACCCGACCGACCGCCACTACCTCTATCAGTCAGGTAGTGAGCGTCCGGCCGTACCGCGAGGTCATCGCACGCACGCCCGCGGCACCTCCGGTCATGTGCTCGCCAGTCGCCTCCGCGTCGCGGCCCGCGCCCGCGGCGCGGAGGTCCGCACGCAGACCCGCGCGCACCACCTCGTCCTCGACGGGGACGGCCGCGTCGCCGGAGTGGAGTGCCGCACGCTGACCGGCGCACCGGGATGGGTGCGCCTCGGCCATCGCCTGCTGCACCGCCTGTCGGTCAAGCCCGGCGTCTACCTGCCCGGCCTCGGCCGATCCTTGCACCGGGCCGTCACGGGTCTCGAGCACCGCTACGGCAGGCCGGTGCGCTTCGAGGCCCGCAGCGTGATCCTCGCGGCCGGCGGGTTCGTCTTCGACCGGGCGATGATGCGCGAGCACGCCCCGCTGTACCGGGGCGGGCTGCGCCTGGGTACCCCGGGCGACGACGGCTCCGGGATCCGGCTCGGCATCAAGGCCGGCGGTGCGACGCGCCACCTGGACCGGGTCACCCTCTGGCGGTTCCTCACGCCACCGTCCGCGCTGCTGGGCGGGGTGCTGGTCGACCGGGACGGGCGCCGGGTCTGCGACGAGTCGTGGTACGGGGCAGCCATCGGCGACGCGGTCCTGCGCAGTCCCGGCGGCCGGGCGTGGCTCCTCGCCGACGCCGCCGTCCTGACCGAGGCCCGGCGCCAGGTGCGGTCGCAGACGCTGTGGTTCCAGCGTCTCCAGGCGTGGTGGCTCCTCAGCGGCGGCCGCGTCTCGGCACCGACCCTGGAAGCGGTCGCCGCGAAGGCCGGCGTCGACCCGGCCGGCCTGGCAGCAACGGTCGCGGCCTATCGAACGGGGCCAGATCCCACGGGCAAGCCGGCCGAATTCCTCCGCCCGCTGGACCGGCCGCCCTTCTCCCTGATCGACGTCTCGGTGCGGGCCCGGGGACTCCCGGCCCCGATGCTGACCCTCGGCGGCCTGACCGTCGACGAGGAGACCGGCGAGGTGACCCGCTCCGACGGCAGCGCGATCCCCGGCCTGTACGCCGCCGGCCGCACAGCCGTAGGCATCTGCTCCGGCAGCTACGTCAGCGGCCTCTCCCTCGCCGACTGCGCCTTCTCCGGTCGCCGAGCAGGCACCCACGCCGCCACCCGTGCCGCCACGAATGCCGCCCGAGGCCCGGAAGCGGTGAGCCCGAAGTCCACAAGCTCGGCCGAGACGGGAGATGGCCATGATCGCGCGGGATGACATCGCAAGGCTCGCGGATCGGCTCCTCGCGGCGGAGCGCGACCGCACGCCGATCGCCCCGCTGGTCGACGAGTTTCCCGAGCTCGGGGCGGCGGACGCCTACGAGATCCAGCTGCACAACATCCGCCGCCGGGCCGGGACCGTGGTCGGGCACAAGGTGGGCCTGTCGTCGAAGGCCATGCAGCAGATGATGGGGGTGGACGAGCCCGACTACGGCCATCTGCTCGCCGATATGCGGCTCAGCGAGACCGTACCGGCGGACGCGGGGCGCTACTGCTACCCGCGGGTGGAGATCGAGGTCGCTTTCCTGCTCGGCGCCGATCTGCCGGGGCATGAGTGCACCGAGGAGGACGTGCTGGCGGCCACCGAGGCGTTCGCACCGTCCATCGAGTTGATCGACAGCCGGATCGCCGACTGGAAGATCAGTCTCGCCGACACGATCGCCGACAACGCTTCTTCGGCGGGGTTCGTCGTGGGCGCTTCCCGCGTACCCCCAAAAGATCTTGATCCGCGTGGTATCGACGCCGTTCTGTATCGCGGAGCTGAAGCGGTGGCGCGGGGCCGGTCGGACGCCGTGCTGGGCAATCCGGTGACCGCGGTGGCCTGGCTGGCGCGCACTGTCGCGGACTTCGGAGTACGGCTGCGGGCCGGCCATCTCATCCTGCCGGGTGCCTGCGCCCGCGCGGTCGACGCACACCCGGGAGACGAGTTCCGCGCGGTCTTCACGGGTCTCGGCGAGGTGCGTCTCGCCTTCGGAAAGGAACCCGCCGCATGACCGCAACGCTCACCGCCGCCATCGTCGGATCAGGGAACATCGGGACCGACCTGATGTACAAGCTGCTGCGCTCCCCGGTGATCGAACCGCGCTGGATGGCCGGAATCGATCAGGACAGCCCCGGCCTGCGCCGCGCCGCGGAGCACGGACTGGCCACCGGTACCGGCGGCGCCGACTGGCTGCTCGCCCAGGACACCCGTCCCGATCTGGTCTTCGAGGCCACGTCGGCGGCGGTGCACCGGGCCAACGCGCCGCGGTACGCCGAAGCCGGGATCCGCGCGATCGACCTCACCCCGGCAGCCATCGGCCCCTGCGTCGTCCCGGAGGTCAACCTGGGTGAGCACCGCGACGCGCCCAACCTCAACCTGATCACCTGCGGCGGACAGGCCACCATCCCGATGGTTCACGCCGTGTCGCGGGTGACGCCGGTCAGCTACGCGGAGATCGTCGCGTCCGTGGCGTCGCGGTCGGCCGGGCCCGGTACCAGGGCCAACATCGACGAGTTCACCCGGACCACGAGCCGCGGCCTGGAAACGATCGGGGGAGCGGGGCGCGGCAAGGCGATCATCGTGCTGAATCCGGCCGAGCCACCGCTGATCATGCGGGACACGATCTTCTGTGCGGTGGACAGGGCCGCCGACACCGAGGCGATCTCGGTGTCGGTGAAGTCGATGGCCGGGGAGATCGCGCGGTACGTGCCGGGTTACCGGCTGACCGACGAACCCCAGTTCGACCCGGTGGGCGACGTCCTCCGCGTGGGGATCTTCCTGGAGATCGAGGGGGCGGCCGACTTCCTGCCGGGGTACGCGGGGAACCTGGACATCATGACCGCGGCGGCGACCCGGGTGGGTGAGCGACTTGCCTGACCTGAGGATCACCGATTCGACGCTGCGGGACGGCTCCCACGCGAAACGCCACCAGTTCACCGCGCCGGAGGTGGCGAGCATCGTCGCCGCCCTGGACGGCGCCGGCGTACCGGTCATCGAGGTGGCGCACGGCGACGGGCTGGGCGGTTCCTCGTTCACCTACGGTTTCAGCCACACGCCCGAACAGGAGCTGATCAGGACGGCCGTCGCGACCGCCACCCGCGCGAGGATCGCCTTCCTGATGCTGCCCGGCGTCGGCCTCTTCGACGACATCCGCGCCGCGGCCGGCAACGGCGCCTCGGTCTGCCGGATCGCCACCCACTGCACCGAGGCCGACATCGCCGCCCAGCACTTCGGCCTGGCCCGCAACCTCGGCCTGGAGACCGTCGGCTTCCTGATGATGGCCCACTCGACACCGCCCGAGGCGCTGGCGAAGCAGGCCCGGATCATGGCCGACGCCGGCTGCCAGTGCGTCTACGTCGTGGACTCGGCCGGCGCGCTGGTCATGGACCAGGTCACCGACCGGGTGGCGGCCCTGGTGGCCGAGCTGGGTAGCGACGCGCAGGTCGGCTTCCACGGCCACGAGAACCTGGGCCTGGGTGTGGCCAACTCGATCCTGGCCCACCGCGCGGGCGCCCGGCAGATCGACGGCAGCACCCGCCGGTTCGGTGCCGGTGCCGGCAATACGCCGGTCGAGGCCTTCGTGGGCGCCTGCGACAAGCTCGGCATCTCCACCGGCGTCGACTTCTTCAAGATCGTGGACGCCGCCGAGGAGGTGGTGCGCCCCGCGATGCCGGACGAGTGCAAGCTCGACCGGATGGCTCTGACCATGGGTTACGCCGGCGTCTACTCCAGTTTCCTGCTGCATGCCTGGTCGCTGGCCGAGCGCTATCAGGTCTCCGGCGCCGAGATCCTGGTCCGGGCGGGCGAGCGCCGCCTGGTCGGCGGCCAGGAGGACCAGCTGATCGGCATAGCCCGCGAACTCAGTAGTAGGTGACCGTCACCCGGTCGGTGAGCGGGACCGCCTGGCAGGCCAGGATGTACCCCTCGGCGAAGTCCTCCTCCTCGAGCACCTCGTTGTTCACCAGGTCCACGTCGCCGCTGAGCATCCGCACCGCGCACGCACCGCACTGCCCCTGCCGGCACGAATAGGGCGGGTTCAGCCCCGCCTCGATGATCACGTCCAGAAGCCGCATGCCGGGCCCCCACGGCAGCACATGCGTCTGCCCGTCGATCGTCACCTCGGCGATCGCCTCCCGGCTGTCCACCTGCTCGATCTCGAACCGTTCCACCCTGATCCGCGACGGGGGCACGCCGGCCAGCCGCAGCGCCTTCTCGGTGACCGCGACGAACGCTTCCGGGCCACAGACAAAAACATCACGACCTCGGGGGTACGACCGGAGCACCTCTGCCAGAGCCTCAGCGGTCGGCACGCCCCTCTCGTCGTCGAGCCAGTGGGTGACCGGCAGGAGCGCGTCCAGCTCGTCCTTGAAGATGATCGAACCGGGATCGCGATTGGCGTACAGAAGAGAAAGATCGCCCTGCCCGCGCGCACGGACGGCCTTGATGATCCCCATGATCGGGGTGATGCCCGAGCCGCCCGCCAGCAGCAGCAGATCGTCGTCGAGCGACCCCGGAGTGAACGTGCCGGCCGGTTCGGAGAACTCGAGGACGTCGCCGGCGCGGACGTTGTCGCAGATCCAGTTGGACACCTTGCCGTCCCGGACCCGTTTGACGGTGACCTTGGGCGCGGTGTCGGTGAACGGCGAGCTGGCCAGCGAGTAGCAGCGTGTCCCGGCGGGAGTGCGCACCGTGAGGTACTGCCCGGGGCGGTAGTCGAACGTCTTGTCGAGGATCAGCGAACAGGCGTCCGGCGTCTCGGTGATCACCTCGGCGACGGTGATCCGGTGGAAGTCGGGCATCAGCTCACCTCCAGGCGGCCCTCACGGATCGCGCGGTCGAGGCTCTCCCGCAGGTAGGTGCAGGTCGGCACCAGGGCTGTCGGCCGGTCGCCGGCGGCCTCGGCCAGGCGCTCGCACGCCCGGCCGGACCACTGGACGCTCGTCTGCATCGCGCTCTTCCTCCCGGCGCGGACCGGCGTGCCGCAGACCTCGCAGCCGACGTCGACGAGGCCGCCCTCCAGATATTCGCGGCGCTCGTTCACGAGGCCATCCGCGCCTGGTTCTCGGCGACCTCGGCCTCCCACGTCGCGACGGCCCGGGTGGTGTCGACCTCGAACTCGTACCGCGCTGTCATGTCGTCGGTGACGTCCTCGGTGTCGACGTAGAACTGCTCGTACCACCGGCGGAGCTGGTAGACCGGGCCGTCCTCGGCGCACAGCAGCGGGTTGTCGATGCGGGTCTTGTTCTGCCAGATCTCCACGTCCTGCAGGAAGCCGACGCCGATGCCCTTGGCGAACTTGGCCGCCGCCTTGGCCGCCTGCTCGGCGGACAGGCCGGGCAGCCGCTTGACGATCACGCCCCACTGGAGGACGAACGAGTTCGGCGTGACCGGGTAGTGGCAGTTGATCAGGATCGACTCGACGTCGATGCCGTGCCAGTTGTGGTACAGGTTGTCGATCATGTACGACGGGCCGTAGTACGCCGCCTCGGACCGCAGCGTGGCGTCGCCGGACTGGCTGGCGGTGATCTCGACGTCCGGCCGGGGCCGGGTGTTCAGGAACTGTGCCGCCACGTGGCCCTCCAGGACGTTCTTGAAGAACGTCGGGAAAGCGAAGTGGATGTAGAAGAAGTGCGCCATGTCGACCACGTTGTCGATGACCTCGCGGCAGTTGGCGCCCTCGATCCGGACCGAATCCCACGTCCAGGTGCTCCACTCGTCGGAGAAGGCGCCCTCGATGCGGGGGATCGCGACCTCGGGCGCCGGCGGCCGGCCCTGCGGGTCGTTCCAGACGAAGAGCTGGCGGTTCTCCTCGCAGGTCGTCCAGGAGCGGGTGCGGGCTCTCATCGGGACCCGGTGCGCGTAGGGCACGGCGTCGCACCGGCCGTCGCCGCGCCACCGCCAGTCGTGGAACGGGCAGGCGATGGTGTCGCCCTTGACGGTGCCCATGGTGAGGTCGCCGCCCATGTGGCGGCAGTAACCGTCCAGCACGTGCAGTGCTCCGCCGGAGTCGGCGAAGACCACGAGTTTCGTGCCGAAGGCCTCGATCGCGTGGGGTTTGCCGTCGCGGAAGTGCTCGGCCAGGCCCAGGCAGTGCCAGCCTCGGGCGAACCTGGCCGGTGGAGCCCCGGTGTCGATGGTGCGTGGTTGCCCGTCGATGCTCATGAGCCGCTCCGGATCTGGTCCGTAAGTAGAACGTGTTCTAGTATAGGGAACGTCTGACATCCAGGCCAACCCGCAGGAGTGATCTCATGGACGCGGTCCTCGCCGGAGTGCACGACCTGTTACCCGTTCTACGGGAGCGAGCGCAGGAGACCGAGGACCGCCGGGCCCTCTCGCCCGAGACGGTGAAATCGCTCGCCGAGACCGGCTTCTTCCGGCTGCTCCAGCCCACCCGGTTCGGCGGTCTCGAGGCGCACCCGCTCACCTTCCTGGCCGGAGTGCGCGAGATCGCCTCCGCCTGCGGCTCCACCGGCTGGGTCGCCTCGGTGATCGGCGTGCACAACTGGCAGCTCGGGCTCTTCCCCGACCAGGCACAACAGGACGTCTGGGCGGAGGACGCGAGCACCCGGCTCTCCTCGTCCTACGCGCCGACCGGCCGGATCACCGCAGTCGACGGCGGCTACCGGGTGAGCGGCCGCTGGAGCTTCTCGTCCGGCTGCGACCACGCCACCTGGGTGCTGCTCGGCGGCATCGTCCCGCCCGGCGAGGACGGCTCACCCGCCGACTTCAAGACGTTCCTGCTGCCGATCGCCGACTACACCATCGAGGACGTCTGGAACACCGTCGGGCTGCGGGGGACCGGGAGCAACGACATCGTGGTGGAGGACGCGTTCGTCCCGGCGTACCGATCGCTGAGCTTCAACGACACGGCCCGCTGTCTGTGCCCCGGCCAGGAGCAGAACCCCGGGCCGCTTTTCAAGATTCCGTACGCGTCGCTGTTCTCCTACGCGATCACCACCCCGATCATCGGGATGGCCACCGGTGCTTACCAGGCGCACGTCGACTACACCCGGCAGCGGGTCCGCGCCTCCTATGTCGGCGTGAAGGCCGCCGAGGATCCGCACTCGCAGGTCCGGGTCGCCGAGGCGGCGAGCGACGTCGACTCCGCGTGGCTGGCGCTGAAGACCAACATGACCGAGCTGATGGAGCTCACCACGGCCGGCGAGAAACTGCCCATGCCGCTGCGCCTGCGGGTCCGCCGCGACCAGGTCCGCGGCACCGAGCTGGCGATCCGCGCGGTGGACCGCCTCTTCGAGAACTCCGGCGGCCGGGCCCTCGCCGTCGGCACCCCGATCCAGCGCTTCTGGCGCGACGCACACTCCGGCCGGGTGCACGCGATCAACGACCCGGAGCGCGCGCTGTCCATGTTCGGCCGCGGCGAGTTCGGCCTGCCGCTCAACGACGCGATGGTGTGATCATGACGCTGACCTTTCACCGGGAGGGCGCCGGCTCACCGGTGGTCCTTCTGCACGGCGGCGGTCCCGGTGCGTCCGCGATGAGCAACTTCGGGCGTACGGTGCCCGTGCTCGCCTCCCACTTCGACGTGCTCGCTGTCGACCAGCCCGGATACGGCGGCTCCCTGGGCGACCCGATCACCGGGCAGTACTTCACCCACGCCGCCACCGCGCTCGCCGAACTGCTCGACAAGCTCGGTCTCGAACAGGTCGACCTGGTCGGCAACTCGCTCGGGGGCGGCACCGCCGTACGTTTCGCCCTGCTCTTCCCGAAGCGCGCCCGCCGCCTGCTGCTGATGGGCCCCGGCGGCCTCAGCCTCAACGTCTTCGCCGCCGACCCGACCGAGGGTGTCAAGCGGCTCGGCGCGTTCGGCGCCGCACCCAGCCGGGAGCGGCTCGCCGCGTTCCTGCGCACCCTCGTCTTCGACCCGCGCCTGGTCACCGACGAGCTCATCGACGAACGTTTCCGGGCCGCGAGCGACCCGGCCGCGCTGCGCGCCATGCGCGAGATGGGTGCTTCGTTCAGCAACCCGCAGACGTACGAGGAGGGACTGCTCTGGCGCGACGCCCACCGCCTGCGTCACGAGGTCCTGCTGGTCTGGGGCCGCGAGGACCGGGTGAACCCGCTCGACGGTGCGCTCGTCGCCCTCAAGCTGCTGCGCAACGCCCGGCTGCACGTCTTCGGCGGCTGCGGCCACTGGGCCCACCTGGAGAAGTTCGACGAGTTCAACCGCCTGGCGATCGATTTTCTCGCTTCGGTTCCGGTGAAAGGGGATCGCTCATGAACCTCGTCCGATCGCTCGGCTATCTGCGGGTGGAATCCACCGACGTGGACGCGTGGCGTGAGTTCGGCGTCAAGGTCCTCGGCATGACGCTCGGCCGCGGCCCCTCCCCGGAGGCGGCCTACCTGCGGATGGACGACCTGCCGGCCCGCATCGTCGTCACGCCCGGCTCGCAGGACCGGCTGGTCGCCAGCGGCTGGGAGGTCGCCGACCCGGCCGCGCTGGCCCGCCTCGGCGAGGCCCTGGAAGGCGCCGGCGTCGCGGTCAAACCGGCCGACGACCTCGCCGACCGCCGGGTGGCCCAGATGATCAGCGTGGACGACCCGTCCGGCAACCGCCTCGAGTTCTTCTGCGGTGCGGCCCTCGACACCCGGCCCGCGCTCAGCGCGTACGGCACCCGGTTCGTCACCGGCGACCAGGGCATGGGCCACATCGTCCTGCCGTCCCGCGACGACGCCGCCGGCCTGCGCTTCTACACCGAGGTGCTGGGCTTCCGGCTGCGCGACTCGATGCGGCTCGTCCCCGAGCACATCGGCCTGCCGCCCAGCGACAAGCCGCTCTGGATGCGCTTCCTCGGCTGCGGACCCCGCCACCACAGCGTCGCCCTCGCACCCATTCCCGCACCCACCGGCCTCATCCACCTGATGGTCGAGACCGAGACCATCGACGACGTCGGCCGCGCCATCGACCGCTGCGGCCGCCACAAAGCCCCGATGATCTCCACGCTCGGCCGGCACGCCAACGATGCGATGATCTCCTTCTACGTGCGCACACCCAGCGGCTTCGACATCGAGTACGGCACCGGCGGCCTCACCGTCGACGACCCGACCTGGGTGGCCCGCCAGACCACCGCGCACAGCATCTGGGGCCACCGCTTCTTCACCGGCGGCGGCGGACATTGACCACTGTTCCGGTAGGCGTGAACACCCGGCGCTTCCGCCGGGTGTTCGGCCACTTCTGCACCGGCGTCACGGTCGTCACCACCCACGACGCCGACGGTCCCGCCGGCTTCGCCTGCCAGGCCTTCACCCCGCTGTCGCTGGACCCGCCGCTGGTGCTCTTCTGCCCCCAGGACACCTCCGACACCTGGCGCCGCGTCCGCGCCCGAGGCCACTTCTGCGTCAACGTCCTCGCCGACGACCAGCGCGACCTCTCCCGCTCCTTCGGCCTCCGCGGCGCCGACAAGTTCACCGGCGTCCCGTGGACCGCGGCCCCCTCCGGCGCCCCCATCCTGGCCGGCGCCCTGACCTGGGCCGACTGCCGCATCGAGGCCATCCACCCGGGCGGCGACCACTCCATCGTCGTCGGCCGCGTGACAGCGCTGGGCGAGTGCCGCGACACCGGCCCCCTGCTGTTCCACAAGGGCCGCTACACCGGCACCGCGGCCGTCTCCCCCCACGAGGCCCCCGAAGTGGTCGACACCCTCCTGGCCTGGCCCCGCCACACCGACTGGATCTAGCCACCCTTCAGGGTGGAGGCCCGCGGCGGTTCGAATGCGGGCTGACCCGTGTCCGGCTGGTGCTCAGTGGTGTTTTTCGGGGCGGGACACCCCTCTCACGCCCAGCTGGCGGTCTTGGCTGGTGCTCAGTGGTGCTTTTCGGGCCGGAGCACCCCTCTCACGGCCAGCTGGTTGTCTTGGCTGGTGCTCAGTGGTGTTTTTCGGGCCGGAGCACCCCTCTCACGGCCAGCTGGTTGTCCCGGCTCAGCGAGATCGATCAGGTGTGATCGGCGCCGGCCGGTGGGGCTGGTCGAGGGCGCTGAGGTCGTGGCGGTGCTCGCGGATCGGCTGGGGGAGCTCGGGCTGGGGTTCGGGATGCTGGAGCTCGGGATGCTGGAGCTCGGCAGGCTGGGACTTCGGCTGGGGGGTCTCGATGCCGACGTGGTAGATGGCGGCGCCGGAGCGGGAGCGTTTGGCGGTGTACATGGCGATGTCGGCGCGCTGGAAGAGTTCGACCGCGTTGGTGCCGTGGAAGGGGTAGACCGCGGCGCCGATGCTGGCGCTGATGTCGACCCTGGCGCCGGCCAGGTCGGCCGGGCCCTGCACGCGGTCCAGCAGGCGGCGGGCCGACTCCAGGCAGGCATCGGCCGAGGCTGACTGCGGCAACAGTACGGCGAACTCGTCCCCGCCCAGCCGGGCGACCGTGTCGGTGTCGCGGACGGCGGCGGACAGGCGGGCCGCGACCTCCTGCAGCAGCAGGTCACCGACGTGGTGGCCGAGCGTGTCGTTCACCTCCTTGAACCGGTTCAGGTCCAGGATCAGCAGCCCGAACGGCTCCTCGTGCTGGTCGGCGTCGGCCATTGCCTCCTCGATCCGCGCGCCGAGCATGGTGCGGTTCGCCAGGCCGGTGAGGCTGTCGTGCAGGGCCCTGCGCTGGTGCTCGCTGGCCTCGCTCTCGACCCGGCGCTGGTAGCCGAGCAGCACCGTCGCGCAGACGGCCAGCAGCACCAGGTCGACGCAGAGGATGATCGCGGCGGCCATCAGGAGGCGCTCGTTGCGCTGCTCGACGTCCGCCAGGTAGCGGTCCATGTCCAGCCGCTTGCGGCTGACCTGGTTTATCGCCGCCTTGCGCAGCGTGGAGGTCGCCAGCGACGCCTGCTGAGCCAGGACCTCGACCTTCTCCCGGTCGCCGATGTCATCGGCGGCGGCGAGGTCCCGGATCGTCCTGGCGTAGCCGGCGTAGATGCTCGTCGCCTCGGCTGCCTGCTCGACGTCGGTAAGGTCACCGTAGTTGGCGAGCCAGGCCAGGTTCCCGTTCGCCGAGCCGATCGCGGACTCCAGCGGGATCCGCCCGGCCGCACTGCTTCCCCGCTGGTAGTCGGCGAGCGCATCGGAGCCCATGCTGACGTTGAGGTTCAGCTCGGCCCACTGATCGCTCTGCTCGGCGACCTGCCGGACGTGCCGGGTGGTCTCCGCGTTGCCGGAGGTGCTGAAGACGGCCAGCCCGGCGAGCGCGACGACGCCCAGCGACAGGCCGACGACCGCGCCACGAGCGGCGACCTTCCGCCTCGGGGCTCGTCCGGGCATCTCGCCTCCCTGCGCTGCGGGCCGTCACCGGAAGGTGATACGGCCTCCCCACCGGAGATCAGATCGGCCGGTGCCGGGCGGTGTTGAGGAATGCGCCACCCGGAGCCAGGGCAGCCGCCCATACTGGGGACCGAACCGGGGGTTGTCATGAGGCATCGGCTCGGCGGCATCGGCGCCGCCCTTCTGCTCACCGTGTGCGGGTGTTCCGGCTCGGGCGATAATGAGACGCCCGGCATCGCGCTGGTGGTGGCCAACTCGAAGCTCAACTTCGCGGTCGAGATGGGTCACGGGTTCGAGGCCGGGGTGGCCCGGGTGGGCGGCGTGAACGCGACCGTGACCGGCCCGGACATCGTCGACGGCCCCCGGCAGCTGCAGATCTTCCAGGACCTGAAGAAGACCGCCGACGACGGCATCTCGGTGTTCACGCTGAACATGGAGATCTTCGCCAGGCCGATCGCGGACGCCGTCGCCGAGGACATCCCGATCATCGCGGTCGACAACCCGCCGCTCGCCGCCGCCGACGTCGGGCTCTTCATCGGCAACGACAACTACGAGCTGGGCCGCATGCTCGCCGACCTGGCCCTCGCCAAGATGCCCAGCAGCGCAACCGGCGGAGCGGCCAGCGCAACCGGCGGAGCGGCCAGCGCAACCGGCGGAGCGGCCAGCGCAGCCGGCGGCGGCGGGACCGTTGTCATCGGCACCTCCAACCCGGGCGCCAAGGTGCTGGACCGCCGGGCCAAGGGCATCCGGGAGCGCATCGAGGAGAAGCTGCCCGGTGTGACGGTGATCGGCCCGTTCGACACCAAGCAGGACACCTCCGCCAACCAGGCCGCCTGGCGCACGCTGATCAAGGCAAACCCGGGTGCCCTGGCGTTCCTCGGCACCGGCGACGCCGACGGGTGGAACCTGGCCGCGATCCGCAAGGAGATCGGCGGGAAGTGGGTCGCCGGCGCGTTCGACCTGGATCCCCGGTCGCTGGCCGCGGTCAAGGAGAGCCACCTGGTGCTGGTCTCACCGGAACACTTCGTGAAGGGCGCGGTGGCCGGCCGGATCCAGGCGGAACACGCCAAGAGCGGCAAGGACCTGCCGGAGGGCTGGATCTACATACCCGGGCTGGCCGTGAGCCCGGCCAACATCGACGCGGTCCTGGCCCGCCAGCAGTCGGTGGAGGCCACCACGCAGGCGGTCGCCGCCCAGGTCGACACGATCCTGACGGACAAGACCTACCTGCGCGGCATGGAGAACGCCGGGTGACTCAGCCGCAGTGCTCGTACGGGCTTTCGTACACCGCCGCACCCACCGAACCGCCCCACCGGACACATGTCGCGTCAGCCGCCGCGCGGATCGGCCCGGCGTAGTAGCCGAACGACCCGCTGTCGCCCGCCTCCGCCGCGCCCTCCACCTGCAGGTACGCCGACATGTCAGTCTTCGTCCCGACATCAGTCGTCTTGAGGGTGACCACGCAGTTCCCACCGGTCCCGGCGTGGTGGAGCAGGTAGACCCGCCCCTGCACCCCACCGCTGTCCTTCAGCGCCGCCTTGTCGATCACCTTGTAGCCGCTGCCGCACAGGTCGACCGGCTTGTACTTGTTCGCCGTCTGGCTCGCGGCCGGCGACGACGGTGCCGGTCCCGTGGCGGTCGCGCTCGGGCCGGGGGTCACGGTCCCGCTCGTCACGGCCGTCGACGGAGACGGCGCCGTGGCCGGTTCGAGGCTGCGTCCCGGCACCCGTGACGAGGAGCGCGCGGGAGCACCCGGCTGCTGCGGCTTCCCGGTCGCCGACTGCTCCGGCTCGCTGATCGGCAAGTCCTCCGGTGCGGGGAAGCCCTGCGCGCCCGCCGCCGGCTGATCGACCTGCCCCCGGTCGCCGGAGGGCTGAAGGGCGTAGACCACACCGGCACCGGCCAGCGCCGCCACCACCGCACCCGCCGTTATCAGAGCAGCTGTCCGCCGCCGGCCGCCCACCGCGGGACCCTCCGCCGAACCCGAACCCGAACCCGAACCCGAACCCGAACCCGAACCCGAACCCGAACCCGAACCCGAATCTGAACCCGAACCCGAATCCGAATCCGAACCTGCAGATGCCGGCCCGAAAGCCTGCAGCCCGGGAAACGCAGACGCCTGCGGAACGGAAAGCGACGGCGGAACAGGAGAGGAAGGCGGAACAGCCGAGAAAGGCCGAGCGGGAGAGGAAGGCGGAACTGGAGCCGACGGGTTCTCCGCAGCCTCCTTCGCCGCCTCGGCCAGCGTCGCCGCGCTAGGGAACCGCTGCGCCGGATTCTTGGCGAGCGCCCGCATCACCACCGCGGCAGCCGCCTGCGGCACATCACCCGGCAGCACCGGCGGCTGCCCGTGCACCAGCTGGGCCAGCACCGCGAGGGGATTGTCCCCCACATACGGCGGGCGGCCGGCCAGGCAGGTGAACGCGACAGCGCCCAGCGCGTACACATCCGTCGCGGCCGACACCGGCCGGCCCTCGGCCTGCTCCGGAGCCATGTAATGGGCGCTGCCCATCACCACGTTGGTGCTGGTGATGCCGGTGATCCCGGCCGACCGCGCCACCCCGAAATCGACGAGCACGATCGCGCCGCCCGGCCGGACCAGCAGGTTGCTCGGCTTGACGTCGCGGTGCACGATCCCGGCCTCGTGGGCGGCCTGCAGAGCGTCGGCGACCTGGCCCACGATCGTCATCGTCTCGGCGGCACCGAGCCGCCCGGCCTGCTGGACCCGCTTGCCCAGCGGGGTGCCCTCGATGAACTCCATCACCAGGAAGTCGAACCGGTCGTCGCCGGTCGTCGCGTTCTCCCCGTAGTCGTAGACCTGGACGATGCCGGGGTGGCGCAGTGCGGCCATCATCCGCGCCTCGGTCCGGAACCGGGTGATGAACTCGGCATCCGCCATCAGCGCAGGTAGGAGCACCTTGACCGCGACCTCACGGTGCAGCAGCGCGTCCTTGCCGCGCCACACCTCACCCATGCCGCCGGCTGCGATCCGCTGCGTCAGCTGGTAACGGCCGTTCAGCACGATCCCGGGTACAAGCACCGGAACATGCTAAAGCCTCGATGCGTCAGGTGAGACCCGCGGCCGCGGCGAGACGCCCGACATGCCGGGAAGGAGAGCCGAACAGCCGGGACGAGGCGTACGCGCGGCGGAGGTAGAGATGGGCGTCGTGTTCCCAGGTGATGGCGATCCCGCCGTGCACCTGCACCATGTCGGCGGCTACCGCCTGGAACGTCTCCGAGCAGCAGACCTTCGCCACCGACGCCAGCCGGTACGCCTCCGGAGCGCCCGCCACCAGGGCTTCCGCGGCGGTCCACGACGCGGAGCGGGCGGCTTCCAGGCGTACGTGTGCTTCTGCAAGCCGGTGTTGCAGCACCTGGAACGAACCGATCGCCCGGCCGAACTGGAAGCGGGTCTTCGCATGATCGAGCGTCAGCTCGAGCGCGCGGCCCGCCGCACCGACCTGTTCCGCGCTGAGCGCCACGCACGCCACCGCCTCAAGATGCTGCCGCACGCCGGTGCCGAGCCGCCGGGCCCCGGCGCTCTCGAAGCGCACCGTGTGGAGCTGCCGGGTCAGATCCAGCGAGTTCTCCGCGTGCACCGCCGCGGCGCGGGCCTCCCACAGCGTGCCGCCGGCGTCCGCAACGAGGAAGACGTCCGCGACGTCGAGCACGTTGCCGGCCTCCCCGGCCGGACCGTCGTGGCCGGAGAAGGCGACCGTGACGACCCGTTCACCGGTGCAGATCCCGGGCAGCAGCCGCGCGCGGGCCTCCTCGTCATCGGCGTGCAGCAGCGCCTCGCCGGCGAGGACACAGCTGAGCATCGGGCCCGGCGTCAGGCCCCGGCCGAGTTCCTCGAGCACGACATGGGTTTCCAGAAGGCCGGCGCCGGCTCCGCCGTACCCCTGCGGTATCGCCAGACCGGCCACGCCGATCTCCTTGCAGAGCCGCGCCCAGAGCCCGGCGTCGTAACCGCCCGGCTCCTCGATCGCCGCCCGGGTGGCGTGCCCGGCCAGCAGACCGCGCACCGCCTCGCGCAGCGCTTCCCGCTCCTCGCTCACGGTGCCTCCTCCATCACCCGGGCGCGGTGCCGCGCCGCCGTTCCCCACGCGTTCCTCAGGACCTGCACCCTGGTCAGCCATCGGCCCAGCCCGTACTCCTGGGTGTAGCCGATCGCACCGTGCACCTGCAGCGCGGCCCGGCCGGCCAGGTGTGCGGCCGCACCGCAGGCCACCTTCGCCGCCGACACGTCGCGGGAGCTGCCGGTGACCGCGGCGGCGTGCAGCAGCGGCCGGGCGAACTCCAGGCCCACTGCCACGTCCGCCAGCCGGTGCTGCACCGCCTGGAAGGATCCGATCGGCCGGCCGAACTGGGTGCGCTCCCGGGCGTACCCGATGGTGGTCTCCAGAAGCGCGCGCCCCGCGCCGAGCAACTGCGCCGCACAGGCCAGCGCACCCGCGTCGATCGCGTCGCGCACCGCGGCGGCCGCCTCCGGTCCCTCGGCCAGGACGCTGCCGCGACCGATATCGGTCAGGCGCCGGGCCGGATCGATCGAGGGGTACGCAGGACCGGGCCGCCCGATCCGCACCGAGTCCTCCTCGGCCAGCAGCACCAGGCCCGCGCTCTCCACGTCGGGGGCGAGGGGCAGCCACGGCGGCGCCGCCAGCGTCGCGATCACCCGGCCGGCGGCCAGCTCCGGCAGCCATTTCTCGGCAAGCCCGCCGCCGATGCCCGCCAGCAGCGCCGGGGCTGCCGCCACCGATTCGGCCAGCGGCCCCGGCACCGCGTGGTGCCCCAACTCCTCGGCGACCACCACGAGATCGGCTGTCGTGCCGCCCAGCCCGCCCCACCGCTCCGGCACCATCAGACCGGTGACGCCCACCTCGGCCAGCGCCGGGATCGCCGCGCCGGGATCAGCGGAGAGCAGGTCGTGCACGCTCGCGGCGAAGGCGGCCTGTTCCGGCGACGGGGTGAGCCTCATCGCGTACCGGAGTCTCTCGGAAGCCCGAGTTCGCGCTGCGCGAGAATGCCGCGCTGGATCTCGTTGGTCCCCGCATAGATCGGCCCGGCCAGCGCGAACAGGTATCCGGCGGTCCAGGCCGGCTCGATCTCGGCGCGCGGACCCAGCACGTCGAGCGCGGTCTCGTGCAGGGTGACGTCCAGCTCGGACCAGAACAGCTTCGTCGCGCTGGGCGGCACCGGGGTGTCCAGCGAGGCGTACGCCTGCATCCGATAGGCCCGCGCCCCGATCCACGCGTCCGCCACCCGGTCGCGCAGGGCCTCGTCCGGATCCGATCGCCAGAGGGCGACCAGCCGCTCCGCCGCCGCCGTGAACCGGCCCGGACCGCGCAGGGTCAGCCCCCGCTCGTGACCGGCAGTGCTCATCGCCACCCGCCAGCCGTCCCCGGGCGTCCCGATCACGTCGGCGTCCGGCACGAAAACCTCGTCCAGGAAGATCTCCGCGAACCCGGCCGTGCCGTCCAGCTGCCGGATCGGCCGGACCGTGACCCCGTCGGCGCGCAGGCCGAACATCAGGTAGGTCAGGCCGCGATGCCGGGTCGCCGACGGGTCCGAGCGGAACAACCCGAACGCCCGGTCCGCGACCACCGCGCGGGAACTCCACGTCTTCTGGCCGGTGAGCAGCCAGCCGCCGTCCACGCGTACCGCCCGGGAGCGGAGGGCGGCCAGGTCGCTGCCGGCGTCCGGTTCCGACCAGGCTTGCGCCCACACCTCGTCGCCGCGGGCCATCGGCGGCAGGATCCGCGCGCACTGCTCCGGGGTGCCGTGCGCCAGCAGCGTCGGTGCCAGCAGGAACAGCCCGTTCTGGCCGATCCGGGTGGGTGCGCCGGCGGCGTGGTACTCCTCGTCGAACAGCAGCGCGTGCAGCGGGGGAGCGGCCCGTCCGCCGTACTCGACCGGCCACGACACCATCGCCAGCCGGGCCTCCGCGAGCCGGCGCTCCCACGCCCGGTCGGCCTCGGCGCCGGGAACGTTCGCGGCCAGCCACCCCCGCACCTCGTCACGGAACGCGATCGCTTCCGCGTCCAGGTCGAGGTTCACTGTGCGGCTTCTTTCGCCGCTCTTTTCATCGCTGCCGCGTCCAGACCACCAAGAGGATCGGCGCTGACTTCGGCGTTGTGGGAGTGTGCGACGTGGTGCAGGCCGAACACCGAGTCCATCCCGGAGCGCATCCCCATCTGGTCCTCGCACAGGTTCACCGCACGTTTCGCGAGGGCCAGGCCGAACGCCGGCATACCGGCGACCTTGCCGGCGAGGGCCAGCGTCGTACTCTCCAGCTCGTCGCGGGGCACGACCTTGTTGACCATGCCTATTTCGTACGCGCGACGCGCTCCGAACCTCTCGCCGGTGAACAGCACCTCCTTGGCGATCCGGGGCCCGAGCACCCACGGATGGGCGAAATACTCGACTCCCGGGATGCCCATCCGCAGCACCGGATCGGCGAAGAACGCGTCCTCGGCCGCCACGATCAGGTCGCACACCCAG
The DNA here is from genome assembly GCF_042666575.1 of Actinoplanes sp. GCM10030250. Lineage (NCBI taxonomy): Bacteria > Bacillati > Actinomycetota > Actinomycetes > Micromonosporales > Micromonosporaceae > Actinoplanes > Actinoplanes sp. GCM10030250. The sequence continues at coordinate 393,164 of NZ_JBHTDO010000003.1, read as the reverse complement.
GCCAGCATCAGCCCACCGGCGATGCACGCGCCCTGCACCATCGCGATCGCCGGTTTCGGCATCTCCCGCCACCGCCGGCACATCCCCAGGTAGACCTCCATCTCCCGGGCGTACCGCCGGTCGGCGCCCGCCCGCGGCGTGTGGTCCCACCACTGCACCGCCCGGCGGGGGAAGGACGTGTCGGCGTCCCGCTCCGGTGTACCGATGTCGTGGCCCGCGGAGAAGTGCTCGCCGGCGCCGGCGAGCACGATCACGGCGACGTCCTGGTCGTCGACGGCGCGGGTGAACGCGTCGTCGAGCGCGTAGGTCATCGCCGAGTTCTGCGCGTTGCGGTAGCGCGGCCGGTTCATGGTGACCAGCGCGACCGGGCCGCGCCGCTGGTACTCCACCTCGCCGCCGTCCTCTTTCACCGCGCCGGCCCCTCTTTCAGCAGGTACTTGACGACCTTGCCGGAGGCGTTGTGCGGCAGCTCGCGCCGCAGCTCCACGGTGCGCGGCACCTTGTACCCGGCGAGGTGCCGGCGGCAGAACTCGATCACCTCGATCACCGAGACACCGTGCCCGGGCCGCGGTACGACATACGCCTTGCCCACCTCACCGAGCCGCTTGTCGGGCACACCGACCACGGCCGCCTCACCGACACCGCGCAGCTCCGCGAGGATCCGTTCCACCTCGGCCGGGTAGACGTTGAAGCCGCCGCAGACATACATGTCCTTGAGCCGGTCGGTGATGATCAGGTTGCCCTGCTCGTCGAGCCGCCCCACGTCGCCGGTGTGCAGCCACCCGTCCTCGTCGATCGCGTCCGCTGTGGCGTCGGGGTCGTCCAGATAGCCCAGCATCACGTTCGGCCCGCGCAGCAGCACCTCACCGTCGTGCTCGCTGATCCGCACCTCGCACCCGGCCGCCGCCCGCCCGTTGGTGTGCGTCACGATCTCGGCGCTGTCACCCGGCCGGCACATCGTCGCCACGACCGCTTCGGTCAGCCCGTACGCCGTCAGCACCGTCGTGAACCCCAGATCGGACCGGATCCGCTCGACGAGAGTGGGTGGCACGGTCGCCGCCCCGGTCACCGCCAGCCGCAGCGACGACAGGTCGTGGGCGGCACGGTCGCGATGGTCGAGCAGGCTGATGTAGAGGGTCGGCGCCCCGGGCAGCACGGTGATCCGCTCCGCCTCGATCAGCTCCAGGGCCCGGCGGGCGTCGAAGACCGGCATCGGCACCACGGTGGCCCCGCTGAGCAGGCAGGCCAGGATGCCGGCCTTGAGCCCGAAACTGTGGAAGAACGGGTTCACCACCAGATAGCGGTCGTCCGGCCCCAGCCCGCCGATCTCCGCCCACGCACCGGCCACGCCGAGCGCCTGCCGGTGCGCGCTCATCGCGCCCTTGCTGCGCCCGGTCGTGCCCGAGGTGAACAGGATGTCGCTGACGTCGTCCGGCCGGACCGCGTCCGCGCGGGCATCCGCCTCCTCGACCGGTACCTCACCGGCCCGGTGCAGGAACGCCGCCCACTCCGGCAGCCGCACCACCAGGTCGGGCAGCGGCGTGTCGGTCGCGGCCAGCTCGGCGAGACGGTCCCGGCCCACGAACGGCCCGGTGACGATCAGCGCGCGGGCGCCGCTGCGGCCGATCACGTCGGCCGCCTCGGCACCCCGGTAGCGGGTGTTGACCGGCACCAGCGTGGCGCCCGCATAGCTCGCACCGAGCGCGGCGAACAGCCACTGCGCGGTATTCGGCGCCCAGATGGCGACCCGGTCGCCCGGCCTGATCCCGGACGCGAGAAACGCCCTGGCCACCGTGCGGACCTCGTCGAGGAGCCCGGCAAAGCTCCATCGGCCCGCACCCGGTTCCACCAGCGCCGTCGCGGCGCCGAACCGCTGCGCCGCCCGCCTCACCGCCGCCGGGATGGTCTCGTCCATCCGGGCCTCCATCCGGGTTTTCATCCGGCTTGCTTCCGGGTGGGCTTCCCGGGCCTGCATCCGGTTTTCCGGTGTTTACCAAGCAAGTGCTTGGTCGGTAGGGTGAGAGTACGCGTGATCCGGGAGGTGGCGCCAGTGGCCGACGACGAGGCGTTCCGTGTCCAGGCGTTCGGTGTCCAGGCGTTCCGTGTCGAGGCGTCTGGTGTCGAGGCGTCTGGTGTCGAGGCGTTCCGTGTCGAGGTGCGGGACTGGCTCGCCGCCAACCTCACCGACGAGGTGCGCGGCGCCGGTGGCCCCGGCCGCGAGAACGAGGCCTTCCCGCAGCGCCTGGCCTTCGCCCGGCGCCTGGCGGCCGCCGGATGGAGCACCCTGGCCTGGCCGGTGGCGCACGGTGGGCGCGGCGCGTCACTCAGCCGGCAGGTGATCTTTCACGAGGAGTACGCGAGAGCCGGCGCCCCCAGCCGGGTGGACCACATCGGCACCACCATGGTCGGGCCGACGCTCATGGACCACGGCAGTGCCGCCCAGTGCGCCCGGTTCCTGCCCGGCATCGCCGCCGTGGACGAGCTGTGGTGCCAGGGCTACTCCGAACCCGGTGCCGGCTCCGACCTGGCCGGCGTCACCACCCGCGCCCGCCTCGACGGCGACGAGTGGGTGCTGACCGGGCAGAAGGTGTGGACGTCGCTGGCACACGTCGCCGACTGGTGTTTCGTCCTCGCCCGCACGTCACCCGTCGTCGAGGGCGAGCCCCGCCACCGCGGCCTCTCCTATCTACTGGTCCCGATGCGGCAGCCCGGCGTGACGGTCCGCCCCATCCGGCAGCTGACCGGCGACAGCGAGTTCAACGAGGTCTTCTTCGACGAGGCACGCACCGCCCATGATCTGGTGGTCGGCCGGCCCGGCGACGGCTGGAAGGTGGCCATGGCGACGCTCGCCTACGAGCGCGGCGCCGCCACCGTCGGCCAGCAGGTCGGATTCCAGCGCGACCTCGACGACCTGGTCGCCCTGGCCCGCCGCAACGGCGCGGCCGGCGAGCCGGCCCTGCGGGAACGCCTGACCCGCGCCTGGATCGACCTGACGGTGCTGCGCTCGCACACCCTGCGCAGCCTGGCCGCCCCCCAGCCGCCGCCCGGCAACCCGTCGGTGGTCAAGCTGCTCTGGACCCGCTGGCGCCAAGGCCTCGGTGAGCTGGCGATGGACGTCCTGGAAGCGGGCGCGAGCCCCGAGGAGGCCGAGCGCTGGCAACGCTTCTTTCTCTTCAGTCGCGCCGACACCATCTACGGCGGCTCCAACGAGATCCAGCGCGGGATCGTCGCCGAACGCGTGCTCGGCCTTCCTCGCCAGGACCGCCGGTGAGCGATCCGCCCGTGGCCGCCTCCGGCCCTCCTCCAACTGCCGCGTCCATTCCCGCTTCCGGCTCGCCTGTGGGCGCCGCTTCCGGCTCGCCTATGGGCTCCGCTTCCCCGGCGGCGTCGGCGCCGCCACCGCCGGGTCTGCTGGTTCCGGGCGGGTCCGGCCCTCGGCCGCCGGCCGGGCGTGGCCTGCTGTCCGGGAAGGTCGTGGTAGTCACCGCGGCGGCCGGTGCCGGGATCGGCTCGGCGGTCGCCCGGCGCTGCCTGGACGAGGGCGCCCGGGTGGTCCTCGGTGACAGCCACGAGCGCCGGCTCGGTGAGATCCGGGACCGCCTCTCCGACGCCTACCCGGCCCGGGTGTGGACGATCCCCTGCGACGTCACCGACGAGGGCGACGTGCGACGGCTGACCGACGGCGCCGTCGACCGCTACGGGCGCCTCGACGTTCTGGTCAACAACGCCGGCCTCGGCGGCGACCGCCAGGTCACCGAGATGACCGACGACGAGTGGTCCCGCGTTCTGGACGTCACGCTGACCGGCACCTTCCGCTGCACCCGCGCGGCCCTGCGCCACATGATCGCCCAGGGCGGCGGGGGAGCGGTGGTGAACAACGCCTCCGTGCTCGGCTGGCGGGCCCAGGCCGGTCAGGCCCACTACGCGGCGGCCAAGGCGGGCGTCATGGCCTTCACCCGGTGCACCGCCCTGGAAATGGCCCCGCACGGCATCCGCGTCAACGCGGTCGCACCGAGCCTCGCCGCCCACCCGTTCCTGAACAGAGTGATCGGCGATGACGAACTGGCCGACCTGGCCGGCCGCGAGGCATTCGGCCGGGCTGCCCACCCGTGGGAGGTCGCCACCGTGGTCGCCTTCCTGGCCAGCGACTACGCCTCCTACCTCACCGGTGAAGTCATCTCGGTGAGCAGCCAGCATCCCTGACGGGGGCGGGTTCGTGAAAGCCGCCGCATCCTGCGAAACCGCAGGGGTTTCCATCTATGTTACGGGGCAGTAGATTGTAACGCGTTCTACTTTGTGGAGGACGCGATGAAGCGGCGGATCACAGGTGCGGCCCTCTTCGGGCTGGGATTGCTCTGCCTGCTCCTGGCGGGCGCGCTTGTCTGGGTGATCGTTCCCTCCCAGCGGAAGGTGCCGCTCGACCTGGTGCCGCCCGATGTCACCGTCGAGGGGCAGAATGCCTCGTTCGTGCAGGCCAAGCAGCTGCCCGACGGTTCGCTGCAGGTGGTCGTGGAGAACGCCGGACTGCGCTCGCGCACCGGCATCAAGCCCGACTTCGAGGCCGCCGCGGGCCTCACCGGTGACCTCGCCGACAACACGTTGATCTGGAACGTGTACCACGCGACCGACCGGGCCGACACCGGCGAGGCGATCAACCGGTCGGAGAGCCGGATCGCGCTCGACCGGGTCTCCGGTGCGGCCGTGCCGTGGGAGGGGCAGTGCCACAACGAGACGAAGGAGGACCCGTCTCAGAACATCGCCTGTGTCCCGGGCAACGTGCAGTTCGAGGGCCAGCTCTACCTCTTCCCGTTCGGCACCCAGAAGACCACGTATCAATACTGGGATTCGTCCCTGCACCACGCGCTGCCGATGGAGTACCAGGCCGAGGAGGAGTTCAACAACATCCCGGCGTACCGGTTCGTGCAGCAGGTGCCGCAGCAGGTGGTCGACATGAACCCGCAGCAGCTGAGCGCCCTGCTCGGCTTCCTGGCACCCGGCGCGACCACCGGCACGGTCAACTACCAGGCCAACCGGACGCTGTGGGTGGAACCGCAGACCGGGGCCATCGTCGGCTACCGCGAGCAGCAGCGCCGCGAGCTGGTGCCGAACTCCGGCAGCCCGGTGGTCATCTTCGACGCCGACCTGCAGTACGACCAGGCCACCCTGGACGTTGTCGGTGAGCAGGCGTCGAACGGCCGCAGCCAGCTGCTGCTGCTCGGCCGGTACCTGCCGATCGGCCTGGTCGTCCTCGGGATCGCCCTGCTGGTGGCCGGTTTCCTGATAGCGCGCCGCAACCGCCCGCGCCGCGAGAGCGCACCAGCCCACGCCAAGCCGGAGCCCACGCCGGTGCCGCAGCACTGAGCCGCGCCATGGCACTGAGCCGCACCGTGGGACGAGGCCGCGTCGTGGGACGGGGGCGCACCGCGGGCCCCCACCACATCGTCTTCCTCAACTGGCGCGACACCCGTAACCCCGAGGGTGGCGGGTCCGAGATCTACACCGAGCGGGTCGCCGCCGAACTGATCCGGCGCGGTCACCGGGTGACGCTGTTCTGTGCGGCGCACGACGACGCCCCGGCCGACGAGACGCTGCCCTCCGGTGTGCGCGTGATGCGCCGCGGCAACCGGCACACCGTCTATCTGCGGGCGGCGCTGGCGTACCTGACCGGGCGTCTCGGCCGCACCGACGTGCTCGTGGACGTGTGCAACGGTGTGCCGTTCCTGTCGCCGCTCTACGCACGCTGTCCCACCGTCGTCGTGGTCCACCACGTGCACCGTGAGCAGTGGCGGGTGGTGCTGGGCCCGGTGTGCGGCCGGATCGGCTGGTGGCTGGAGTCCGTTGCGGGACCCCGGGTCTACCGTCGCTCCCGGTACGTCACCGTCTCCTCCGCCACCCGTGACGAGCTGGCCGGCCTCGGTGTCGAACCGGAGCGCGTGACGATCATCCACAACGGATTGACCCGAGCGGGGGGAGAGCCGGTCGCGCGTACGCCGTACCCCTGCCTGGTCGTTCTCGGACGTCTGGTCCCGCACAAGCGGGTGGAGCTCGCCCTGCGTGCCCTGGTGGCGCTGCCGGAGGCGCGCCTGATCGTCGCGGGCCGGGGCTGGTGGGAGGCGCGGCTGCGGCAGCTGGCCTCGGAGCTGGGGGTGTCGGAGCGCACCGTGTTCACCGGTTTTGTCACCGAGCGCGAGAAGTACCGGCTGCTCGCCTCCTGCTGGGTGGTGCTGGTGCCGTCGCTCAAGGAGGGCTGGGGGTTGACGATCATGGAGGCCGGCGCGTGCGGCACACCGGCGGTCGCCTTCCGGGAGGCCGGCGGTGTGCGCGACGCGATCCTCGACGGGCACACCGGTCTGCTCGCCGACGACTTCGACGACCTGGTGGCGCACACCGGCAGGCTGCTCGCCGACCACGGCCTGCGACGGCGGATGGGTGCCGAGGCTCGTGCCTACGCCTCGGGTTTCACCTGGCCAGGGGCGGGCCGCCGGATGGCTCACGTGATCCGTGAGGTGCTCGGCGGCGTGCCGGCCGACCGCCAGCGGGTGCCGTAGCGGCGTGCCCGCCGACCGTCAGCGGTGCCTTAGCGGCGTGCCCGCCGACCGTCAGCGGGTGCCGTAGAAGTCCGGCGGCACGTTCGGGTCGTCGCCGGAGGTGTTGCTCGCCACCTCGCTGGCGCTCGGGTTGACCGCAGCCATGACCGCGGTGACACCGATGATCGCGAGCACGATGGCAACCACCGAGCTCAGCACCAGGGTTCTCAACTCGCCCATCCGACTCTCTCCTTGAGGCTCAGAGGCGTTCGATGATGGTCGCGGTGGACATCGCGCCGCCCGCGCACATCGTGATCAGTGCGGTGGAGTTGTCCGAACGTTCCAGTTCGTGCAGTGCGGTGGTGATCAGCCGGGCACCGGTGCTGCCGACCGGATGACCCAGCGCGATCGCCCCGCCGTTCACGTTGACCCGGTCCGGATCCGCCCGGTGGAGGCCCTGCCAGGAGAGCACCACGCTGGCGAACGCCTCGTTCACCTCGAACAGGTCCAGGTCGTCGATCTTCATCCCGGCCCGGGTCAGGACCCGCTCGGTGGCGGTCACCGGGCCGTCCAGGTGAAAGTACGGCTCGGCTCCCACCAGACACTGTGCCACAATCCGGGCACGAGGGCGATGGCCGAGCTGCCGAGCTTGATCGACATCCATCAACAGGATCGCGGCGGCGCCGTCGGAGATCTGCGACGAGGTGCCCGCGGTGTGCCGGCCGTCCGGCAGCACCGGGCGCAGCCGCGACAGCCCGCCGAGCGTCGTCTCCCGCAGGCCCTGGTCGCGACCGACGCCCGCGACCGGCGTGACCTCCCGGTCGAACCGGCCCTCCGCCCAGGCCCGTGCCGCGTTCGCCTGGGAGCGCACCCCGAGCCGGTCCAGATCCTCGCGGCTCAGCCCGCGCCGCTCCGCGATCCGTTCCGCCGCCACGAACTGATTCGGCAGATCGATGTCCCACGAGTCGGGCCGTGGCACGCCGGCGGTGCCCAGGTTGGCACGCAATGGCACCCGGCTCATCGACTCCACCCCGCAGGCGACGCCGACGGCGATCGCATCCGCCGCGATCAGACCCGCGATCAGGTGGGCGGCCTGCTGCGCGGAGCCGCATTGCGCATCGATGGTGGTGCAACCGATGCGGTACGGGAGACCCGCGTGCAACCACGCCGTACGAGTGATGTTGTTCGACTGCTCCCCGCCCTGCGTGACGCAGCCGCCGATGACCTGCTCCACCGAGGCCGGATCCACAGCACCGCGGGCGAGCAGCGCGCGCTGTGCCGCGCCGAGCAGTTCGGCCGCGTGCAGGCCGGACAGCCACCCGTCACGGCGCCCGATCGGAGTGCGAACCGCATCGACGATCACCGGCACGCCCACGCGACCACCCACTCCTGCAAATAGAACGTGTTCTCGTATCGAACCTACCATCGGCAACGGGCATCGTGTATGAACGCGGTAGAACCTGTTGCCGTAGGAGGAGCCGTGGCCGAGCCCCGCACCCGTGTCGACTTCACCGATCCGGAGATCTACGTCCACGGCATTCCGCACGCCGACTTCGCCGAGCTGCGCCGGAGCTCACCGGTCTGCTGGATCCCACAGGAGCGGGGGAGCGCCGGCTTCGACGACGAGGGCTACTGGGCGGTGACCAAACACGCCGACGTGATGGCGGTGTCCCGCGACAGCGAGACGTTCTCCAGCCGGGAGAACACCGCGATCGTACGGTTCCAGGCCGGCATGCCCCGCGAGCGCATCGAGATGCAGCAGCTGGTCCTGCTCAACATGGACCCGCCGCAGCACACCAAGCAGCGCGCCATCGTGTCCCGCGGCTTCACCCCGCGCGCCATCAACAACCTGCGGGCCACGCTGACCGCCCGCGCCGCCCGCATCGTCGAGTCGGCCCGGGAACGCGGCGACGCCGGCGACTTCGTCACGGAGATCGCCTGCGAGTTGCCGCTGCAGGCCATCGCCGAGCTGATCGGCGTACCGCAGGACGACCGCCGCAACGTCTTCGACTGGTCCAACTCCATGATCGGTTACGACGACCCGGAGTACGCCGGCGTTCAAGACCCGATGGAATCGGCGATGGAGCTGCTCGGCTACGCGATGCAGATGGCCGACGACAGGCAGACCTGCCCCCGCGACGACATCGTGTCCACACTGGTCAAAGCGGAGATCGACGGGGAGCACCTGTCCACCGACGAGTTCGGCTTCTTCGTACTGATGCTCGCCGTCGCCGGTAACGAAACCACCCGCAACGCCATCTCGCACGGCATGCTGGCCCTGCTCGAACACCCCGACCAGTGGGAGCTGTTCAAGTCCTCACGCCCGCGCACGGCCGTCGACGAGATGGTCCGCTGGGGCACACCGGTGAACGCCTTCCAGCGCACCGCCACCCGCGACACCGAACTCGGCGGCCAGGCGATCAAGGCCGGCCAGCGGGTCGCCATGTTCTACGGCTCCGCCAACTACGACGAGGACGTCTTCACCGACCCGCAGTCCTTCAACATCCTGCGAAGCCCCAACCCCCACCTCGGCTTCGGCGGCAGCGGCGCCCACTTCTGCCTCGGCGCCAACCTCGCCCGCCTCGAAATCGACCTCATCTTCAACGCCATAGCCGACCTCGCCCCCGCCATCTCCCTCGCCGGCGCCCCCCAACGCCTACGCTCCGGCTGGCTGAACGGCATAAAACACCTCCCCGTCCACTACAACTAACAACCCCACCCCCTCCGCGCCCCCTCCGCGATCTTGTGCACCTGCACGAAACGGTCCACCGCTGGTCCTCAAGATCTGCCGACGGGGCGGCGGGCGGCGGGCGGCCGGCGGCCGGGCGGCAGGCGAGCGGTGGGGCTGTGGAGCGCTCCGCGATGTTGTGGAGCTGCGCGAAACGGTGCGCCGTAAGTCCTCAAGATCTGCCGACGGGCCGACGGGCCGACGGGCCGACGGGCCGACGGGCCGGCGGGCCGCAGGCGACGGGGCGACGGGGCGACTGGCCGACGGGCGGCAAGCGAGCGGTGGGCTGTGGGGCGCCCCGTGATGTTGTGGAGCTGCGCGAAACGGTGCGCCGTAAGTCCTCAAGATCTGCCGACGGGCCGACGGGCCGACGGGCCGACGGGCGGCGGGCCGACGGGCGGCGGGCCGACGGCCGACGGGCGGCGGGCCGCAGGCGACGGGGCGACGGGGCGACTGGCGGCAAGCGAGCGGTGGGCTGTGGGGCGCCCCGTGATGTTGTGGAGCTGCGCGAAACGGTGCGCCGTAAGTCCTCAAGATCTGCATCTGCCGGCTGACTGGGCTCGACTGTCAAGCGAGCACCGAGTCCGGCGTACAAAGCCGCGCACGCTGGAGTTGAACGCGCGCTCACCCACCCTGTCGAGTCCGCTGTCCCGCTAGTCGCGGCATCCACAGCGACCAGGCAAGGTTTTGGGGCAGGGATGGTCCATGCAGGGATCAAGCCTGACCGCCCTGCATGGCCATCCCTGCCCCAAAACCGTCCCAGCTCGCGGAAAGCGCGCCGCCTCGGAAGGCCAACGGCGGAGTGCGCGGCGGCGGAGGGGCGCGGCGCGCCGCGGAGGAAGGACGCGGCGCCGCGGTGGAGGGCGGCACGCAGTGGAGGGCGGCACGGCGGCGGCGCCGGGGAAGGGAGCGGGCGCGGAGGAGCGGCCCGGCGAAACCGGGCCGCTCCGGGAGAACTCAGCGCTTCCAGTTACGGGTGACGGTCTTGGTGTTACCCACCTTGTCGACCGCTCGCAGTTGGACCTTGAGCTTCTTCGCGTACTTGCTGACCTTCAGCTTGAACGCGTAGCCCGCCTTGTAATCCCGAGCCACCACCTTGCCGTTGACCAGCAACTCCACCCGCGCGATCCCGCTGGCATCACCGGCACCCGCCTTGATCGTGACCGTACCCTTAACTTTCGCCTTGTTCTTCGGCGCCTTGCTGAACGAAACCCCAGGCGCCTTGTTGTCAGCGATCATGTATCGGGTGTAGTCAGCCCAGTTCCCCGCCCGATCCACGGCCCGCACCACGAACCGGACCGACCCGTTGGACTTGCCGCTGTTGTAACGCACCGCGTACGGCGCCGAGTAGTCCCGCCCCACGTACCGCCCGTTGGCCCAGAGCTCCACGTGGCTGACTCCCGAGCCCGCGTCCGACACCCCGGTAGCGGTCACCGTGACCGCTCCGCGGAACCGGGCACCGTGCCCCGGACTCGCCCCGGTCACGCGCGGGTTGCTCGCGTCCGTCGAGTTGACCGCCTGCGCCGCCCGGATCTCGCCCCACTGGGTGAAGTCCCCGGTCGGTGTCGCTTTCGCCGTGCGGGTGAGGCTGTAGAGCAGTGCCGCGTTGCGAGCTCCCGGCTGCCTCGACTTCATCAGGGCCAGGGTCCCCGACACCAGCGGTGTCGCGGCCGAGGTGCCACAGAAATAGTCGTAGCCGGCGGTGGCGAGGTCGAGCGCGTACGTGCACCAGGGCGCCGCCACGTCCACCCAGTCCGGCCCGTAGTTGGAGCCGTAGAAGGTGCCGCTCCCCGGGTCGTAGCCGACGAACCAGTCGCTGCTGGTGTCGGTGCCGCCGACCGCCACGACCCCGTTGTACGCCGCCGGATAGTGCTTGCTGCCGACCGCCTCGTTGCCCGCGGCCGCGACGACGATGGCGCCCCGGGACTGCGCGTACGCCACAGCGTCGGCCTGGACGGTGTTGCTGCCATACCCGCCGAGTGACGCGTTGATGATTTTCGCACCCTGGTCGGCGGCCCAGACGATGCCCGCCGCCGTAGTGGTGGAGTGGCCACTGCCTTCCGAGTTCAGCACCTTCACCGGCAGGATCTTGCAGGACCAGCAGACGCCCGCAATGCCCGCGCCGTTGTTGCCCCGCGCCGCGATCAGCGAGGAGACCGCGGTGCCGTGGCCATGGTCGTCGGAGGCGTCGTAGTCGTCGTTGACCAGGTCCCGGCCGTCCAGGACCGCCCCGGCCAGGTCGCCGATCTCGCTGACCCCGGTGTCGACGACGGCGACGGTGATCTCCGAGCCGGTGGTGGTGTCCCACGCCTGCGGCACGGTGATCTGCGGAAGCTCGGTCTGGTCCGGGTAGAACGGGTCGTTCGGGTCGACGGCGGCCCGCATGACCGCGTCCTCCTCGACGTAGGCGACCGCGGTGTCGGACCGCAGCTCGGCCGCGACGGCCGTGCTGTTCGCGCGGGGCACCGTCACCGTCCGGGCGCCGAGTTTCGCCAGCTGCGCGCTCGCGGTGCCGTTAACCCCCGCGCCGCGCAGGCTGTTCACCCCCGCGCCGCGCAGGCTGTTCGCCGCCGCGCTCGTGGTCACGCCGTCCTTGAAGCCCACCACCAGGCGAACCGTGTCGCCCGCGAGCGCCTGCGTGCCGCGGGTGGCCTCTCCGGCCGCGGCTTCCCGGCTGCCGGGTGCGGCTTTCGTCCCGCCGGCGGCAGCCACCTGGCGCTTGCGGGCGTCGATGTCGTTACCGTCGCGGGCCTGCGCCGGCCCCGGAACAGCGGCGAGTGACACCACCAGGGCCGAACTGAGCACCCCGGCGGCATAGTTGATTCTGCGCAAGATCGATCTCCCCGTGTCAATCTTCGATGAGAGCCGATCCTATGTAGAACTGGCGGCGTGCGGATCCCCGTCGTGCAGCATTCCGGGTGACCATTCAAACCATTGACAAGCCTTCTTCGGTACGGGTGAGCCAACCGGCCCGGATCACGTCGTGTGCGATGCGAGAAAACGGTCCATGCACCGTTCCGCGTTGGCGGTGATGGTCAGTGACGGATTGGCCAGGGCGGCTGATCCGGGCAGCAGGGCACCGTCCACGCAGTACAGGTTCTGATAGCCGGCGACCCGGCCCTCGAAGTCGGTGGCCCGGCCCATCACGAGCCCGCCGAGCGGGTGATAGGTGTTGCGTGACCCCAGACCCATCCCGGTGTTCCGGTCGTAGCTCGGCAGCCCGCTGAGCAGGTGCCCCTTGCTGCCCTCGGTCTGCCACCACAGCCGGGTGGCCAGGTCCCGCCCCGCCTTGTCCGAGGACGTCTCCATCTCCCCGTAAGGCCAGTACACCTTGCCGGCACCGGTGGCCGCGTCGTACCGGATCTCGCCGCGCTCCGAGGCCAGGCTCGTGATCAGGTGTGCGGTGGTCGACGGCAGCCAGGACGGGATGGGCGCGGCTTCCCACGCCATGGACGCTTGGGCGTACGGATTGCTGTCATCGTAGAAACGGACATTGCCCGGCCCGCCCTGCGCGCTCCCCACGTTCTTGCGCAGCGCGAGTCGCGCCACCAGGAAGTCACCGTTGTTGCCCCATCCCTTGCCCACCTCGGTGCTCGTCAGCCGCGGCAGCCGGCCCTTGGCGCGCGAGGTGAGCAGCAGTGACGTGCTGCCCAGCGACCCGGCGGCGAGGAACAGGAACTCGCACGGCAGCGTCTTTGTCCCCAGGACCGTTCCCCGCTCGTCGATCTGCCGGCAGGCCACCTCGAACCGTTCCTGGCCGGAGACCTCACGGATCTCGGTGACCTCGTGCAACGGCATCACGGTGACGTTGCCGGTCGCCTCCGCCCAGGCGAGATAGTTGCGGTCGACGCTGTTCTTCGCGCCGGAGTTGCTGCCGAACGGTCCCTCGCCGATGGTGTGGCAGGCCGGCGCACGGCCCTCGAGTTCGGCGCGGATGACGTCCCAGTTCACCCCGAACGGCACCGGTACGGCAGTCCGCCCGAACTCCGCGACATATTCGAGCCAGGCGCGTGCTCCGGCGTACCGGGAATGGTTTTGAACGTCGGCCGGAATGGTCGCGGTGCCCAGGTTCTGCCGCGCGCGCGGCCAATAGGTGTTCTCGAAGTCGGTGTAGGACAGTTCAGCCGGATAGACCTTCTCCCAGTCCGCCCGGCGCGGCTGGGGCATGAACAACCCGATCACCAGCGACCCGCCGCCCACCCCGGCACCGCACATGACCTGGATGCCGTCGCCGACGTGTTTCTGGATCAGCCCGGCACGGCGCTCGATGGTCTTGCTGGTGTCCAGGCCGAGCGGGGGCTTGTCGCCGAACCAGGCGCACCGCCAGTCGGGGTTGCTGATCGTGCAGAACGTCGTCCCGGATCCGTCGACGGTCCAGCGGCGTCCGCGTTCCAGAACGGTCACCACCATCCCGGCCTGCGCCAGCCGGTACGCCGTGACCGCACCGCCGAACCCGCTCCCGATGATCACCGCCGTGCGGCCCCGCAGCGACGGAGCCGCCAGGGCCGGAAGCTGAGCCACGGCTCCCAGCGAACCTAGGCGCAGAACGGTGCGACGACTGATGTTCACGGCTGCCTCCCGACCACCCACATGGAGAAGAACTGAGATCCCCCGCCGTACGCGTGCCCCAGCGCCGTCCCGGCCCCGGTCACCTGGTGTTCGCCGGCCCGTCCCATCACCTGCATGGCCGCCTCGGCGAACCGCAGCAGCCCGGACGCGCCGATCGGGTTGGAGCAGAGCACCCCGCCGGACGGGTTCACCGGCAGCGCACCGCCGATCCGGGTCTCGCCGGCCTCGACGAGCTTCCAGCCCTGTCCCGGCCCGACGAAGCCGAGGTTCTCCAGCCACATCGGCTCGAACCAGGAGAAGGGCACGTAGATCTCGGCCGCGTCGATCTCGGTCAGCGGGTCGGTGACGCCGGCCAGCGACCAGAGCGCCTGCGCGGCCTCGGCACCGGCGCGGGGGTTGACGTGGTCCTTACCGGCGAAGAACGTCGGCTCGGTTCGCATGGCCGTCGCCCGGATCCACGCCACCTGCCGGTCGCTGCCCTCGGCGGCCTGCTGATCGCCGATCACGACAGCGCAGGCGCCGTCGGACGACGGGCAGGTCTCGTCGTAGCGAACCGGGTCCCACAGCATCGGCGACGCCTGCACCGACTCCAGGGAGATCTCCGGCTGGCGCAGGTGGGCGTACGGGTTGAGCGCACCGTTGCGCCGATCCTTCACGGCCACCAGCGCCCCGATGTGCGCAGGCGCGCCGAACCGCCTGATGTAGGAGCGGATGTGCGGTGCGAAGTAGCCGCCCGCACCGGCACCGATCGGCGCGGTGAACGGCGGCTGGATCGACAGCGCCCACATCGCGTTCGACTCGGACTGCTTCTCGAACGCCACCGCCAGCACCCGCCGGTGCACCCCGGCCCGGATCAGGCTGGTGGCCACCAGCGCCGTCGCCCCGCCCACCGACCCGGCCGTGTGCACCCGCAGCAGCGGCTTCCCGGCCGCGCCGATCGCGCCGGCCAGGAACAGTTCGGGCATCATCACGCCCTCGAACAGGTCCGGCGCCTTGCCGAGGACCACCGCGTCGATCTGCGCCCAGTCGGTTCCGGAGTCGGCCAGCGCGCGGTCGATCGCCTCCCGGCACAGGCCGGCCATCGAGACGTCGGTGCGCCGGGTGCGGTGTTCGGTCTGCCCGGTTCCGAGAACGGCGGCGCGTCTCATCGGCCCTCCAGGACACAGATCAGGTTCTGCTGCAAAGCGGGTCCGCTGGTGGCGTGCCCGGCCACCCTGCTGAATTTCCCGGACATCACGGAGGAGGCGGCAGCGCCGATCCTGGACAGACCCGCGGAGAACATCGCCTCCGGGCCGAAGCCGCGGCTGTCCGGAATGTCCAGCGCGGCCCGCAGCAGCAACTCCTGGTGCGTGAAGGGAGCGTGCAGGACGACCGACTGCACGTCGCCGTCCAGGCCGGCGTCGCGGGCGGCGGCGGTCGCCGACGGGACCGTGGTCAGGTCGCGCTCGCCGAGACCCGGCGGATCGATGCGGTGCGCGATCCCGGAGATCCAGGCGGGCCGGTCGCGGTGCCGCCGGGCGCGGTCACCGGCGGCCAGCACGATCGCCGCCGCGCCGTCGCTGACCGGCGCGACGTCGTGCTCACGCAGCGGGTCCGAGAGGTACGGCTGGGCAAGCAGGTCGTCGACCTCGGCGCCGTGTGACGTGGCCGCCACCGACGCCATGTCCCGCTCGGTGAACATTCCGGCGTCCAGGGCCAACCGGGCCTGTAGCGCCGCCACACTGATCGAATCCGGCCAGAGCGGCGCTGCCGTGTAGGGGTCGAGCTGGAGCGCGAGAATCCGGTGCAGGTCGCCGGCGGTGGACTTGCCGAAGCCGTACACCAGGGCGGTCTCCGCCTCTCCGGCGAGGATCTTGAGGTACGCCTCGTACAGCGCCCACGCCGCGTCCATCTCCACGTGCGACTCGCTGATCGGCGGGACGGCACCTATCGCGTCCACCGCGTTGACGAACGAGAACGCCCGCCCGGCCAGGTAGTCCGACGAACCGGAGCACCAGAAGTCGACGTCGCGCCGCTCGAGCCCGGCCTGCCGCAGCGCCTGCTCGAAGACCGGGACCAGGGTCTCCACGCCGCTCGTGGTGAGCGACTGATCGGACTGGGCGAAGCCGATGACGGCGACGGCGTTCACAGGTGCTCCGCGTACGACTCGTAGGGTGCGTCCGGCTCACCGGCCGGCTCGAAGTGCGCGATGTTCTCCGGTGTCGTGGACCACTGCTCCCGGTCGCGCCAGACCGCCGCCACCCGCAGGCCCATCCGCACCTGATCGGCTGCCACGCCGAGGACCAGGTGCGAGATCGGGATGTCCGCGCCGTCCAGCAAGATTTGCGCGACGGCATAGGGCGGGTTCAGCCGCTGCCCCGCGAACGGGACGTTCACCACGCAGAACGTCGTCACTGTGCCGCGGTCGGGCAGGTCCACCACCTCGCCGGTCGGCACACCGTCGGCGGGGCAGACGCGCGGGGGGACGTACACCTTCCGGCAGGCCGGGCAGCGCTGGCCGATCAGCCGCCCCTCGGCCAGGGCCCGCAGGTAGCGGTCCTCCTCCTCCGAGGTGGTGTGCCGGTAGTGCAGCCGGATCGGCGTCGTCATGATCGTCACGGGCTCACCGGCCCGCTCGGAATGGGGTTCCGGCGAACCCGGCTCGAAGCACTCGATGTCGCGGATGTGTCCCGTGCGCTCCGCGGCCCAGCGGATCCGCACCCGCAGGCCGGTGCGCAGGTTCGCCTTCGCGCCCGCGTCGACCGCGTGCAGCAGGGGGGTGTCGGCCCCGTCGAGCAGCACCAGTGCCCACCCGAACGGCCGGTCCAGCGGCTGGCCCTCCCGCGGCTCTTCGGTCCACGTCCAGCTGACCACCGTGCCGCCGCTGCCGACCTCGACCAGCTCGGTGAGCGGCGCGTGGGTGACCGGGTCGTACTCCAGCGGCGGCACGTGCACGCGCCCATCCGCTGTCGGCGTGCCGAGCACCCGGCGGTCGCGCAGGCCCGCCATGAACCGGCCCAGCACGGGCCCGAGCGAGCGCGTGTAGTCGAAGGCGATGGTCATCGGAGCTTCCACGCCGTTGAGTGAAACACGTTCCAATATTGAACGGCAAGCACGTACTGCGGAGCCTTTTCGATAGATGGAACGAGTTATAGAGTCTCGGCATGACCGGCATCGGGATGTGGACCATCGCACGGGATTCGCCCCAGCTCGCGGCCATCGTCGATCCGGACGGCCGGACGATCACCTACGGCGAGCTGGCCTCCGAGGCCGACCGCATCGCGCGTGGCCTGCGCGAGGCCGGGCTCGGTGCCGGCGACACGGTGGCGCTGCTGCTGCCCAACGGCGCGGACATGCTCACCGCCTACTTCGCCGCCGCGCAGATCGGACTGCACGTCGTACCCCTGAACTGGCATTTGACCGCCGCCGAGCTCGGCTACATCGTCAGCGACAGCGGCGCGCGGGCCTTCATCGCCCACGAGCGGTTCGCCGGCGCCGCACCGGCCGCCGGCTCCTCAGCCGCCTCCCGCTTCGCGGTCGGCCACATCCCGGGCTTCGCCCCTTTGAGCACGCTCGGCGCGGGCGGATCAGGAAGACCCGATTCCCGTACGCTCGGCGCGCTCATGGTTTACACCTCCGGCACCTCCGGCCGGCCCAAAGGGGTGCGCCGCCCGCTGCTCGGCCTCGACCCGGACGACGTGCCACCCGTCTCGCTCTGGTTCTTCGGGCTGTTCGGCCTCCGCCCCTTCGACGATCACGTGCATCTGTGCTGCTCACCGCTCTACCACACGGCGGTGATGAACTTCGCCGTCATCTCGATCCAGTTCGGCCACACCGTCGTCGTGATGGACCACTGGGACGCCGCCCAGTTCCTCCGCCTCGTCGACCGGCATCGCGTCACCCACAGCCACATGGTCCCCACCCAGTTCCGCCGCCTGCTGGCACTGCCCGCCGACGTCCGCGCCGCCTCCGACGTCACCTCGATGCGCGCGATGATCCACGGCGCCGCGCCGTGCCCCCAGCCGGTCAAACGCGACATGCTCGACTGGTGGGGCCCCGTGGTGATCGAGTACTACGCCGCCTCCGAGGGCGGCGGCACCCTGATCACCGCCCCCGAGTGGCTCCAGCGCCCCGGCTCGGTCGGCCGCGCCTGGCCCGGCTCCCGCGTCCGCGTCCTCGACGACGACGGCAAGGACACCCCGCCCGGCGAGCCCGGCCAGGTCTACCTCCAGATGGGCGACGCCACCTTCGAATATCACGGCGACGCCGAGAAGACCCGGGCCTCCTGGCGGGACCGCATGTTCACCGTCGGCGACATCGGCTACCTCGACGACGAGGGCTACCTCTACCTCTGCGACCGCGCGAGCGACGTCATCATCACCGGCGGCGTCAACGTCTACCCCGCCGAGATCGAGGCCGAGCTCACCGTCCACCCCGCCGTCGCCGACGCCGCCGTCTTCGGCATCCCCCACGACGAGTGGGGCGAGGAGATCAAAGCCGTCGTCCAGCCCGGCCCGCACGCCACCCCGGGCCCCCCGCTCACCGAGGACCTGCTCATGTTCCTCGCCGCCCGCCTGGCGAAGTTCAAGCTTCCCCGCACCATCGACTACGTCACCGAGCTTCCGCGCGACCCGAACGGCAAGCTCTACAAGCGCCTCCTGCGCGACCCGTACTGGTCCGGCCGCGACCGCGCCATCTGAGGAGTCCATTCTCATCACCCGTTCGTTGTATGGCACCGTGAGCGCGGGTCTCTACTGTGGGTCTGGTGCTTTCAGGCTGGCCGCGACAGCGCCTTCTCCGGTGGATCGCCCTGTTGTCCGCGGCGGGCTTCGTCCTCTGCTTCCTGCTCGCCGGTCTCACTGGCATCGAGCTGGACTCGATGGTGGGTGCCCTCGGCGCGGTCTTCGGCGCCGTCAGCATCCTGCTGACCGTCCTCCAGCTGTCGGCTCCGGGCCCACCGGGACCGATCGGAGCGGTCGCGGACGACCTGGCCGGCCGGGTGCGGTCCACCTGGCTCGCCGAGGCCGCCGCCCGCGATCTGCACGGCTCCGGCGTGCTGCCGCTCTCCTGGGACGGCGCGGACGATCTGGTGGGCGGATCGGGTGTGAAGGTCAGCCCCGGACGGCTCGACGGCGACTTCGACACCGCGATGAGGAGCCTGGCCACCGCCTACCGGGCGATCCCGGACGGGCGCCTCGTCGTGCTCGGCGAGCCGGGGGCCGGCAAGACCGTCATCGCGCTTCTGCTGACCCTCGGGCTCCTCGAGCGCCGCGGTTCCGGCGAGCCGGTGCCGGTGCTGCTGTCGCTCTCGTCCTGGGACCCCACGAGCGTCTCGCTGGAAACCTGGATCACGAAGACACTCGCGGCCACCTACTACGACGGCACCTCCACGGTTCCCCGTGACCTGCTGATCCAGGGGCTGCTGCTGCCCGTCCTGGACGGTCTCGACGAGATACCGGAGGCGGCCCGGGCGATCGCGGTCAGCGGCATCAACAAAGCGAACGGCGGCAAGCGCCCGGTCGTCCTCACCTGCCGGCTCGCCGAGTTCGTCGACGTGGTCGACGGTGGCGGACCCGTCCTGCGCCGGGCGGCCCCGGTCCGGGTCTGCCCGGTCGACGCCGACGACGTGGTGAACTACATCGCGGCCGGCGACAACCCCGGCTGGAAGCGGGTCTTCGCCGAGCTGCGCCGTGATCCGCACGGCCCGCTCGCCGGGACGTTCCGCAGCCCGCTGATGGTCGCCGTCGCCCGCACCACCTACGCCCACGAAGGCACTGATCCGGCCGAGCTGCTCGGTTTCGATGGCCGCTACGACCTGGAGAACCACCTGCTTGACAAGCTGGTGGAGACCGCGTGCCCGGAGCACCGGCAGCGCCGCTACCTCACCTACCTGGCGCGCCACCTGCACGGCTCCAGGGCGCGCGATCTCATCTGGTGGCAGCTGTCCGACCAGGTGAAGGAGAGTTCCAGTTTATGGATCGGCATCGCTGCCGCCGGCCTCGCTTTCGCGCTGCCCTCCTACTGGCTGATCCGGCTCTTCTCGGTCCCCCTCCAGGATGTCGCCCCCGCCTGGTCGGCGGCGATCTTCGCGTGTCTCGTCCTGGGGGGAATGGCGCTCGGGCGCACGACATATCCGCCCGGCCGGCTCGCGTTCTCGATGCCCCGATTCGGCTCGGGACGGAGCAGGGCCGCCGAGATGGCCGGCTCGTTCGCGTTCGCCATGGCAGTCGCTGTTCCCCTGTTGTTCCTCGTTCCGGGTCAGGGGTGGTCGTACTTCCGGGTGAGCGCCTACACGGCCACCGTCGCCGCAGCGCTTGCCGCCTGGGCAGTCGCGCGGATCGGTGTCGCGGCGCATGACAGCGTCAGCCATCCGCCGAAGCAGGCCCGGAACGCCGAACCGCTCGTTCTGCTCCGCGACGACCGTGCATCGGCGCTGGCAGGTGCCGCTCTGTCCGCTGTCGTGGTTGCGGCCGGTGTTCCCCTGGCCGGCCTGTTCGTCGTCCTGTGCGGTTTCCTCGCACAGACGCTGACCGGCTGGCCCGGTGAGCCGGGCCGGCCGGACCTCACCCTCCTCGCCGCCGACCTGTGGAACGACGTAACGCCGGATCGGTATCAGAACCACCCGGAACTGCTCGCTCTGTTCAGCCTGCTGGCCGGGCTGTGCTTCGGCGTGACCCTGCTGATGACCCGGACCTGGACCCGCTTCCTGATTCTGCGATCCGCGCTTGCCCTCCAGCAACGCCTGCCTTTCCGGTTGCTGACCTTCCTGGAGGACGCGCGTGCTCGGCATCTGTTGCGCCGGTCGGGCGGCGTCTACCAGTTCCGGCACGTCCGTCTGCAGGAGAGGCTGGCGACCCAGGAACCGCCGACTGGCCTCGGCGATCCGGAGCATCGTGGTTCCGTCGTTCAGAAGCTGTGGCGCCTGGCTACCGAGCCGGCGCTCATCGTCACGCTGATCGGTGCGGCTGTCCTCGCGGTCTGGTCGGTAGCTGTCGAGACGCCGCGAGTGAACTCCTCCGGCGTGCTGACCGGGCTCGACGAAGACGTGGCCGAGATCGTCACGACGGCGGACGGGCATACGGTGGTGGCCGCCGGTAACGGGCATGTCGGGGCCTGGCATGCCGACCGGCACGAACCACTCATGCGGATCACCGACAGGGGCGGGATCGGCGTCATGGCGGTGGCGCCGGACGGCCGGACAGTCGCCTTCGCCGGTGAAGACCGGAACAATGCCGGACTGTGGCAGACCGGCACCGGTGAGCGGGTGGCGCCGCTGGATCCGGGTGGTGCGACGACAGCCATCTCCTACGGGTCCGACGGGCGGTTCCTCGCCACGGTGACGGGCGGCGGAGTCGCCAGGGTCTGGGACGCCGACTCCGGTGCGCGGGTGGACGAGGTCGACGTTCTGCGGGGTGCCACCACCGGCCTCGTGTTCGCGCCGGACGGGAAATCGTTCGCTGCATTCAGCGCCGAGGACGAACGGCTTCTGCTCCGCCACCCGGGGAATCACGCCGCGGATCGGCTGCTGTCGGTCTCGGCGGACGACGTGGGTGATGTCGCCTTCGCCCCGAAGGGTGACCTGTTGGCGGCCACGGACGGCCGGACCGTGCGCCTGTGGAACTCGCGAACCGGGAAACCGGTGCGCGATCTCACCGGCGAATCCGAGGTCCGGGACCTCGTCTTCGCGCCCGGCGGCGGCACCGTGGCCGCGCGGACGAGCGGAGGCGCAATCCTGTGGGACGTGCTGACGGGCAAGGTCCAGCAGCGTCTCACCGTCCCCGGCACACAGGATCAGCTGGGCATCGTCAGGTTCAGCGCCGACGGACGGCTCGCCGCGGCGGCGGTCAGCTTCGCCGAGGAGGGCTCCATCGAGACCGGTGTCCGGTTGTGGGACCTGCGGACCGGCCGTGTGGTGGCCGACATGCTCTCCGGCAATCGGTTCGACAGCGGCGCCGATCCGGAGGACGTCCGCGAGTGGTGGTGGGCGTTCAGCCCGGACGGTGGCCTCATCGCGATGCCGGAGAACGGCGACGACGTCGCCGTGCTGCGCGAGACCACCACCGGCCAGGTCGTCCGCCGGCTGAGCGGCCACACCGGCAACGTGACGGCCGGGATCTTCACGCCGGACGGCCGGACGCTGCTAACCGGCAGCACCGACCACACCGTCCGCCGGTGGGCACTGTCCGACTAGCCCGGCGACCGGTTCTTCCGTGCGGTGATCAGGGTGAAGCCGAGCAGCTCACCCGCGTCCTTCTCCAACATGTCGATGACCGACTGGGACGGTTCGGGACAGGCGCGGGTCCAGAGCAGCCAGTCCCGCCAGCCGTCCTCCTGCAACCGCGCCGACGTCACCGTCACCAGCTCGGTGATCTCCCACTGGAACCGCCACCACTGCGGCGTGTGCCAGGCGAGCGCCTCCCAGCCGACGACGTCCCTGATGTGCTGCGGGATGAACCCGAGCTCACGGACCTCCCTGGTCATGCCGGGGGTCGCCATGCCGAGCTGCCCACCCGGACGGAGAAATCGCATGAGGTACGGCAGATAGCTGTCCGCCGTACCGAAGTACTCGAACGCGTCGATGCTGAGGATCGCGTCGAACGACTCCTCCTCGAACGGCAGCTGGTGCGCCTCCGCGTGCACCGCCTCCACCCGGTCACCGACGCCGGCCGCGGAGAACACCTCGGCGGCCTGTTCGGCGGGAACCCACCAGTCCGAGGCGACGACGTTCACGCCGTACTCCCGGGCCAGGAACACCGATGTCGCGCCCCGGCCGGAGCCGAGGTCGAGGACCCGCATGCCGGGGCGCAGGTCGAGGTCTCGCATCAGGTCCTCGAGGAGCCACAGCGGGTGCGGGCCCATGTCCAGGCTCAGCACCCAGGACTGGTCGTATCGGGACGAGCGGGGGTAACGGTCCGGGCGTACGAGGCTGTCCACGACGGCGAGCCAAGCGACCCGGCGGGAGATCGGCAACCGATTTATCAGCGCCCGTGGAAGTCGGGACGTCGCTTTTCGAGAAAGGCGCGCGGCCCCTCCTTGGCGTCTTCGCTGGTGAACACCTGCATCCCGATCTTCGACTCGACGGCGAACGCCTCGTTCTCGGGCATCCCCTCGGTCTCCCGGATGGTGCGCAGGATCGCCTGCACGGCAAGGGGACCGTTGGCGGCGATCTGCGACGCCAGTTCGAGCGCCTTGGCCAGCGCCTGGCCGTCCGGTACGACGTGCCCGATCAGGCCCGCCGTGAAAGCCTCGGCAGCGGTCAGGTGCCGTCCGGTGAGGAGCAGGTCGGCCGCCACCGTGTACGGCAACTGGCGAGGCAGCCGCACCGCGGAACCACCCAGCGGGAACAGTCCCCAGCGCGCCTCCGAGACGCCGAACCGGGCGCTCTCACCGGCCACCCGCACGTCGGTGGCCTGCAGGATCTCGGTACCGCCGGCGACGGCCGGTCCCTCCACGGCGGCGATCAGCGGCTTGCTCAGCCGGCGGCCCTTGAGCAGCGCGTCGATCCGGGACAGGTCGACGGCTCCGTTGCCGAAGTCGTCGCCGGGATGGGACTCGGTCATCGCCCGCAGGTCGGCGCCGGCGCAGAACGAGCCGCCCGCACCGGTGAGGATCGCGACGCGGATCGCCGGGTCGGCGTCGACCCGGTCCCAGGCCTCGCGCATCACGGCCATCATCTCGGGGGAGAGGGCGTTGCGGACGTGCGGCCGGTTCATCGTGACGATCAGGATCGGTCCGCGCTGTTCGACGAGGGCATCCACCGGGTTCTCCTCAGATCGCCTACGGGGCTTGCCCGGAACGATAACAGGTTCTACTTTCTGGGGATGGCGGCCAATATTGCGGACCTGTTCGAGCACGCGGTCGACGCCTTTCCCGACCGTGTCGCGGTGGCCTGCGGCGCGCGTGAACTGACATACGCGGAGCTGGAGGACGCAGCCAACCGCCTCGCCCACTTCCTGCAAGATCATGGA
Organism: Actinoplanes sp. GCM10030250; assembly: GCF_042666575.1. Taxonomy (NCBI): domain Bacteria; kingdom Bacillati; phylum Actinomycetota; class Actinomycetes; order Micromonosporales; family Micromonosporaceae; genus Actinoplanes; species Actinoplanes sp. GCM10030250. The sequence goes on along the minus strand of NZ_JBHTDO010000003.1, from coordinate 369,393 downwards.
GTGGCCGAGGGCGACCACATCGGACTGTACGCGGGCAACTCGATCGAGGCCGTGGTGTCCATGATCGCGGTGTACAAGCTGCGCGCCGTGGTGGTCAACGTCAACTACCGGTACGTCGAGAACGAGTTGCAATATCTCTTCGCCGACGCCGAGCTCAAGGCCCTGATCCACGACCGCGGGTTCGCCGCCCGGGTCGCCGCGGTGCTGCCCTCCGCGCCAGGCCTGCACACCGTCGTCACCCTGCCGGACGGCACCACCGATGACGCCGCTGGAACGCCGTACGAGGAGGCCCTCGCCGCCGGCCAACCCGGCCGTGACTTCGGCGAACGCTCCGGCGACGACATCTACCTGCTCTACACCGGCGGCACCACGGGCTATCCGAAGGGCGTCATCTGGCGGCACGAGGACGTGTGGCGGGTGCTCGGCGGCGGCATCGACTTCCTCTCCGGCGTACCGCTCGAGGACGAGTGGGCGCAGACGAAACGCGGCACCGAGATGCCACCGATGACCCGCTTCTGCCTGGCCCCGCTGATCCACGGCAACGCACAGTGGGCCGCCCTCGCCGCGCTCTTCGGCGGCGACACCGTCGTCGTACTGGCGCACTTCGACCCCGCCGAGGTCTGGCGGACCATCGAGGAACGCCAGGTCAACGTGGTGGTGCTGATCGGCGACGCGATGGCCCGCCCGATCATCGAGGAGTTCCTGGCGAACAAGCACGACGGCTCGTCGCTGGTCTCCGTCTCCTCCAGCGCGGCCCTGTTCTCCCCGTCGGTGAAACGCCAGTATTTGGAGGCGCTGCCCGGCGTCATGATCACCGACGCGATCGGCTCCTCGGAGACCGGTTTCGCCGGTCTCGGTATCGTCGCCGACGTCGAGGGCGGCGCGGTCGACGGCCCCCGCGTGATGCCCGGCCCGAACACCATCGTCATCGATGAATACGGCAGGAAGGCGCCATCGGGCGTGATCGGCAGGCTCGCCCGCGGCGGTCATGTCCCGCTCGGCTACTACAAGGATCCGGTCAAGACCGCCGCCCTGCTCACCGAGGTGGACGGCGCCCGCTACGCGATTCCCGGCGATCTGGCGCGGCTCGAGGAAGACGGCACCATAACGCTGCTGGGCCGAGGCAACACCTGCATCAACACGGGCGGGGAGAAGGTTTTCCCCGAGGAGGTGGAGGGTGCGCTGAAGGCGCATCCGGACGTCTTCGACGCCCTGGTGATAGGCGCTCCGGACGATCTGCTGGGCCAGCGGGTGGTCGCTCTTGTCCAACCCCGATCAGGGGTACGCCTAGAGCTCGACAATCTCGAACTCCACGTCCGCAAACGGATCGCCGGATACAAGGTCCCCCGCCACGTCTGGCTCGTCGACCAGATCTCCCGCACCATCAGCGGCAAAGCCGATTACCGGTGGGCTCACGAATACGCCCGCTCCCACGCCACTTCCCACACCGCCTCCCACACCAGTTCTCCCGGCACTTCTCCTCCCGCTTCTCCTCCCACGTCGCCCACCGTTTCGCCGGGCGCTTCTCCCGCTGTTTCTCCCGCTGCTTTCCCTGCTGACGGAGGCGCCGGCCGTGCGAACTGACCTCTGCGACCTGCTCGGCATCGACGTCCCGATCGTCGGGTTCAGCCCGTCCGAGCACGTGGTCGCCGCGATCAGCAAGGCGGGCGGGCTCGGCGTCCTCGGCTGCGTACGCTTCAACGACGCCGACGAACTCGACCAGGTCCTCACCTGGCTCGACCGTGAGCTCGACGGCCGCCCGTACGGGGTGGACATCGTCATGCCCGGCAAGATCCCGACCGAGGGCACCCCCGCGGACCTCAACGAGCTGATCCCACCCGGACATCGCGACTTCGTCGAGCGGACCCTGATGCGGCTGGGCGTACCCCCACTGGGTGTGGACGAGTCCCGCCGTGCCGGGGTGCTGGGGTGGTTGCATTCGGTCGCCCGTACCCATGTGGAGGTCGCACTCACCCACCCGCCGCGACTGATCGCCAACGCCCTCGGCCCGCCGCCCGCCGACGTGATCGACCACGCCCACCGCAACGGCCTGCTGGTCGCCGCCCTGGCCGGCCGCGCCGATCACGCCCGCAGCCACCTGGCCGGAGGCGTCGATCTGGTGGTGGCACAGGGCTACGAGGCCGGTGGTCACACCGGCGAGATCGGCAGCATGGTTCTGATCCCCGAGATCGTCGACGCCGTCGGAGCCGAGATCCCGGTCCTGGCCGCCGGCGGCATAGGCAGCGGCCGCCAGATCGCCGCGGCTCTGGCACTGGGCGCCCGCGGCGTCTGGATGGGCTCGGTGTGGCTGGGCACGGCCGAATATCAGACCAGCCAGGCCCTGCGCGAGGCCCTCCTGGCCGCGGGTTCCAGCGACACCGTGCGCAGCCGCATCTACACCGGGAAGCCCGCCCGCCTCCTGCGCAACCGCTGGACCGAGGCCTGGAACGACCCGTCGGCTCCCCAGCCCCTGCCGATGCCGCTCCAGAACCTCCTGGTCTCGCAGGCCCACGACCGCCTGATGGAATCCGGCGATCCAACGGTGGTCCCGATGCCCGTGGGCCAGATCGTCGGCCGCATGAACGAGGTCCGCCCCGTCGCCGCAGTCCTCACCGACCTCATCACCGAAGCCGACGAAACCCTCGCCCGCCTCGCCAAACTCACCTGACCACCAGCCCCACCCGATCCGACCGGCGCACGCGGTGTGACCTTGCGGCGAGCAGGCGCACACGGTGTGACCTCGCGGCGAGCAGACGCACACGGTGCGACCTCGCGGCGAGCAGGCGCACACGGTGCGACCCGGCGGCGCGAGCCGACGCACACGGTGTGACCTCGCGGCGAGCAGACGCACACGGTGCGACCGGCTGGGGGGAAACGGGCGCGCGCGTTGGGGTTGTGTGTGCGTTTACCCATGTCAGGGGCCTTGTCAGAGCGCACGGAACCCCAATGTGTGCGGCTACCCCAGCTGGTCAGACGTGCTGCCCACCGGGTCGCACCGTGTGCGCCCACTCGCCCCGCCCGGTCGCACCGTGTGCGGCTGCTGCCCTGCGCCGCAGCACCGTGTGCGCCTGCTTGCCCCGGCCGGCGTCCCCGCCCGGCCCGGGGTGCAAAAAACGGCGGCCTCCCGCAGGGGAGGCCGCCGTCAAAGTTGGATCAGAGGGGGCGGATGTTCTCCGCCTGCAGGCCCTTGGCGCCCTGCGTCACGTCGAACTCGACGCGCTGGTTCTCCTCGAGGGTGCGGAAGCCGCTCGTGGCGATCGCGGAGAAGTGGGCGAAGACGTCACCCTCGCCGCTGTCCTGGGTGATGAAGCCGAAGCCCTTGTCGCCGTTGAACCACTTCACGGTACCGGTGGCCATGATGTTTCTCCTCGCAAGCTACTGAGGCCCCGCACCGTGCGGAACCTCGCGTCGCCGCATTTGATGACCACCACCGGGCGAACCCGGGTACCGACGAAAAAAGCCCGACGGGAAACAGATCACCAGTCAGGCGTCAAAACGTCTTCGGAAATCAAAACTGCAACACAGTCAACCTAGCACAGAACCACGACCAGCGTGCTCCCGCCTGCGACGGCCCGCTGAACCAGTCGAGCCGCCGCAGACGGAAAATCCGGGAAATCGAGAGATTTGCAGATCAGGTGGGTCGCCAACCGTAACACGGATTCGATTTCATAGACGTGATATGGATCTCTGAGAATGCAATTCCCGGCCGGATGATCAGTTCGATGCGGCCAGGTGATCGGCGACTTTTCCCTGGTCGAACTGGGTGCGGTAGAGCTCGGTGTAGCGCCCGTCAGCGGCGAGCAATTCGGCGTGAGTGCCTCTTTCGACCACGCGGCCCTCTTCGATGACAAGGATCTGGTCGGCGGCGCGAACTGTGGAAAGGCGATGGGCGATGACCACTGCTGTCCGGCCGGTGAGGGCTTCGCCGAGGGCGGCCTGCACCGCCTGTTCGGAGGTGGAGTCCAGGTGGGCGGTCGCCTCGTCGAGGACCACCACCCGGGGGCGGGCGAGGAGCAGGCGGGCGATGGTGAGGCGCTGCCGTTCCCCGCCGGAGAGGCGGTAGCCGCGTTCGCCGATGACGGTGTCGAGGCCGTCGGGCAGGGACTCGACCAGGTCGGCGATGCGGGCCCGGCGCAGCACCTCCCAGATCTCCTCTTCGGTCGCTGTGGGGTTGGCGAGCAGGAGGTTGGCGCGGACCGAGTCGTGGAAGAGGTGACCGTCCTGGGTGACCATGCCGAGGGTCTGGCGCAGGGAGGCGGCGGTCACGTCGCGGACGTCGACGCCGGCCAGGCGCACGGCGCCCTCGCCGGTGTCGTAGAGGCGGGGGAGCAGGGAGGCCATCGTGGACTTGCCGGCGCCGGAGGAGCCGACCAGCGCGATCATCTGGCCCGGTTCGGCGCGGAACGACACGTCGTGCAGGACCTCGACACCACCGCGGGTGTCCAGCGTCGCGACCTCCTCCAGCGAGGCGAGCGAGACCTTGTCGGCCGACGGGTACGCGAACCGCACCGCGTCGAACTCCACCGACACCGGACCGTCGGGGACCGGGCGGGCGTCCGGCTTCTCCTCGATCAGCGGTTTGAGGTCGAGCACCTCGAAGACCCGCTCGAAGCTGACGAGGGCGCTCATCACCTCCACGCGGGCGCTGGCCAGCGAGGTCAGCGGTGCGTAGAGGCGGGTGAGCAGGATGGCGAGGGCCACGACGGCGCCCGGCTCCAGCTGCCCGCGCAGCGCGTAGTAACCGCCGAGGCCGTAGACCAGGGCGGTGGCGACACCGGAGACCGACACCAGCGCGGTCAGGAACACCCATTGGGCCATCGCGGTGCGTACCCCGATGTCCCGCACCCGGCTCGCGCGCGCGGCGAACTCGGCCGACTCGGCACCGGGCCGGCCGTAGAGCTTGACGAGCGTCGCGCCCGGCGCCGAGAACCGCTCGGTCATCTGCGTGTTCATCGCGGCGTTGTGCTCAGCCGCCTCCCGCTCCAGCTTGGCCAGGCGGCCACCGGTCCGGCGGGCGGGCAGCACGAAGACCGGCAGCAGGAGCAGCGACAGCAGCGTGATCTGCCACGAGATGCCGATCATCACGATCAGCGTGAGGACCAGGCCGACGATGTTGCCGACCACGCCGGAGAGGGTGTCGCTGAACGCCCGCTGCGCGCCGATGACGTCGTTGTTGAGGCGGCTGACCAGGGCGCCCGTCCGGGTACGCGTGAAGAACGCGACAGGCATCTTCTGCACATGATCGAACACCGCGGTACGCAGGTGGAGGATCAGCCCCTCACCGATGTTCGAGGAGAACCACCGCTGCACCAGCCCGAGACCGGACTCGAGCAACGCGAACACCCCGATCGCCACGGCCAGCCCGATCACCAGATCGGTGTCCTTGCCGTCGACGATCGCGTCCACCGCCCGGCCGGCCAGTACCGGTATGGCCACGGCCAGGAACGCCGCGACCACGCTCACTATCAGGAACCCGGTCAGCGCGCGCCGATGCGGCCGGGCGAACCGCGCGATCCGGCGCAGCGTCGCGAGCTTGAACGGTCGTTTGTCGTCCTGCTGGTTCATGGCGTGATACATCGAGTTCCACGCCGCCATCTCCATGCTCATACCGGCAAGGTGCCACCTCACCCGAGGTTCAGGTCAAGCCAGTTTCCCTGGCCGATTCCCGTCAGTTCCCGACTCCGGCAAGGGAATCAGCCGTCGCGCGAGTTGTCGTCGACCATGATCACGGCGCGGCCGGCCAGTGTCCCGGCGGCGAGCTGCGCATAGGCCTGATCGATCTCCGCGAAGGGGAACGGGACGACCTGGTTGCGGATGGCGCCGGCCCGGGCCAGGGCGACCACCTCCTGCGCGTCGGCGATCGACGACCCCTGGAAGGTGAACACCGCACCGTCGCGGGGCAGCGTCCCGAACCACGGCGCGGTCAGCCGCCCGCCCGCCGACCCGATCAGCCCGAACGCCCCGCCGGGCCGCACCGCCCTGATGCCCGCCGCGATCGTGTCGTCGGTGCCCACGAAATCGAGGACCGCTTCGAAACGGGTGCGGTCGAGGGACGCGAGCGCGGAGGTGGCTCCGACCGCGACCGCGTGGTCCCGGCGGTCGGCGGACGGATCCACGGCGACGACCGAGGCTCCACTGAGCACCCGCAGGAACTGCACCGCGAAGGCGCCCAGCCCGCCGGCACCCACGACCGCGACGCGCCCGCCCGCACCGAGGAGGGGTAGGACCCGTCGCACAGCGTGATACGCCGTCGCGCCGGCGTCCATCAGGGGACCAGCGTGCGACGGATCGAGATCACCGAGCGGCACCACACCGCGCCGTGCGTCGGCGAGCACAAAATCGGCCAGGCCGCCGTCTCGCCCGTACCCCCGGCCGGTGAGACTGTGCGGACACATGCTGTCGTGGCCCCGCACGCAGGAGTGGCAGCTGCCGCAGCTGGCGGGTGAGATCAGCGCGACCGCCTCGCCCGGGGTGAGCCCCTCGACGCCCGCGCCCAGCGCGGCCACCCGGCCGGCCGTCTCGTGACCGAGCGTGAACGGCATCCGCCAGCCGAGCTTCTCGCCGACGATCTGCGGCATCTGCCGCATCGTCAGGTCGGAGCGGCACAGGCCGCAGCCCGCCACCCGCACCAGGACCTCGCCGGGCCCGGGTGCCGGCACCGGCACGGTGGTCGCTCGCGGCGGCTCGCCCCAACCGGTCATCCGGTACGCACGCATCGATTCCACTGGAACACGTTATCGCAAGAATCAGCAGCGACGTTGACCTAATATTAGAACTCGTTCTAGGCTCCGGACATGCTCACGCAGCCGCTTGCGGAAGCCATCACGGCCGCCGAGAAGATCATCACCGGCGCGCCGCACGTGCTCGGCGACACCGACCTCGTCGAGGGCTACGAATACCTGGCCGGCAGCATCCGGGCCTCGATCCAGATGGCCTGGGCGTTCGAGCGGGATTTCCCCTACTTCGTCCGATCCACCGGGCCCTACACGAAGATGGGCCTGGACAACCCGGACACCCTCTACTTTCACGCCTGGTTACGTGACGACGCCGAGTACGTCGTCACCGGCGTCCGCGGCAGCACCGTCGACCTGAGCTTCCAGACCCTGGACGGTGACTACTCGCCGGTCGAGGTGCCGGGCAGCCTCGCCGCCTTCGACGACCGCGAGATCGACATCGCGCCGGATGGCTCGTACACGATCAAAATCGGTCCGGCGCCGAAGGCGGCAATGCTCGTGGTCCGCGAGGTCTTCAACGACTGGGCCGTGGAACGGCCCGGCACGCTGCGCATCCACCGGCCCGACACGATCGGCTCGGCGCCGCGGCCACTCACCCTCGAGAAGACCACCCAGCGGTACGGCGTAGCGGGCAAAATCCTGATCTCGAGGCTGCGGACGTTCCTCGCCTTCGCCGAACGGTTCTACCTCGGCCTGCCGGTCAACACGCTCACGCCGCCGCGGCCGACCCCCGGCGGACTGTCCACCCAGTACTCGTCAGTCGGGCACTACGACCTGGACGACGACCAGGCCATGATCGTCACGGTGCCCGCGTCCGACGCCCCCTACCAGGGCATTCAGCTCGGCAGCATGTGGTACGTCTCGCTGGACTACATCAACCACCAGACCAGCCTCACCGCGGCGCAGGCGCGCATCGACCCGGACGGGCTGATCCGGTATGTGATCAGCGAGCGGAACCCCGGCGTCACCAACTGGCTGGAGCGCACCGGGCACCGCCGCGGTTACGTGCAGTTGCGCTGGCAGCGGCTGTCCCGCCCGCTCCTCGACACCGACGGCCCGAAGGTCGAGATCGTCGCCGTGGACGACCTGCCGAAGCGGTTGCCGTTCTACGAGGCGATCAGCGAACAGGAGTACCGGGAGCGGATCGCCGCGCGCCAGGCCGCCACCGCGAACCGGATGCTGGGGTAGTCGTGCTACTCGCCGGAAAGGTGGTACTCGTCGCCGGGGTCGGTCCCGGCCTGGGCCAGGCGATCGCGATCCGCGCCGCGCAGAACGGTGCCGACGTGGTGCTCGCCGCCCGTACGGAATCGCTGCTCACCGAGGTCGCCGGCAAGATCGCCGCGACCGGCCACCGTGCGCTGCCGGTGCCGGCCGATCTGGCTGACGAGACCGCCGTGGCGCGGCTGGTGGAGGCCGCCGTGACCGAGTTCGGGCGGATCGACGCGCTGGTGCAGAACGCCTTCGCGATGCCGCCGATGCGCAGCCTGACCAGGGTGGACCTCGACGACCTGCGGTCCGGCTTCGACGTCAACGTGCTCGCCGCACTGAACACGATCCGGCTGTGCGCCCCGGCCCTGATCGAGGCCGGCGGCGCGGTCGTGGTGGTCAACTCGGCGGTGCTGCGGCACTCCCGTAAGCCGTTCGGGCCGTACAAGGTGGTGAAGGCGGGGTTGCTGGCGGTCGCGCAGAACTTGGCGAGTGAGCTCGGGCCGAAGGGCGTACGGGTCAACTCGGTGCTGCCCGGCTGGATCTGGTCGGACGTGCTGCGGGCCTGGTTCGAGTATCAGGCGGCGGAGCGGGGGGTGCCCGCTCGGCAGATCTACGACGAGGTGGCGGCCACCACCGACCTGCGGCGGCTCCCGGAACCGGACGAGGTCGCCGACGCGGTGCTGTTCCTCGCCTCCGACATGGCGCGCGCGGTGACCGGGGCGTGCCTCGACGTCAACTGCGGGGAGTTCCACCATTGAGCAATTTTCAACCCGGCATCGGGCCTGAAGCCGCCGGGCCGTTGTCCGGCGCCGGCGGCCGAGGCCCTCGCCACGTTGAAAAAGGCTCATTGACAGCCAGTGAGCGGACCGACGTCGGCACGGTCGAGGACCTGCACGCCTCGGCGACGCGGATGACCGGCCTGGACGACTTCGGGGGCGGGGACGACTATCTGTCCGGGCTGCGGGTGCTGCTTTCCGCGTACGCGAATCAGGCGAGCCTGACCCCCGCCGGCAGCAAGCAGACCCGCGGCCTGCTGCGCTCCGCCCTGGTCTCCCGCCTGCTGGCGGAGGCCGCCTGGCGGCAGCACCCGGAGCATGCCGACGTCGCGCTGCCGCGACCGATTTTTGTCACCGGCCTGCCGCGCACCGGGACCACGGCCCTGCACCGGCTCCTGACCGCCGACCCCGCCCACCAGGGCCCCGAACACTGGCTCACCGAAGTTCCGCAACCACGCCCGCCGCGCGCCACCTGGGACGACCATCCGGTCTTCGCGCTGATGAGAGCGGCCTATGCCGACCATCCGGAGCTCACGGGCATCCACTACATGGGCCCTGAGCAGGTCGAAGAGTGCTGGCGGATCTTCTGCCAGTCGATGACCTCGGTGTCGTTCGAGTGCACCGCGCACATCCCGTCCTACTCGGCGTGGCTGGCCGGCCACGACTGGACGGCGGCCTACCGCAGGCATCGCCGCAACCTCCAGCTGATCGGCCTGCCGGATCAGGGGCGGCGCTGGGTGCTGAAGAACCCGAGCCATCTGTTCGCCCTGAATGCCCTGCTCACGGTCTATCCGGACGCGGTGATCATCCAGACGCACCGGGATCCGCGCACGGCCATCGCGTCGGTGTGCAGCCTCAACGCGCATGCGGCGCGGGGGTGGTCGAGCGTGTTTCAAGGGGAGGTGGTGGGGCGGGCGCAGTTGGAGCTTTGGGCGCGTGGGCTGCGCCGCTTTCGTGCGGATCGGGCCGGGTATGACCCGGCGCAATTCATCGACGTGCGCTATGCGGACTTTGTCGCGGATCCGATGGGGACAATTGCCACGATCTACGATCGTCTGGGGGTCGGGCTCAGTGCGGCGGCGCGGGCTGCAATGCAGGAAAATCTTGGGGGTACGCGGGAAGCGCACCGCTACGACCTGGCCGATTTCGGGCTGACGGCGGCGGACGTGGACGAGGCGTTCGACGGTGTTTCTTGAGCTCGGCTTCGGTCAGCTTGCCGCTTGCTGGTGGAGCTCGGAGGACGGTTGCGGCCGATACGCTCTCGCCATGAACCCTGAGCCGGTGCAGGTGTGGGATCTGCGGGTGACCATGGAGATGGCTCGGCAGATTCGGGTGTGGCGGGTCGAGGAGGAGTGTTCCCACCGGGTGCTCGCGGGGCTCGCTGATGAGGCCTGGGGCAGTGCTACCGGCGGGAATCAGCTCTTCGGCGAGGATTTGTGCATCGCCAGCGCAAAGATGCACGGTGAGAGCGTCGACAGTGAGCTTTGGCAATGAACCTTGCCGGCAAGTGTCTCTGCCCTCGCTGAAAGTTTGTCACGCGGCCATCGGGCTGATTATCTCCTCGGCGAAGCGGTGGAGGGCTTTGCGCTTCTCCTCCAGCGGGGCGTCGAAGCGGCGCCACGGGACCACGATGGCGTCGGTTACGCCGATGGATTCCTGGGCGCGGTAACCGTCGAGGCCGAAGCGGTCGATGCACACTGCCTGGATCTCGAAGGGGCGGTCGGCGCGGCCGTAGGAGGTTCGGAGTTCGGTGAGCTGGTCGATGGTCGTGCGCAGGTCGTCGAACTTCATCATGGCCGAGGACCAGCCGTCGCCGATGCGGGCGGCTCGGCGGAGGGCGGGGTCGGTGTGGCCGCCGATGTAGAAGGGGACGGGTTCGGTGGGTGCGGGGCTCATCTGGAGTTTCTCGAAGTCGAAGTGCTTGCCGTGAAACTCGGTCATGCCGCCGGCGAGGATCTGGCGCAGCACTTCGATGGCCTCGTCGGCGCGGCGGCCGCGGTCCCGGAACGGGGTGCCGCACCAGTGGGATTCCTCCGGTGACCAGCCCAGGCCGACGCCGAGGCCGAAGCGGTTGCCGGTCAGGTTGGCCACCGAGCCGACCTGCCTGGCCAGTAGTACCGGATTGCGCGGGTCGAGTTTGAGGACCTGGGTGTAGAAGCGGATCCGGGTGGTGACGGCGCCCATCGCGGCGGCGGCCACCATCGGGTCGACCCAGGGGGTGTCGGCGTCCCAGAAACGGCGGCCGTCGGGTGTGTAGGGGTAGGAGGCGGACACGTGTTCCGAGTAGAAGAGCGAGTCGGGCAGGGCGATCGAGGTGAACCCGGCCTCCTCGGCGATGCGGGCGAGTTCGGTGAGCTGGTCGAGGGGGCTCAGGGCGATACCCAGGGAGAATTTCACGTCAGCACCTCGGAAAGGGCTAGCAGTTGGGCGGTCGCGCCGCCGAGGAGGAACTCGTGGTACTTGGCGGCCAGGAAGTACCGGTGCAGCGGGTAGTCCAGGTCGATGCCGACGCCGCCGTGCACGTGGACCGCGGTGTGCAGGACCCGGTGCCCGGCCTCGGCCGCCCAGAAGCCGGCCGTGGCCACCTCGGCGGTGGCGGATTGGCCGGCTTCGAGGTGGGAGACGGCCTGCCGGAGGGCGACGCGTAGGGCCTCGACGTCGATGTAGGCGTCGGCCAGGCGCTGGGAGACGGCCTGGAAGGAGCCGATCGGTTTGCCGAACTGGACCCTGGTTCGGGCGTAGTCGGCGGTCATCTCCAGGGCACGTTCGACCACGCCCAGTTGGTAGGCGGCGGCGCCGACGGTCAGGCGGGCTCGCATCCAGCCGGCGGCGGTGGGGCCGGCGATGTGGGGAGCCGTGGGCAGTGGGGAGCGCAGGATGCCGGTGCCGGTGCCGCCCTCGACGTGCTCGGGTTCTATCGAGAGGCCGGGACCCAGGAGGAAGAGCCCGGATGAGGAAGGGACGAGGACGGCGGTGGGTGACGGGACGATGCCGTGGACCAGCGGGGCTTGCGAGGGAGCGGCATCAGCAAGGGCCAGGGCCAGGACTGTGGCGTTCTGGTAGGTGAACGACGGGTCGAAGTGGGCCAGGGTCGAGGCCGCGGTGGTGATCGAGGTCAGGTAGGGGACCGGGGAGGCGTGGCGGCCGAGTTCGGTGAGGATGGCTGACTGTTCGAGGAGGCCGAAGCCCTCACCGCCGGATTGTTTGGGCAGGGCAGCGGTCAGGACGCCTGCGTCGGCCAGCGCGGGCCAGAGTGGGCGGCCCGAGCCGGCCAGGTCTCGGGTGAGGGTGGCCAGTTCGTGGGCCTCGCCGCTGAGCTCGAAATCCATGGGGCTCCTATCGCCGGACCGGGAGGTTGAGGGCGCCGGCGGCGATGATGTCGCGCTGGACCTCGTTGGTGCCGCCGCCGAAGGTGAGGATCAGGGCGGCTCGGTGCATGCGCTCGATGCGGCCGGACAGGAGGGAGCCGGGGGAGTCGTCGCGGATCAGGGCGGCTGGGCCGAGGACTTCCATCAGGAGGCGGTAGGCCTCGATCGCGAGTTCGGTGCCGTAGACCTTGCCGGCGCTGGCCTGGTAGGGGGACAGGGCCGCCGAGGAGGCCGCCACGCGCCAGTTGAAGAGCTTCAGGGCCTCGGTTCGGGCGTGTACGCGGGCCAGGTGCAGGCGGACCCACTCGTGGCGGATCGTTCCGGTGGACCTGGCCCACGCGGTCACTTCGCGGAGGGCGCGCTGTAGCGGGGCGGCCGGGGTCAGGGCCACCCGTTCGTGGTTGAGCTGGTTGGTGATCAGGCGCCAGCCCTGGTTCTCCTCACCCACCAGGGCGGAGACCGGTACGCGGACGTCCTCGTAGTAGGTGGCGCTGGTGGAGTGGCCGGCGACGGTGTGGACCGGGGTCCAGGAGAAGCCGGGGGAGTCGGTCGGGACGATCAGGATCGACAGGCCGCGGTGGCGTTCGGCGGACGGGTCGGTGCGGCAGGCCAGCCAGATGTAGTCGGCGTACTGGATGAGGCTGGTCCACATCTTCTGGCCGTTGATCACGTAGTGGTCGCCGTCGCGGACGGCGCGGGTGCGCAGGGCGGCCAGGTCGGTGCCGGCTTCCGGTTCGGAGTAGCCGATGGAGAAGTGCACCTCGCCGGCGGCGATCCGGGGGAGCAGGCCGGCCTTCTGCTCGGGGGTGCCGTGCCGGGCGATGGTCGGCGCCACGGTGTAAAGGGTCAGGAAGGGCACCGGGACGTCGGCCAGGGCCGCCTCCTCGGCGAAGATGAGCTGGTCCATGAGGGAACGGCCGTCGGTGGTCAGCCAGCCGTCGCGGCCCAGCCGCCGGATCGCCTCGCGGTAGCTCGAGCTGTCGTCCAGGGAGAAGTCGGGAAACTCCGAGAAGTAGTCCCGCAGTCGTGCGCGCAGCTGATCCTGTTCCGGCGTGTAGCCCACCTGCATGAGTCGCCCCGCTCCGCGAGAGGAGAGTAAAAAGTAAGGGGTACGAGTAGGGAGTAAGTTAGAACACGTTCTACTAGTAGACCGAGCCTGCGGGAGGTCGTCAACAGTGGACGCGTTTCTGGTTGGTGCGGCGCGCACCCCGGTCGGCCGTCGCGGCGGCATCCTCTCCGGCGTGCATCCCGCTGATCTGGCCGGTGGTGTCATCAGCGCGGTGCTGGCGAGGACGGGCGCCGATCCGGCCGCGATCGACGATGTGGTGCTCGGCTGTGTCGACACGCTCGGCCCGCAGTCCGGCGACATCGCCCGGACAGCTTGGCTTGCTGCCGGGCTTCCGGAACATGTTCCCGGCGTGACAGTCGACCGGCAGTGCGGTTCCGGTCAGCAGGCGGTCCACTTCGCCGCTCAGGCCGTCGCGAGCGGCACCGCGGATCTGGTGGTGGCCGGCGGGGTGCAGAGCATGAGCCAGGTGCCGATCGGCAGCGCGATGACTCCCGACGGGCCCTACCGGGGCTCCACCGGCTGGTCCGCCCGTTACGGCGATCAAGAGATCAGCCAGTTCAAGAGCGCTGACGACATCGCGATGAAGTGGGCGATCAGCCGCACCGAGATGGAGCAGTTCGCGCTCGAATCCCACGAGAAGGCGTTGAAAGCCCACGTCCAGGACGAGATCGTCGGCGACGAAACGGATGAATGCCCACGCCGTGGCACCTCGGCCGAGAAGATGGCCGCGCTGAAGCCCCTCCGCGAGGGCGGGCTGACCACAGCCGCCACCTCCAGCCAGATCGCCGACGGGGCCGCCGCGCTGCTGGTCGCCTCCCGCCGGGCCGTGCGCCGCCACAACCTGGCGCCGAGGGCTCGCATCCACCACATCTCCGCCCGCGGCGACGACCCGATCCTGATGCTGACCGCACCGATCGCCGCCACCGCGCACGCCCTGCGCCGCACCGGCCTCACGATCGCCGACATCGACCGCTTCGAGGTCAACGAGGCCTTCGCCAGTGTCGTGCTGGCCTGGCTGCGCGAGACCGGCGCCGACCCGGCGAAGGTGAACGTCAACGGCGGAGCGATCGCTCTCGGACACCCGCTCGGCGCAACCGGGGCACGCCTGCTCACCGGCCTGCTGCACGAACTCGAGCGCGGCGGCGGACGCTACGGCCTGCTCACCATGTGCGAGGGCGGCGGCCAGGCAAACGTGACGATCATCGAGCGAGTCTGAAGCCGGCCGCAAAAGCGATCATCGAACGCTGTTGACCCTCTCCAGCACCGCGGCGGCCTCCTTCATGATCCGGTCGATCAGCTCGGCGCACGACGGGAGATCATCGATCACTCCGGCGACCTGACCCGCGGACATCACGCCGTACTCCGGACGCCCTTCCACCATCGCCGTGCGCAACAGGACCGGCGTGCTCGCCGCCATCATGGTCTGCGCCCAGCTCAGCTCGCGTCCGTGCCGTGCCGCGCGCCCGGCACGCACGACCTGCCGCCACGAGAGCCCGGCGAGCCGGCGAAACGCGACCGCGTGCCGGGCCGACCTCAGCAGCGCGGTCACCCTCCCCGATCGTTCCAAATTCTTGATGTACGGCGTGAGCAGCACCCGATGCGGCACACCGTCCACCTTTGTCGTGACCACCGTCCCCGTCACCGGCGCGTCCAGATAGAGCTGCTTGACCCGCATCCCCACCGGACTCTCCGCGGTGAGCAGGAACCGGGTACCCATCGCGATGCCACCCGCCCCGTACGCGAGCGCCGCCACCAGCCCCCGCCCGTCGAAGAAGCCACCCGCCGCCACCACCGGGATGCCCACCGCGTCCACCACCTGCGGCAACAGCAGGGTCGTCGGCACCGCACCGGTGTGCCCGCCGCCCTCGCCGCCCTGCACGAGGACCGCGTCGGCGCCCCACCCGGCCACCTTCTCGGCGTGCCGGCGCGCACCGACCGACGGCATCGTGAGCACCCCGTTGCCGGCGCACCGGCGGATCAGGTCGCGGTCCGGTGCCAGGGCGAACGAGGCGAGCCTGACCTTCTCCCGGATCAGCAGGTCGACGCGCTCGCGGGCGTCGGGCGCGTCGGCGCGCAGGTTGACGCCGAACGGTGCCCCGGTCCGTTCCCTGATCCGGTGGATGGTGTCCCGCAGCTCGCCGAGGCTCATCGTGGCGGAGGCGACGATGCCGAATCCGCCGGCACCGGAGACCGCCGAGACCAGGCCGGCTCCCGCCACGTACCCCATACCGGTCTGCACGATCGGATGCCGGCAGCCGAGCAGATCGGTGAGCGCCGTCCTCACCGGACCTCTCCCTCCCGCAGGCCGTCCGGGTCCAGGTGCTCGCGCAGCAGCGACAGCTCCTCGGCCGTCGGCTCGCGGGTCCGCGGAACCTCGTCCGGGATCGTCAGCGGGAATCCCGTGGCGGTGACGACGTCGTCCACGGTGACGCCGGGGTGGACCGAGCGCAGCCGCATCGACCGGTCGGGGGTGGCGAAGTCGAGCACGGCGAGGTCGGTGACGATCAGGCGGATCTCGTACGCGCCCCTGTCGTGACCAATCCCGGACACCATGTCAACCTGCTCGACGAACACGCGGGGCGAGTGCCGTGGAACCCAGTAGCTGGTCGGATGGTTGACCGTGTTCCCGGGTGCACCGCGCACACCGAGCAGCTGCGATGTGGGCCGGTGCCAGTCGCCGATGCAGGAGATGTTCTGGTTGCCCCACCGGTCGAGCTGGCTCGCACCCATCATCACGTGCCGCCGGCCGGCCGCGACCATCGTGAAGACCGCCCGATATGGCAACCAGCCCTCCACCTGCTCGTCCCGCAGCAGGGTGGCCTCACCGTCGGTGACCAGCAGGTCGGGGGAGAAGGTGAGCTGGGCCAGCCGGGCGCCGAGCTTCGGAATCAGCCCGGCGTAGCTCGCCAGCACCGCCCCGTCACCACGCCACGCCTCGGCACACGCCACCACGCACACGTCCGCCCTGGTCATCGCGGAACCGCCGGCTGTCCAGAAGCCGCCGGAACGTGCCTGATCGCCCGCTGATAGCCGGCCTCGTCCGAGTCGAGGTAGCGGGCCCGGAACGTCTCCCAATCCGCTGTCGCATACTCCCGCTGGAACGCCTCGTCCCGCCCGTAATCGGGTTCGCAGCTGGTGAAGTGCGCCCCGTGCGGTGTCTCGACCACCGCGTCGACCATCGACCGGTTGACCAGCAACGTCTGCGGCGGACCGCTCCCCACCAGCTCCGCGGTGCTCACGATCCGCTCGCAGGAGAGGAAACGGCGTTTCGCGGCCAGGCAGAACAGGTCGTCGAAGTACGGGTCCGGGCCGAGGTAGCGGCCGTTGCCGGCGGCGTCCGCCCGGTTCAGATGGATCAGCGCGACGTCGAGGTGGACCGCGGGCATGGCGACCAGCTCGGTGTCGTCCGGATAGGGGGAGCGGATCGTCCGCAGCGTCGGGTTGATCCGCAGAACGTCGGAGCCGAGGCCGGCCCGGATCGGCAGGAACGGCAGCCGGTTCGCCGCCGCGAGCAGTCCCCAGTAGAGCATCCCCTCGTCGTATTCGGTCAGCTCGACGGTGCCGGCGCTGCGGGCCCGCCGGAAGTGCGGTTCCAGGGGGATGCTGTCCAGCGACACGAAGCCCGTGACCACGCGGCTCACGCACCCGGCAGCGAGCAGGATTCCGGCGTCGGGTCCTCCGTACGTCACCAGGGTCAGATCTTTGAGGCCGGACCGGGCGATGGCCCGGACCAGCGCCATGGGTTTGCGGCGTGATCCCCAGCCGCCGACGCCGACGGTCATGCCGTCACGCAGCTCGCCCACGACGTCGTTGATGCTGACCCTCATTCGCCCGCCCCCTGTCCGCCGTCGACGAATCGCTGCCGGGCCCGGTCTCCCGCGCCGTTGAGGTTGAGCTCGAAGGTGAAGCCCTGCTCGAACCGGTAGGAGCGCTTCACGTCGATCGGGTCGATCCCGTTGAGCGACTCCTTCGCCCGCCTGATGACCAGCGGATCCTTGCTCGCGATCTCCTCGGCGACACGGGTCGCGGCGCGGCGGAGACCGGCTGCGGGCACCACCTCCAGGACCGTCCCGAAGCGGTGCAGCTCCCGCGCGGTGACCGGCCGGCAGGTGTAGACCATGGTGCGCATCAGCTGGTGCGGAACGAGGCGGGCCAGGTGCGTCGCCGCACCGAGTGCGCCGCGGTCCACCTCGGGCAGCCCGAACGTGGCGTCGTCGGAGGCCACCACCAGGTCGGCGTTGCCGACCAGGCCGACACCGCCGCCCAGGCAGAAACCGTGCACCGCGGCGATCACCGGCACCGGGCAGTCGTAGACCGCCGCGAACGCCGCGGCACACCCCCGGTTGGCGGCGAGCAGCGCGCCGTGCCCCTCGGTCCGCTGCATCTCCTTGATGTCGACGCCGGCGCAGAAGCCGCGGCCGTCGGCGGCGAGGACGACGGCGCGGGTGCGCGGGTCGGCGCCGGCGGCGGTCAGCGCCTCGGCCAGCGCGTGCCAGCCCGCCGCCGGGACCGCGTTGACCGGCGGGAAGTCGATCACCACCTCGGCGACGGCGCCGCGTTGCAGGTGCACGCCCATGCCGCGAAGCCTAACCTAGCGCTTGCTTGGGTAGCTAGGCTCAGCCGATGGACCCTCTCGACTTCACCGGCCGGGCCGTGGTCGTCACCGGCGGCACCCGCGGCATCGGCGCGGCCATCGCGCACGCCTTCCGGGCCGCCGGGGCCGACGTGCTGGTCTGCGGGCGCTCGCCGTCGGACGTGCCGGGTTTCATGCGGGCCGACGTGCGCGACCCGGAGCAGGCCGCCGCGCTGATCGGTGCCGCGGTGGACCGGTTCGGGCGCCTCGACGTGCTGGTCAACAATGCCGGCGGCAGCCCGCAGGTGCCGGCCGGGGAGGCCTCGCCGCGGCTGCACGCCAAGGTGATCGAGCTGAACCTGATCGCGCCGCTGCACGTGTCGCAGGCGGCCTACCCGGTGATGCGCGATCAGCCCGAGGGCGGGTCGATCCTGATGGTCGGGAGCGTCAGCGGCACCCGGCCCTCACCCGGTACCGCGGCCTACGGCGCCGCCAAGGCCGGCCTGCACCACCTGGCGACCACCCTGGCGGTGGAGTGGGCGCCCCTGGTCCGGGTCAACAGCCTGATCGTCGGCCCGCTCGATCCCCGGCTCGCGGCCGGGGTCGTGCCGCTGGGCCGGCCCGCGGTCCCCGGTGACGTGGCCGGTGCGTGCCTGCTGCTCTGCTCGCCGCTGGCCGGGTACGTGAGCGGCGCCGCCCTCGCCGTGCACGGCGGCGGAGAGTGGCCGGCGTACCTGGCGGAGTTCCGGGGCGCGGCGTACCCTCCGCAGAAATAGAACGAGTTCCAGTTTCTGTCGGCGGAGGTGCCGCGTGGTTCTCTCGATCAAGACGAAGCGTGACGAGATGGGTCTGTCCACCGGGGAGTTGCTGGTCGGCGGGACATGGCAGGCGTCGGCCGACGGTCGCACGTGGACGCATCCGCACCCGGCCACCGGCGAGGACGTCGGTGCGTTCGCCGTCGCGACCGCTGTGGACGTGGACGCGGCAGTCGGCGCTGCTCGCCGCGCGTTCGACGAGGGGCCGTGGCCACGGATGCGGGCCAAGGAGCGGATCCGGATCCTGCGGCGGATCGCCGACGAGATCCGGGCGCACGCGACCGAGCTCCAGGCGCTGGTGGCCCTCGACAACGGGGTCCCGGTGAGCTTCGGGGAGACGTACGCGATGTCTGTCGAATGCGTCGCGGACGTCTTCGACCACCACGCCGGCTGGGTCGACAAGATCGGCGGCGAGACGCTACCCGGTTACCAGGGTGGTGAGCATCTGGTCCTCACCCTGCGCGAGCCGATCGGCGTGGTCGCCGCGATCATCCCGTGGAACGGTCCGCTGCTGCTCGCCGCCCAGAAACTCGCACCCGCCCTCGCCACCGGGTGCACCGTGGTCCTCAAGCCGTCCGAGTTCGCCACCTTCTCCGCGCTGCGGCTGGCCCGCATCGTCGAGGAGGCCGGCCTGCCGCCGGGCGTGCTGAACGTGGTCACCGGCCCCGGCGAGCCCACCGGCGACGCGCTGATCAACCACCCGCTGGTCGACAAGATCACGTTCACCGGCAGCCGTGCGGTCGGCCGCAAGGTCCTCGAGGCCGCGGCGAACGGGATCCGGCGTACCAGCCTGGAACTCGGCGGCAAGAGCCCGTCGCTGGTCTTCCCCGACGCCGACGTCTATGCGGCCGCCACCACCACGATGGGCACGGTCACCCTCGGCCTCTCCGGTCAGGCCTGCGTCGCGCACACCCGGGCGCTGGTGCACCGCGAGGTCTACGACGAGTTCCTGGCGATCGTCGAGGCGATGGCCGCCCTGGTCAACTACGGCGACCCGTTCCACCCGGAGACCACCGCGTCCCCGCTGATCAACGAGCGGCAGATGAACCGGGTCCTCGGCTACATCGAGCGCGGCCGGGCCGAGGGTGCCCGGCTGGTCACCGGCGGCGGCCGGGCGGACGGCGAGCTGGCGTCCGGCAACTTCGTCCAGCCGACGGTCTTCGCCGACGTGAGCAACGACCACACCATCGCCCGCGAGGAGATCTTCGGGCCGGTCCTGGCGGTGGTCCCGTTCACCGACGAGGACGAGGCGATCCGGCTGGCCAACGACACGTCGTACGGGCTGGCCGCCACGGTCTGGACCAGCGACGTGCGGCGGGCGATGCGGCTGACCCGGGCAGTCCGCGCCGGTACGGTCGGCATCAACGGCTACCAGCTGGAACCGCACGTGGAGTTCGGCGGGTTCGGCCAGTCCGGGCTGGGCCGCGAGGGCGGGCGCACCGCGATCGAGGCGTACACCGAGGTGAAGACGGTCCTGATCCCCACCACTGACGAAATGATGTGAGGTCGGCTATCGTTCCTTCCTAGACGACAGTCGTCTAGGAAGGGAGTTCCGTGGCAGGCGTAGAGGTCCTCGGCGAAGCACAGCAGGCGGCCTGGCGCGCGCGGACGCTGCCGCCGGTGGAGCGCCTGGCCGGCGGCCTCGTCTCGGTGGCCGTGCCGATCCCGGACAACCCCCTGCGCTACACGCTCACCTACCTGGTCCCCGGCGACCACGGCCTGATCGTGGTCGACCCCGGCTGGGACAGCGACGTGGGCTGGAACGCCCTGCGCGCCGGCCTCGCCGTCGCCGGAGCCCGCCTCGGTGACGTCACCGGCATCGTCCTCACCCACGTGCACCCCGACCACCACGGGCTCACCGGCCGGCTCCGCCGCGCCTCCGGGGCCTGGGTCGCCATGCACCCCGCCGAACGCGCCTCGCTGGTGCGCGACCAGCACACCGGGGCACGCGAGGGCCTCGCCCGCTGGCTCCGGACCTTCCACGCGCCCGAGGCGGAGATCAGCCACCTGCTCAGCACGTTCGGCGCCGAGGCGGACCGGCATCTGGCCCCGCTCACCGACGCCGACGTGCTCCTCGAGGACGGCGACCTGGTGCCGCTCGCCGGCCGGCGGCTGCGGGCCGTCTGGACGCCCGGCCACACCCCCGGGCACCTGTGCCTGCTCGAACCGGACGCCCGCCTGCTCCTCACCGGCGACCACCTGCTGCCCCGGATTAGCCCCAACGTCGGCCTGCAGCTCGACGGTGACGACACCGCGCTCTCCCGTTACCTCGACTCCCTCGCGAAGCTGGCCGAATACGACTGGTGCGCCGCCCTGCCCGCCCACGAGTACCGGTTCCGGGGCATCGCCGCCCGCGCGGCCGAGCTGACCGGCCACCACCGGCAGCGCTGTGCCGAGATCCTCGAGACGGTCGACCGGCTCGGCACCCCCACGATGTGGGAGCTCGCCGCGAGTTTGAGCTGGTCCCGGCCGTGGGACCAGATCGGCCCGATGAAGGTCGGCGCCGTCGCGGAGACCGCCGCGCACGTTGACCTGCTGGTCGCCGCCGGTGAACTCGCCCGGCGGTCCGGAACCGTTGTGCCCCGAGCCTCAGCCGGCCGGTGAGACACAGGCGAGCACGAAGTCGACAAGCTCCTCCGCGTACGCGTCGGCACCCGCTGCCACCTGCGGGCGCAACCGTGCCGGGGTGGCCAGCGCATGGCTCAGCGCGCCGCCGCTGATGCAGTCGAGCAGCATCGTCGCCCGCGTCTGCTCGCCCAGCTGACCCCGCTCGATACCGCGCCGCACGATCGCCCGGCCGGCCGTGGCCTGCGACTGCAGGAACCGGTCCAGGTGCTCCCGCCCCGACGGGATGCTCTCCGCCTCCACCATCAGCCGCAGCACCGCGCCGCCCGCCTCGTCCAGGAACGTGTGCAGCACCTGCCGGGCCAGCATCACCAGGTCGTCGCGGACCGAGCCGGTGTCGATGTCGCGAACGCCGGAGAGCCGGGTGGCCAGGACCGCGGCGAGCAGCGCCTCCTTGTTCGGCCAGCGCAGATAGATGGACGCCTTGCCGACACCCGCCTTGCGAGCCACCGCGTCGACCGAGAAGCGGGCCCAGCCCTCGGCGCCGTACACCTCGGCCGCCGCCCGGGTGATCCGCGCGTCGACCTCCGGATCGCGCGGTCGTCCCTGCGGGGTGACGGGGGAGGCGGACATGACTGAGCAGTCTAGACAGCCGATCAGGTGAGGAGCTTGCGATGATCCCAGCTGGCCACCCGTACCGGCTCCACCAGATAGGCGGAGCGCTTCGGTGCGGCGTGCGCGACGTAGGTGGCGAGCGCGTCCCGCGGCACGTCCGGCATCCGGCCGGCGATCAGGGCGCCGATCTCGGTGACCCCGGCCAGGTCGTCGATCCGCTCGACCGTACCGGCGACCTGCACACCGCGCAGCTCGAAGTAGTCGTCGCCGTCCTCGACCAGGCAGGTGACGCGCGGATCGCGGGCCAGGTTGAGCGCCTTGCGCGAGGAGCGGTAGGTCCAGAAGGCGATCCGGCCTTCGGCCAGGCCGAAGAACATCGTGACCAGGTGCGGGCTTCCGTCCGGGTTGATCGTGGCCAAGTGCATCTTTCTCGCGTACGAGAGAAGCGCGCTCACTTCCGGATCAGTCATCGTCACGGTGTCGCGCTGACTGGCCATGCTGCCTATTCCTCTCCGAACGTCGACCCGGCGAGGGGCAGGGTCTGTTCGCAGACGAACCCGGGGCGGGGCGGATCGTCGGTGAACACCGTGGCGAGGGCGGCGTCGAGTTCGGTGACCGTCCACTGTCCGCTCGCGGCGTGGAAGGTGGACCGGACGGTCGGCGGGCCGAGCAGCGCCACCACGTCGCCGTGCACCACGAACACCTCGCCGGTGACCCGGGCGGCGGCCGGGCCGGACAGGTAGGTGACGAGCGGGGCGACCCGTTCCGGTGCCATCGGGTCGGGACCGTCCGGGGGCGGGCCCATCAGGTCGCCGGTCATCGAGGTGCGGGCGCGGGGGCAGATGACGTTCGCCCGTACCCCATATCTGCCGCAACCCCGCGCGGTCGCGAGAGTCAGTGCGACGATGCCGCCCTTGGCGGCAGCGTAGTTGGGCTGGCCGGCCGAACCCAGAAGGAAGGCCTCCGAGGCGGTGTTGACGATCCTCGCGTACGCGGGAGCGCCCTCCGCCTTGCTCCGATCGCGCCAGTAGGCGGTGGCGAAGCGGGTGGTCACGAAGTGCCCGCGCAGGTGCACCCGGATCACGGTGTCCCACTCCTGCTCGGACATCGAGAACACCATCCGGTCCCGCAGCACCCCCGCGTTGTTGACCAGGATGTCCAGCCCGCCGAACATGTCAACGGCGGTCTTCGTCAGCGCCTCACCCGTCGACCAGTCGGCGACGTCACCAGGGCAGACGACCGCCTCGCCGCCCGCCGCCAAGATCCGGTCAGCGGCCTCGTCGAGCGCCGGCCCCGGCAGGTCGTTGAGCACCAGCCGCGCACCCTCGGCGGCCAGCGCGAGCGCCTCGGCCGCACCCAGCCCTTGCGCCGCACCGGTCACCACCGCGACCCGGCCGTCCAGCGTCCGTTCCCCGTCCATCACCCCTGCCCTCCGGCCCGCTCAGTAGCCCGGCCCGCTGAGCAGGCCGCCGTCGGCGAGGAACTCGGCGCCGGTGGTGTAGGAGGAGTCGTCGGAGGCCAGGAAGGCGACCAGGCGGGAGATCTCGACCGGCTCGGCGAAGCGGGCGATCGGGAGCTGCTTGAGGAAGCCGGATCCGTCCACACCGGTCATGGTCTGCGCGGCGGCCAGTGCCATCGAGGTCATCACGCCGCCGGGATGCACCGAGTTGACCCGGATGCCGAGCGGCCCGAGCTCCTGGGCGGCCGACCTGGTCAGTCCGCGGACACCGAACTTGCTGGCGCTGTAGGCGGAGAGGCCCGCCGCCCCGGCGATCCCCTCGATCGACGAGATGTTGACGATCGAGCCGCCACCGGTGGTGGTCATCGCCGGAACGACCTGCCGGATGCCGAGCCACGAACCGACCAGGTTGACCTCGAGCACCCGCCGGAAGTCGGCCGGCTCCATCTCGGTGACCGGGGCGTGCGCCAGGATGCCGGCGTTGTTGACCAGCACGTCGACCCGCCCGAACGCGGACAGCGCCGCGGCGACCACCGCCGCCCACTCGTCCTCGCTGGTCACGTCGTGGTGCACGAACCGGCAGTGCTCCGCGCCGAGCCCGTCCGCGACGGCCTGGCCCTTGTCGTCGAGCACGTCACCGATC
Organism: Actinoplanes sp. GCM10030250; assembly: GCF_042666575.1. Taxonomy (NCBI): domain Bacteria; kingdom Bacillati; phylum Actinomycetota; class Actinomycetes; order Micromonosporales; family Micromonosporaceae; genus Actinoplanes; species Actinoplanes sp. GCM10030250. Next base: position 345,567 of record NZ_JBHTDO010000003.1, on the reverse strand, counting down.
ATCACCCGCGCACCCTCGGCGACGAAGTGCCGGGCGTGCGCCTTGCCCATCCCGCGCGCGCCGCCGGTGATCACAGCCACCTTGCCGTCCAGCCGCCCCATCGCGTCCTCCCGGTGCCGGGTTGCGCCCACCAAGCGCTTGCTTGGGAGGCTAGCGCCGACACCGTTCGAACGCCACCTCCGGCCCGCTCCCCGCTCAGATCCGCAGCGTTCCGGCTCCGGCCGTGCCCATCTTCACGAGCGGCCCGGCGGGTGTGAGGCCGTGAACGGTTCAGGAGTGGGTGGGCGCGGTGATGCCGGTGAAGAGGAGGCTCAGGAGGCCGTCGATGATCTGGTCGGTGGTCCAGCCGCCGTCGCGGCTCTGCCAGGACGTGGGGATCCAGAGGATGTCGCGCAGGAGGCGGTACATCAGCCGGGCGTCCATGTCGGCGCGGAACTGGCCGGACTCCTTGCCCCGCTCCAGCTGCTCGATCCAGGTCTGCTCGATCTCCTTCATCGCCGTGCGCAGGTAGGCGAACCGTGGCTGGCCGCTGAAGTAGTTCCAGTCGTTCTGGAGCATGGTCAGCGCCGCCCGGTGCCGGCTCAGCGTCGCGGTGCTGGAGCGGACGATCTGCTCGATCGCGGCGCGCGGGTCGGTGGTGTCCCGGGTGGCGGCGCGGTATCCCTCGAGGACGTCGTCGAGGAAGGCGCTGAGCAGCTCGTCGCCGATCGACTCCTTGGAGTCGAAGTGGTGGTAGAGGCTTCCGGAGAGGATGCCCGCCGCGTCGGCGATCTCGCGTACGGTCGTGGCGCGGAAGCCCTTCTCCGCGAACAGGTCGCCGGCGAGCTGGACCAGATGCGCTCGCCGCTCCGAGGCGGGCGCGGCCTTCTTCGGGGTCGTCACCAGGCCCATTATGCTGCCCTGCCAAACGCTTGCTTGGGCAACCCCGCGCCGATAGCGTAGAACGCGTTCTACTTTTGGTGGACGCGATGCGAGGGGGTGCCGGGATGCGCGCGGCGGTTCTGCACACGATCGGCGACGAGAAGCTCGACATCCGCGACGACCTGACGGTCCTCGGCCCCGGGCCGGGCGAGGTGCACCTGCGGGTCCGGGCCTCCGGCGTCTGCCACTCCGACCTCTCCGCGATCAACGGCGGGCTGCCCCAGCCGGTGCCCGCGGTGCTCGGCCACGAGGCCGCCGGTGACGTGATCGCCGTCGGCGACGGTGTCGACGACCTGGAGCCCGGCGACCGGGTCGCGGTCAACTGGCTGCCCTCCTGCGGCACCTGCGCACACTGCCTGCGCAACGAGCCCTACCTGTGCATGACCCACGTGATGGCCGGTTACGTGATGCCCCGCTTCATGGCCGGTGACCTGCCGGTCTTCGGGATGGCCGGGTGCGGTTCGTTCGCCGAGGAGATGGTCGTTCCGCGGGCCGGCGCGGTGAAGATCGACGACGACGTGCCGTACGAGGTGGCGGCCCTGGTCGGCTGCGGGGTGACGACGGGGGTCGGCGCCGTGATCAACACGGCTCGGGTGCGGCCGGGCGACACCGTGGTGGTGATCGGCTGCGGTGGCGTGGGCATCGCCGCTGTGCAGGGCGCCCGGCTGGCCGGTGCGGCCGTGATCGTCGCCGTGGACACGGTGCCCGCCCGGCACGAGGCGGCGCGGCGGTTCGGCGCCACCCACACGGCGACCCCCGACGACCTCAGCGACCTCCAGACCGAGGTGGTTCCGGAGGGCTTCGACTACGCGTTCGACATTGTCGCCGTCCCGCAGACCCTGCGTACCGCCTGGACCGCCACCCGCCGCGGTGGCTCCGTGGTGGTCGTCGGCGCCGGGCGTTCCGAGCACAAGGTGGAGTTCAGCCCGTTCGAGCTGCTCTTCGAGGGCAAGACGATCATCCCCTCGCTGTACGGTTCGGCGGACCCGCCGCGCGACTTCGGCCGGCTGCTGGCCCTCTGGCGGGCCGGCCGGCTCGACATCGAGGGCATGATCAGCCGCCGGTTGCGCCTGGACCAGGTCGGCGACGCTCTGGCGAGCCTGGGCAGCGGGGACGTGATCCGCCAGGTCCTGGTCAGCGAGGGCTGATGCGCCTCGGGATCCAGCTGGGCTACAGCGGTGAGGGCTTCGCCGCCGCTGTCGACGAGGTGGTCGAGTTCGAGGAGGCCGGTGCCGAGCTGGTCGTGGTCCCCGAGGCGTACAGCTTCGACGCGGTGAGCCAGCTGGGCTTCCTGGCGGCGCGGACCCGGCGGATGGGGCTCGCCTCCGGCGTGATGCAGACCTACACGCGGACGCCGACACTCACCGCGATGACCGCGGCCGGGCTGGACTACGTCTCCGGCGGGCGGTTCTCGCTCGGCCTGGGTGCCTCCGGCCCGCAGGTGATCGAGGGCTTCCACGGGGTGCGGTACGACGCTCCGATCGGCCGCACCAGGGAGATCGTGGAGATCTGCCGCCGGGCCTGGCGGCGCGAGGCGCTGATCTTTTCCGGCGAGCACTACCGAATTCCGCTGCCCGGCGATTACGGCAAACCGCTCAAGCTGATCAACCGGCCGGTGCGGGAGCGCATCCCGATCCTGCTGGCCGCGATGGGCCCGCGCAACGTCGCCCTGGCCGCCGAGATCGCCGACGGCTGGCAGGCGCTGTTCCTCGACCCGGGAGCCGCGGAACGGGTGTTCGGCGAGGCGCTGTCCGACGGCCGGGCCCGCCGTGATCCCGCTCTGGGTCCACTCGACGTCTCGGTCCCCGTACCCTTCGCCCTTTCTGAACCGACGCCCGCGCTGCTGGCGCGGCACCGTGCGCAACTGGCCCTCTACCTGGGCGGAATGGGCGCCCGGGGGCGCAATTTCTCCAACGACCTGGTGCGACGTTACGGCTATCCGCGCGAGGCCGAGGCGATCCAGGATCTTTACCTGACGGGCCGCAAGGCGGAGGCCGCGGCGCGCGTGCCGGACGACCTGGTTGCCGCGACGTCTCTGGTGGGAGACAGAGATGGGGTACGGCGAAAGCTCGGTGACCTGACGGCTGCCGGCGTGACCACGGTGCTGGTGTCACCGCTGGCCGAGACCCGTGCCGAGCGTGTGAAGGACGTGGCGGGCCTTCGTCGCCTGATCGACAGCCTCTGATCTTCGACAGGCTCCGCACGAATTTATCCCATGCCGATCAGGCCGTACGGATTGCGCACGGTAGCGTTCTGGTGACAGAGTCGTTGGGCCCGCGTCGCGACGCCCTACGAGATCAGATACGGGGCCGGGGTCGAACGGTGCGGCGGGTCGCCGGTAGCTGTTCCCTTGACCGCCACCACGCCGGTGGTGGACCCCGCCCGACAAGGAAACCGCATGTCGAATCGCAGCAGTGCTGCTGTCGCCGTCCGTGGTGCTGTCACCCGTGACGAGGCGGAACACGTCCGGGACGCGGTCGGTCCCGAGATCTCCGCCGTCGGTCACCCGGTCGAACAGGCCCGGGTCCGGCTGACCCGTTACGGGGGTCGTGACCTGCCGATGTTCGTGGTCGCGCAGGTGAACGTGGTGGTCGCCGACCGGATGGTGCGCTCCCAGCTGAGCGCACCGAGCGCCGCCGAGGCCATCGACGGCGCCGCCGCGGGCCTACGCTGGCGCCTGCACCGGCTGGGCCGCCGGCTCGCCGCCGAACGCTCCGGTGACATCGGGCTGGGCCCCGCCGGCTGGCGGCCGGTCCTGCTGCCGTCCCCGGTCGGGCTCCTGAACGGCCGGACCCGGCCCTGCAAGCTGGTCCGGTCGAAATCGTGCCGCCTCGCCGTGCAGGACGTGGACGCCGCCGCCTTCACCATGGAGCTGCGCGACTACCCGTTCCACCTGTTCTCCGACGACGCCACCGGTGCGGAGAGCGTGCTCTACCGGGGCGGCCCGACCGGATACCGCCTCCTGCGCACCGTGGCCGGCCCCGAACTCAGCGGCACCGCGGTGCCGCTGACCGTGCACACCTGGCCCGCCCCGGTGCTGCTGCCGGCCCAGGCCGTCGAATCGCTCAACGCCAGCCCGGCCCGGTCCTTCGTCTTCTTCACCGACCCGGCGATCGGCCGCGGCCGCGTCCTCTACCGCCGTTACGACGGAGACCTGGCGCTGTTGTCACCGGCCTGGTGATCGGGGGTGACCGTCACGACCACCTTGGCGCGGGCGTGTTCCACCATCAGGTAGCGCATCGCCTCCGGGATCTGCTCGAATCGATAGGTCCGATCGATCACCGGGACGATCGTCTTCTCCTCGGCCAGTTCCCGCAGCGACGCCAGCACCGCCGCGTCCGGGGCGGTGTCGAGCCGGATCACCCGTCGCCGGCCCAGCCGTCCCACCGTCTGACCCGCGATGACCAGCCCCATCGGGCCCACCAGGTACGGACGGCCGGCCCGCGCCGTACCGCCCCCGCTGAGCACCAGCGTTCCATCCGGAGTCAGCGCCCGCCGGTACGCCCGCAACGGCCGGTTCGCCACCAGATCGAAGATGACGTCGAAAGTACGGCCGGAGCGGCTGAAGTCCGACGTCGTGTAGTCGATGACGTGATCCGCACCGAGCGACCGGACCAGGTCGGCGTTGCGCCCACTGCACACCGCGGTCACCTCCGCGCCGTAGGCCTTGGCGAGCTGCACCGCGAACGTGCCCACCCCGCCGGACGCCCCGTTGATCAGCACGCGCTGCCCGGCCCGCACTCCGGCCGCGTCCCGTACGCCGAGCAGCGCGGTGCCTCCCGCCAGCGGCAGCGTGGCCGCCTCCTCGAACGTCAGGTTCGCCGGTTTACGCTGCACCGCGCTCTCCGCCACGCAGGCGAACTCGGCGAACGCGCCGTCGCCCTCCCGCAGGTCACCGAAGACCTCGTCGCCCGGCGCGAACCGGGTCACCGACCGGCCGACCGCCTCCACCCGCCCGGCGAAGTCGCTGCCGCGGATGGCGTGCTTCGGCGCCCGCCATCCGAACGGCGGGAACAGCAGCCGCGCCAGGTAGGGGTCACCGCGCAAGGCGTGCCAGTCGCGGGCGTTGAGGGAGGTGGCGTTCACCCGTACCAGAAGGTGATCGTCGGCCGGAACCGGCGCTGCCACCTCGCGCAACCGCAGGGTCTCCGCCGGGCCGTAACTGTCCTGCACGAACGCTCTCATGCCTGTCATCGTCGCGGCGCGGGCGTCCACTTTCATCGGTCCCCGGTACGGTCGGCGGACCCTACTAAAGTCCGGTGCGCTTTGTCTCGTACGCCCAGATCGCGACCTCGACCCGGTTCCGGGCGCCGAGCTTGCCCATCAGGCTGGTGATGTGGGTCTTGACCGTGCTCAGCGTGATGAAGAGCTCGGCGGCGATCTCGGCGTTGGTGCGCCCGCGCGCCACCAGCGAGAGAACCTCCTCCTCGCGCTCGGTCAGCGGATCGATCGGCTGGCGTGGCGCAGAGGTGGCCGGTGCGTTGTCGGCGAAGGCCTTGAGCAGCCTGGTCGTGATGCTCGGGGCGATCAGCGCCTCACCGTCGGCGGCCGCACGGACGGCCTGGGCCAGCAGCGCGGTGCCGGCATCCTTGAGGAGGAAGCCGCGGGCGCCGGCACGCAGCGCCGCGTAGACGTACTCGTCCAGGTCGAACGTGGTGATCACGACCACCGCGAGGGGATCGGTGACCGCCGGACCGGCCAGCAGACGGGTCGCCTCGATGCCGTCGACGCCGGGCATCCGGATGTCGAACAGGCAGACGTCCGGCCGCAGCCGCCGCGCCAGATCGACGGCCTGCCGCCCGTCGGAGGCCTCGGCGATCACCTCGATGCCCGGCTGCGTGTTGAGGATGATGCTCAAACCGGTCCGCACGATCTCCTGGTCGTCGGCGACCAGCACACGAATGGTCATCCGCCGGCCGATTCCCGTGCGTCTGGTTTTCGGGCGTTGGTGGTCATGCGGCGGTCCGGGGCAGTACGGCGTCCACTGTCCAGCCGCGGTCCGGGTCGGGCCCGGCCGAACAGGTGCCGCCGACCAGACCGGCGCGTTCGCTCATGCCGGTCAATCCGTATCCCTGTGTGGCCGGCTCGCCGTCGTCGCTCACCTGAAGCCGCACGGCGGTCTCGTCCGCCGACACCCGCACGGTGATCCGGGTGGCGTGCCGGGCGTGCCGCCGGGCGTTCGTCACCGACTCCTGGGTGAGCCGGTAGAGCGCGTCCGCCACGTCCGGCGGCAGATCGTCGAGGTCCCCGGTGACCTGCACATCCACCGGCGGCCCAGCCGGCGAGCTTCCGGCGAGAGCCGCCACGTCGCGCGGGCCGTCACGCAGCATCCGCACCATCGCCCGCATCTCCGTGAGCGCCTGCGACGCCTCCGACTCGATCACCCGCAGCGCCGCCACCGCCGACTCCGGATCCGCCGGCGCCGTCGCCAGTCCTGCCTGCGCGCGGATCGCCATCGCCGACACGTGATGCGCCACGGTGTCGTGCAGATCCCGGGCGATGCGCTCCCGCTCCAGCAACTGCACCTTCTCCAGCTCCCGCAGCCGCAACCGAGCCCGGTAGCGCATCGCGATGCCGAGAGCCCCGGTCCCGAACAGGAAGACCAGCCCGGCGATCAACTCACCCGCGGAGATCTGATCGAGCGTCAGCGACAGCACCAACTTCCCGACGAAGATCGCCGCGCCCGCCACCATCTCCGGCCCCGAACCCCAGCGGAACAGCGCATAGGTCAGCAGCGACAGAAAAACGAACACGTTCATCTCGGGGTGGAACACGGCACAAGCCCCGAACGCGATCGCCACCATCAGCAACGGCCGGGTACGCCGCCACAACAGCGCAGGAACCAGCGCGACCGCCACAACCGCCCCCGCGACCTCACCGGTGGTCAGCCCCTCGGCCACCGCCACCGGAATCAGCACCGCGACCAGCACCCAGTCCCGCCAAACCCGTCCCGGCGGCCGAGGAAACGGCCGCGGCTCCCCCCAAACGGCCCCCAGCACCTCACGCATCCCCCGATCGTAGGGCCACCCCCACTCCTACCCCCACCACCCACCGGCTCACTCGGCCGGCTCACTCGGCTGGGCGTGAGCGCTGTTGCGGCGGCCGCGAGGCACCCCTGGGAGCCAGCTGGTCCGCTCGGCTGGGCGTGAGCGCTGTTGCGGCGGCCGCGAGACACCCCTGGGAGCCAGCTGGGGCGTCCAGCTTGGAGACGGGCGGGCGAAGTTGGCTTGGTGGGCGCACACGTTGGGTTGCGTGCGATCTGGGTGAGCCCATGGCGTGCCCATGGCGTTGGTAGGCGCTCACGGACGACTTGCGTGTGCGCCTACAACGCTGCGATGGCGGGTGCTGGCCCGCGCTGCGATGGCGGGGTGCTGGCCCACACTGCGACGGCGGGAGGCCTACCCAGGCTGCGGTGGCACAAGGCCCGCATGCGCTGCGATTGCTGGAGCCGCCCCGCTCACCGGAACCGGGCAAGGTTTGGGGGCAGGGATGGTCCATGCAGGGATCAAGCCTGACCGCCCTGCATGGCCATCCCTGCCCCCAAACCGTCCCCGCTCGCGTGGGTGACCAAACCGCGCAGATGGGGGGAGTGGCGGGGAAGAGAGGGCGGCGCCCTCACCCCGAACAGGGGGAGGGCGCCGCGGAAGGAAGTCGGTGGGTCAGACGCTGATACGGCCGGCGCCCGCGTTGGCCGTCACGATGGACTTGACGTTGGCGGCCGGGTCGGCGGTGTAGGAGTAGGGGATGGCTCGTACGCTGCCGCCGGTCTGGCCGCTGCCGGAGTTGACCAGCAGGTTGTTGCGGGCGACCAGGGTGCCCGGCCCGGAGGAGGCCTCGCCGAGGTGGAACGGGTCGTCCACGTTCTCGAAGGAGTTGGCCTCGACGAGTACGCCGGCGCCCTCGGTGGAGGCGACGCCGTACCCGCTGTTGCTGTTGTAGTAGTTGTTGTAGACGTGCACCGGGTTGCCGAACCGGACGCGCGGGTGACGCTGCGTCGACGCGTCGAACCAGTTGTGGTGGTAGGTCACGCGCAGGTGGCCGGTGTCCTGGCTCGCGTTGCTGTCGCTGTGACCCAGGAGCATCGACTTGTCGTGGTTGAATACGCGGTTCCACGAGACCGTGATGAAATCGGATCCGCGCTTGATGTCGACGGCTCCGTCGTAGCCGTTGCTGAAACTGTTGTGGTCGATCCAGATGTTGGTCGCCGACTCCTGCACGTTGATCGCGTCGTCGTTCCAATTCCGGAACGACAGGTTACGGATGATGACGTTGCGGTCACCGTTGACGTTGAATCCGCAGCCGACGATCGCGGCGCCCGAGTTTCCGATGATGGTCTTGTTGGAGCGGACGCGCAGCATGCCGCTGCAGCTGATGGTCCCGGACACCCGGATGTTGGCAGCGGCGGTGGAGCCGAGCGCTGACGTCAGGGCGGAGGCGCTGGTCACCGTCGTGGTCGCGGCGCTGCCGCCGCCACTGGTGCCACCGTTCTGGGTGCCCCAGCCGACCAGGTCGGTGATCCCGAGGGTCTGCACCGGTGCGGCGGACGCGTTGTGGGTGACCGTGAGGACGGTGCCCGCGAGGACGAGGGGAAGTGCGCCCACGGCGGCACCCTTGAGGAACCGAGGAATTCGGCCAGACATTTGCTGAGCTCTCTTTCGGGAGTGCGATCCGCATTCCGGGGTGCGCTCGCCGGAACGAACGTCGAGGAAACCGGCGCCCGGACTACGGATCTATGGGGGATTAGGGAGCGCTCCCAATCCCCAGAAGAACATAGGCGCCCATGGATGTGAAGAGATATCCGTTTGCAGGTTTTCTGCAAACACTGCGGTAGTGTGACCCGGACCGGGGGGAGAAGCACCTTGCTGTTGATCGCCGTCGTGATGCTCGGGCTGATGGCGGGCCTGTTCTACGCGTACGCCGGATCGGTGATGCCGGGCATCCGCCGCGCCGGTGACCGGGCCGCGGTGGAGGTCATGCAACGGATCAACGTGGCCATCCAGAACCCGCTGTTCTTCGTGCTCCTCGTCGGCTCACTGATCGCCACCGGGGTCGCCGCGTTCCAGAACGCGGACCGGTCCGAGGTGTTCGTTCCGCTGCTGGTCGCGCTGGGGCTCTACGTGGCCACCCTGGCGATCACCGGCGTGGTCAACGTCCCGCTGAACAACCGGCTGGACGCCGCCGGTGACCCCGCCGAGATCGAGGACGTCGCCGCCGTGCGCGCCGCGTTCTTCCCCCGCTGGGTCAGGTGGAACACGCTGCGCACCCTCACCAGCGCCGGCGCCTTCGTGGCGGGCTGCTGGGCCCTGTTGGAGTACTGAGCGCGTACGGAACCGGGCCCGGTGGTATTACTCATCGGTGCGATCACCTTGGCAGCATCCGGCGCGGATCGTCCCCCTCGCGTTCCTCGGCGCGATAGCGGTCGGCACCCTGCTGATGATGCTGCCCGCGGCACGCGCCGAGCCCGGTCACGCCCCCTTCGTCACCGCGCTCTTCACCGCCGCGTCCGCCGTCTGCGTCACCGGCCTCGCCGTTGTCGACACACCCACGTACTGGTCCACCTTCGGCCACGTCCTGATCACCGTGCTGTCGCAGATCGGCGGCTTCGGCATCATGACCATGGCCACCCTGCTCAGCCTGCTGGTCTCGCGCCGGCTCGGGCTGCGCGGCCGCCTTCTCGCGCAGGCCGAGAGCGCCGGCCTGGCCGGCGGGAACATCAGCGGCAGCATCGGCGGGGTGCTGCTGCGGGTAGCGGTGGTCATGCTCACTGTGGAGAGCGCCATCGCCGTCGTGCTCACGCTGCGTTTCTGGCTGACGTACGACTACTCGTTCGGCCGAGCGACATGGGAAGCCGTCTTCCACGCCGTCCAGGCGTTCAACAACGCCGGCTTCGCGCTCTACTCGGACAGCATCATCGGGTTCGTCACCGACCCGTGGATCTGCCTTCCGCTGGCCATGGGCGTGATCCTCGGCTCGATCGGCTTCCCGGTCCTGTTCGAGTTGGTACGCGAGTGGCGTACCCCCAAATGCTGGTCCACCCACACCTGGCTGACGGTCTGCGGAGGCCTTGGCCTCTCGGTTTTCGGTTTCCTGGTCTTCCTGGTCTTCGAATGGCGCAACCCGGGCACGCTCGGACCGCTCGGCACGTCGGGCAAGCTGCTCGCCGCGTTCACGCAGGACGTGATGACCCGGTCGGGCGGGTTCAACAGCGTCGACCTGGGCCGGATGAACAGCGAGACGATCGCCGTCACGAACGGGCTGATGTTCATCGGCGGTGGCAGCGCCAGCACCGCCGGCGGCATCAAGTTGACGACGTTCCTGCTGCTGGCGTACGTGATCTGGGCGGAGATCCGCGGTGAGCCGGACGTGGTGATCCGCAACCGCCGGATCGCCGAGGAGAGCCAGCGGCAGGCGATCACCGTGGCGCTGCTGGGTGTCGCCCTGGTCGCGGCCGGTACCGTCACCCTGGACGCGCTGACCGTCGACATCCCGTTCGACCGGGCGCTGTTCGAGGTGACCTCGGCCTTCGCCACCGTCGGCCTCAGCACCGGCATCACGCCACACCTGCCCGAGTCCGCCCAGATCGTCCTCGTCGTCCTGATGTACGTGGGCCGGGTCGGCACCATCGCGGTGGGTACCGCGATCGCGCTGAACACCCGTCGCCGCCGGTACCGTCACCCGGAAGGAAGGCCTCTCATTGGCTGAGAAGAAAGCGCCGCAGGGCGGGAACGTGGTCGTGATCGGCCTGGGCCGGTTCGGCAGCGCTGTCGCCGCCTCGCTGCTGGACCTCGGTTACGAGGTGCTCGGCATCGACAGCGACCCCCGCATCGTGCAGGACTGGTCGGACCGCCTGACCCAGGTGGTGGAGGCCGACTCCACCGACGAGGACGCGCTGCGCCAGCTCGGTGTCAACGAGTTCCCGCGTGCCGTGGTCGGCATCGGCACGAACCTGGAGACCAGCGTGCTGACCGTGCTCACGCTGACCGAGCTGGGCGTGCCGGAGATCTGGGCGAAGGCCACCAGCGTCAAGCACGGCAAGATCCTGTCCTCGGTCGGCGCCGATCACGTGATCTATCCCGAGGTCGAGATGGGCGAGCGGGTCGCCCACCTGATCAGCGGGCGGATGCTCGACTACATCGAGTTCGACGACGGCTTCGCGATCGCCAAGGTGCGGGCGCCGGAGGGCGCGGGCGGGCGCACCCTCGCCGAGCTCGGGCTGCGAAGCAAGTGGGGCGTCACGGTGGTCGGCACCAAACGGCCCGGCGAGGATTTCGTGTACGCGAGACCTGAGACCTCCGTACCGGAAGGCGCCGTGCTGATCGTGGCCGGGGACACCGCCAAGGTCGAGGAGTACGCCGCACGAAATTGAGCCGCCCCGCCCTGAACAGCCGCGAAGCCGAGCCGTGCAGCACTGAGCCACCGCGTAACTGAATACCGGTTTGGAGCGGGTGGACAGGGCGCGGGAGGATCGTCGGGTGAGCGAGCATGGGGACAGCGATCTGGAGGTCACGCTGTTCGGTGCTGTCCGGGCTCACCGCGGTGCGGTGGTGCCGATCCCCGGTGCCCGGCTGCGCGGCCTGCTCGCCCGGCTCGCCGTCGCCGGTGGGCACCCGGTCAGCGCCGGCGCCCTGATCGACGCGCTCTGGCCGGACGGCCGCCCCGCCGACCCGGTGAACGCGCTGCAGTCGCTGGTGTCGCGCCTGCGGCGGCTGCTCGGCACCGGCTGCCTGCTCCAGGTGGAGGGTGGCTACCGGCTGGCCACCGGCCCCGACAGCGTGGACACCGGCCGGTTCGAGCGGCTCGCCGCCGCCGGCCGGGATCGTCTCCGCGCCGGTGATCCGGCCGGTGCCGTCAGCCTGCTGGCCGAGGCGGCCGCGCTGAAACCCGGCCCGGTCGCACCGGAGCTGGCCCAGGTCGCCCCGGCGCACGCCACCCGGCTGGCGCAGGCTGTCGTCGAGGCCACCGCCGACCTGGCCGAGGCGGAGCTGGCCCTCGGGCACGCCGAGCAGGCCACCGCGCGGCTGGCCGGGCCGGTCGCCGAGCATCCGCTGAACGAGCGGCTGGCGGCCCTGCTGATCGACTGTCTCGCCGCGCAGGGGCGGCAGGCCGAGGCCCTCGCCGTCTACGAGCGGATCCGCGAGAAACTCGCCGACGAGCTGGGTGCTGATCCGGGCGCGGCACTGCGGGAACGACATCTCCGGCTGTTGAGAAGTGCTCCGGTCGTACCGGAGAAAAGCGACGGCCCGCCGCCGACGAACCTGCCCGCACCACTGACCAGCTTCGTCGGTCGCGACGACGACCTCGCCCGGGTGAACGCGCTGCTCGGCGACGGCCGGCTGGTGACCGTGCTGGGACCGGGCGGCGCCGGCAAGACCCGGCTCGCGCTGGAGGCGGCCCGGCGGCGCGGCGGCGCCTACCGCGACGGCACCTGGCTCGTTGATCTGGCGTCGGTGACCGAACCGGCGAAGGTGGCCGCGGCGGTGGTGACGGCTGCCGGGCTGCGCGGTTCGGCGATGTTCGAACCCTCACGGCAGGTGCGCATGGACGGCCGCGACGAACTGGAGATCCTCACCGACCATCTCACCGGCCGGGAGACGCTGCTCGTCGTCGACAACTGTGAGCACCTGATCGACGCGGTCGCCCATCTCACGAGCGCGCTGCTGATGCGCTGTCCACGCCTGTGGGTGCTGGCCACCAGCCGGGAGCCGCTCGCGGTCGACGGCGAGTCCCTCGTACCCCTCGGTCCGCTCGGTCTCCCCGACGCGGACGCCGAACCGGCGACGGCGGCCCGGGCACCCGCGGTCCGGCTCTTCGCGGCGCGCGCCGCTGCCGTCCGGCCCGGCTTCACCGTCGACGCCGGCACCGCGCCCGACATCGTGCGGATCGTCCGCGGTCTCGACGGCCTGCCGCTGGCCCTCGAACTCGCCGCGGCCCGGCTGCGCACGCTCACCCTGCCCGAGCTGGCCGACGGGCTGTCCGACCGGTTCCGGCTGCTCACCACCGGCAGCCGCACCGCGCAGCCCCGGCACCGCACGCTGGGCGCGGTGATCGCCTGGAGCTGGAACCTGCTTGCCGACGACGAGCGGACCCTCGCCGAGCGCATCGCCGTGCTGCCCGGCGGCGTGACCACCGGCTCGGCCGCCGCGCTCAGCGCCGGAGCGGTCCCGGCCGGCCGGATCCCGGACCTGCTCGCCGCCCTGGTCGACCGCTCCCTGCTCCAGCTCGCCCCGGACGGCGGCCGCTACCGGATGCTCGAGTCCCTCCGCGAGTACGGCATCGAGCGTCTCGCCGAGCAGGGCATCCTGGCCGAGGTCCGCGATCTGGCCGCCCGCCACCTCGCCGACCTCGTCACCGGTTATGACGCCCAGCTGCGCACTCCCCGCCAGCTCGCCGCCCTGCGGATGCTGCGCGCCGAGTACGACAACGCCCTCGCCGCGCTGCGCCACCTCTGCGACCGCGGCGACGCACCGGCCGCCCTCGGCCTCGCGCTGGATCTCGCCTGGTACTGGCAGATGTTCGGCCGGCACGCCGACGCCGCCTACTGGCTGGGCGCCGCGCTCGCCGTCCCCGGTGAGACCGACGCCGTCCTGGCCGACTGCGCGGAGGCGGTCCTCGTCCTCAACCGCACCGGCACCGAACCGGCGCTGATGACCGAGACCGCGAACCAGCGCCGTGACCGGCTCCGTGCCCTCGCCGCGCGCCTCGCCGCCCACCCGGCGCTGCCCGGCCCGGCGGGGGCCATCGCCGCGGTCGTGCTGTTCATCGCCGAGGAGACCGAGGCCGCGCACGAGCGCATCGCCCAGCTGATCAGCGGCCCGGACCTCTGGCTGGCCTCCCTCGCGCACATGTTCCGGGCGCAGCTCGCCGAGAACGCCGGCGACCTGCCCCAGCTCAGCCAGGACGCGACCGACGCCCTCGACGGGTTCCGGGCGATCGGCGACCGCTGGGGCCAGGCGACAGTGCTGCCGCTGCGCGCCCTGGTCCGCCAGTACGACGGCGACCTCGACGGTGCGCTCGCCGACCTGGCCGCCGCCCGGGCGCTGGCCGGCGAGTTCGGCTCACTGGACCTGGCCGACGAGATCTTCATCGACCTGCGCTGGGCCGACCTGCACCTGCGGCGCGGCGAGCCGGCCGAGGCGTCCCGGTCGGTCGCCCGGGCCCGGGAACGCGCCGACCGGTCCGCGACCCGCGAGCTGGTCCTGCTGGTGGACGCCCTCGAAGCCGGGATGATGATCTACCTCGGCGAACTCGACCGGGCCGAGGAGCTGCTGACCCGCGCGGGCGCCGAGCTGGGCAGCGACGGGATGGTGCTGATGGGCGGCGACCACGGCACCGCCATCGTCGGCGTGATGCGTGCCGCGCTCGCGTTGCGCAGGGGAGACGGGGAGACGGCGGAGAAGGCGCTGGCGATGGCCTATCCGGCGGCCGTGGACACCCACGACATGCCGATCCTGGCGATGGTCGCGGTGGCCGGCGCCGGGCTGGCCGCACTGCGGGGACGACACCGCGACGCCGCCGTGCTGCTCGGTGCGGCCGCCCGGCTGCGGGGCTCGCACGATCACACCGACCTCAACGTGCTCGAGGTGACGAGGATGACCCGCGGGGAGCTGGACGACGAGGCGTTCGGTGAGGCCTACTCGGCGGGCTGGACCATGGACGCGCAAGCCGCGCAGAGTCGCGTCGACCCCGCGCGGCTCATCCAGCCGTCCCTTCCCAGCGGTTCCTAGGCGCGCCTTGCGTAAGCGCGCAGGGCCAGGGGGACGAACACCACGAGCAGGCCGGCCATCCAGAGCAGGGTGACGATCAGGTGCTCGGCGACCGGGCCGCCGACGAGCAGGCCGCGGATTGTGCCGACCAGCGGTGTCATCGGGTTGACCTGCACGAACGCCTGCAGCCAGCCGGGCAGCGTGTCGGTCTCCACGAACACGTTGCTGCCGAAGGTCAGCGGCAGGACCAGCAGGAACATGATTCCCTGCACGGCGCCCGAGGTGCGGGCCAGCATGCCGACCCACACCGAGATCCAGCAGAAGCAGAGCCCGAACCCGATCGACAGCGCGACCGCCGCCACTGCCGGGACCGCTCCGGTCTCGACCCGGAAACCCATCACGCTGCCGAACGCCAGCATCACCACGCAGACCGTCAGATAGCGGACCACGTCGGCCAGGACGGCACCGACGAGCGGCGCCGACCGGGAGATCGGCAGTGATCGGAAGCGGTCGAAGACGCCCTTCTCGATGTCGGCGTTGAGGTTCTGGCCGAGTGCGACGCCGCCCATCGCGAGCGACTGCGCCAGCATGCCGGGCAGGAGGAACTGCAGGTAGGCGTGCCGGTCGCCGTCACCGATGGCTCCGCCGAAGAGGTAGGTGAAGAGCAGCAGGAAGATCACCGGCTGGATGGTCACGTCGATGAGCGCCTCAGGCGTACGGATGGTCTTGATCAGGCTGCGGTGAGCCAGCGCCGCGCTGTGTCGTGCGATCGCGGTCATACCAGTTCCTCGGCCTTCTTCTTGCCGGTCAGCGTGTGGAAAACCTCGTCGAGGCTGGGCAGGTGCAGTGCCATCTCGGTGACCTCGACGCCGTCGCGCCGGAGCTCCAGGACCACGTCGGCGAGTGCCGCGTCGCCTGTCACCGGCACCGACGCGGTGCCCGGCCGGCTGCCCGCCGCCTCGTCCTTCGCGGCCGTCGTCCCCGGGGCGGCCACCGCGTCGAGCACCCGCAGCACGTCCGGCAGGCGCTCCGGATCGGCCGGGCGCACCCGCAGCGTCTGGCCACCCACCCGGCGCTTCAAGCCGTCCGGCGTGTCGTGCGCGATCACCCGACCGTGATCGACGACCACGATCTCGTCGGCGAGGGCGTCCGCCTCCTCCAGGTACTGCGTGGTCAGCAGCACGCTGGCACCCCGCGCCACCTGCGTGCGGACCACACCCCACATGTCCTCGCGCTTGGCCGGGTCGAGCCCGGTCGTCGGCTCGTCCAGGAAGATCACCTCGGGACGGCCGACGAGGCTCGCGGCCAGGTCGAGGCGGCGGCGCATGCCACCGGAATACGTCTTGGCCGGCCGCTGGGCGGCTTCGCTCAGATCGAACCAATCGAGCAGCTCACCGGCCCGCCGCCGCGCGTCCTTGGTGCTCAGGTCCAGCAATTTTCCGATCAACACCAGATTTTGTACGCCGGTCAGATCCTCGTCGACGGACGCGTACTGCCCGGTCAGCCCGATCTTGCGGCGCACCTGCTGCGGGTGCTCGAGCACGTCGATGCCGGCGACGACGGCCCGGCCCTCGTCGGGTTTGAGCAGGGTCGCCAGCACGCGCACGGCGGTGGTCTTCCCCGCGCCGTTCGGCCCGAGCATGCCGAGCACGGTTCCCCGGCGCATGGCCAGGTCCACGCCGTCGAGCGCCTGCGTCGTACCGAAGCGTTTGCGCAGCCCTTCGGCGCGCACCACCAGATCTTCCACGATGTCGCATTCCCCTCCGTGTGCGGCCGGGCGCGGTGGCGCGCGGCCTCGACGTCGAGGTTGCCGGTGGACGCTGGCACGGCCCGCACACGCCGCTGTCACGGCCGGGCGCGGACCGGGGCGCTGCTGTCAGGGCGCTGCCAGGTTCTTCTCAGTGCTTGATCAACGCCAGTTTCTTCACGCCGGCGGTGACGATCGTGCGGAACTCGGCCTCGTCGTTCTCCTCGTTCGGGGTCAGCGCGAACAGCGCGCACACGTCGCCGGCGGCCACCACGGCGACGACCACCCGTACCGGGCTGTCCTTGCCCTCCTTGACCGACATGTCAAAAGCGGTCGACGCGTCACCGAACTCGGCGAGCGGGAACGCCTTCGTCGTGAATGAGGTGTTGCCCTTCTCGAAGACCGGGCACCGTCCGGGGATCGCCGCCGCGTCCTTGACGGCGTCCCGGGCAGCGCCCGCACCGGTCGCGATGATCGTCATGGTGATCATGGAGCCGTCGGTGTCCAGGAAGAACTCGTTCGTCGTGTTGACCGTGGGGCCGTCCGGTACCGCCGGTTCGGGGCATCGGGGCGTGCTCTCGCCGAGCGACGTCTCGACGGGGACCGCGGGGAAGGCGATCTCGTAGGGTTTCGGCAGGTCGGATTGGGTGAGCAGGCCCTTCTCCAGCTGGCCGGCGGTGGGTACGTCGGCCAGGGCCGGACTGCCCTGGCCGAGAATCGCGGCAACCACGGCCGCTGCGGCAAGAATCCGTTTCATCCGTTCACGGTAAGTAGACAATCCGCGCATTTCCGGCCAACGGGCGACTGTTCACGAGTTGACGTCGAAGATCCTCGTCATCGCGGCCGACATGATCTCGTCGATCTTCTCCGCGCTGGTGCCGGGGGTGACCGTCACTCGGATGTCGGTGTACCAGTCGCGGTAGAGGATGACCGCCCTCGCCACCGCGGGTGTGCCCGGATAGCGGATGCCGACCACGGAGATGTCGGTGGCGGGAACCTGCTGTTCGGCGGCCGTGCGCCGCACGCCGGACTTGTCGGTGATCGCCGGGCAGTCGGAGAGCCGCTTCCTGATGGCGTCGACGATGCCCGGGGAGCCGAGCGATCCGACCGCCATCCTGATCGTGGCCTCACTGTTGCCCACGGCGAACGACCGCTGGACCGCCGTTCCCCGGGGGTCGAAGCGTTGCAGCTTGCCGGTGCAGTCGTATTCAGCGAACCAGTCCGTGCCGCTGCCCGCTGTGCTGTTGCCCGCTGTGCCGTTGCCGACTGTGCCGTTGCTGACTGTGCCGCTGCCCGCTGTGCCGCTGGCCACTGTGCCGTCGGTGACCATGCGATAGCCCTTGGGCAGGTCGGTCACACCGATCAGGCCGCGCTTCAGCTCCGCGACGGGCGTCGGGTCGTTGATCTTCTTGAGCGCCTTCACTCCCGCCTTGATGATCTTGATGAAGCGGGCCTGGTTCTTCGCGGCGGCACCCTCCTCCCGGAAGACCGCTGAGGCGTTGCCGTACGCGACGGCCACCGCGTGTTCGCGCGCCGGAGCCTGGTTGCCGGACCGGGTGACCGTGATCAGTCCCGCCGAGGTCTGGCCGAGCGCGGGCAGCGGCAAACGGGTGTACCTGGTGGTGAAGCCGCCCTGGGTGACGACCGGGCACTTGGCGGGCGCGGCGGCCACGTCGCCGATCGTCTGGCGGGCCTGGTCAGCACCGGTGGCCTTGATGTCGACGGTGATCATGCTGCCGTCCGTGTGGCGAAAAATGCGCGAGGCGGTGGTGATGGACCCCCAGATCGTGGTCGGCGGTCCTCCGGTGCACAGGGAGGATCCGAAGATCTCCGAACCGGTCTGCGATGTCGCGGTCTCACCGGCGAACGTGTAGCCCTCCGGCAGGTCGGATCTGGTCAGCAGCCCTCGGGCCAGCTGAGCCGAGGTGAAGTATTCGTCGCCGAGCGGCGGCGACGCGGCCGGCACCGGGACGAGGCGCCCGGCGGGCCCGTCGACGCGGGCGGTCCCGATGGCGCCGGTTGACCCGTCGACCCGGGCGGGCCCGTCGACCCGGGCGGGCCCGTCGACCCGGGCGGACCCGTCGACGGTCGCGGCTGCCGTTCCGGCCACGGCCAGGGCGGCGAGCAGGACCGGGGCGGTGAGCGAGACGGCAACGACCGGGCGAAGACGGAACCTGGGCATCCGTTCACCGTAGGTATGTCCCGGCCGCCGCTGAGGAAGAACGGCCAACATGAAGCCGCGCGGGAGTGGCGCTGAGGCGGCAGCGGACATGAAGCCGCCCCGCCGCGCGACTGGGGAAGCGTGGCGGGGCGGGGCTCCGGAGCGATCAAGATGACGGCGTGGTCGTCCCGGCGGCTGGCGCGGTGGCGGACGGAGCGGTGGCGGACGGAGCGGTGGCGGACGGAGCGGTGGCGGACGGAGCGGTGGCGGACGGAGCGGTGGCGGACGGCGTGGTGGAGGCGCCGATCGGTTGTGGGGCGGGTTCGCGGAGTTCGGCGGGGCCGTGGTCGTCGACCATGGTGGCCTCGTCGAAGGGGTCGGCGCCGCTGAGGACCCGGTTGGCGCGTTCCCGGTCGAATTCGCGGGTCCAGACGCCGACGAGGACTGTGGCTACCGCGTTGCCGGCGAAGTTGGTCAGGGCGCGGGCCTCGGACATGAAGCGGTCGATGCCCACGATCAGGCCTACGCCGTCGACCAGGTCGGGGCGGTGGCTCTGGAGGCCGCCGGCGAGGGTGGCCAGGCCTGCCCCGGTCACGCCGGCCGCACCCTTCGACGCGATGATCATGAAGAGCAGGAGGGAGATCTGTTCGCTGACCGACAGCGGGTCGCCCATCGCCTGCGCCACGAACAGGGACGCCATGGTGAGGTAGATGGCCGTTCCGTCCAGGTTGAACGAGTAGCCGGTCGGCACCGTGATGCCGACGACCGGGCGGGAGACGCCGACGTGCACCATCTTCGCGATCAGGCGGGGGAACGCCGACTCCGACGACGACGTGGAGACGATCAGCAGGAACTCCCGGCCGAGGTAGCGCAGCAGGGTGAAGATGTTGATCCGGGCCACCAGCCAGAGGATCGTGCCGAGCACGGCGAAGACGAAGATCGCGCAGGTCAGGTAGAAGCCGAGCATGATCTGCGCGAGGCTGACGAGCGCGTCGGTGCCGGTGGCGCCGACCACCGCGGCGATGGCGCCGAACGCGCCGATCGGTGCCAGCCACATGATCATGGCGAGGACGCGGAAGACCAGGTGCTGGAAGGTGCCGATCGCTCGCAGGACCGGCTCGGAGCGGGTGCCCATGGTCTGCAGGGCGAAGCCGACCAGCAGCGCGACGAGCAGGGTCTGCAGCACGCTGTCGCCGGCCAGCGGTGAGACCAGGGTGGTCGGGATGATGCCGAGCAGGAACTCGGCGGTGCTCTCGGAGGCGGTGTCGCCGACCGCCTTCTGGCCGGCCTCGGCCGCCGCGGCGTCCAGATGGATGCCGGAACCCGGGTGGATCAGGTTGCCGACGACCAGTCCGATGGCGAGGGCCGCTGTGGACATCACGAGGAAGTAGCCGAGGGCCAGGCCGCCGACCTTGCCGACCTTGGCGGCCTGCCGGATCGATCCGACACCGAGGACGATGGTGCAGAAGATGACCGGACTGATCATCATCGAGATCAGGTCGACGAAACCGGTGCCGATCGGGCGCAGCTCGACGGCGAACTCGGGGGCGAGCAGGCCGACGGCGATGCCGAGCAGGACGGCCACGACGACCGCCGGGTACAGGTAGCGGATGCGGTCCTTCTTGACCGGCGGGGCGGGAGCGGTTTCCATGACGTGAATGTGGCCTGGGTCTCACGCCGGATCACCATTGCGTTCATTCTGTTCACCCGAAGGATGTCAATGTCCGCTATGTCCGGCAACTGGAGCATCGCGCGGCAGCTCTTCGCGCTCCAGGTTCTGGTCGTGACGCTGCTGGTCGCGGCCTGCACCACCGGCGCGGTCCTGCTGGCCCGCGATGACGCCCACCGCGCCGCGGTCGAGGAGGTGACCGCTGTCGCCGAGGCCATCGCGCTCTCGCCGGCGGTCGTCGAGGCGCTGCACGCCGACGATCCGAGTCCGCTGCTACAGCCCTACGCCGAGGCCACCCGGCACGCCACCGGCACCGACTTCGTCGTGGTGATGGCGCCCGACCGGACCCGGTACACGCATCCCACCATCGAGCTGATCGGTAAGCCGTTCGCCGGAAACGTGGACGAGGCGCTCGCCGGTGGCGTCGTCGTCGAGGAGTATCGGGGAAGTTTGGGCGACTCCGTTCGTACCGTCGTGGCGGTTGTCGAACCTGGGACCGTGACCGTCATCGGCCTGGTCTCCGTCGGCATCACCACCGCGAAGATCAACCGCAACCTGCTCGCCCAGGTCCCGGCCGTCGCCGGCGCCACCGGCGCCGCCCTCCTGCTGGCCGCGGCCGGCGCCTGGCTGCTCAGCCGCCGCCTGCGCCGGCAGACCCACGGCCTCGGACCGGCGGAGATGACCAGGATGTTCGAGTATTACGACGCGGTACTGCACGCCGTCCGGGAAGGGCTGGTGGTGGTGGACCGCGACGGCCGGGTCGAGTTGATCAACGATGAGGGCAGGCGGCTGCTCGGTGTGCCCGCTGACGGTCCGGCCCACCTGCCGCCCGAGGTGGCCGGTCTGATCACCGAGCAGCGGCCGACCGTGGACGAGCCGGTGCTGGTCGGTGATCGGGTGCTTGTCGCGAGCCGCCGGGAGACCCGGTTCGAGGGCCGGACGCTGGGTTCGGTGCTCACCCTGCGCGATCACACCGAGCTGCGGGCGCTCACCGGCGAGCTGGACTCGGTGCGAGGCCTGACCGAGGCGCTGCGAGCGCAGGCGCACGAGGCGGCGAACCGGCTGCACACTGTGCTGACCATGGTGGAGCTCGGGCGTACCGAAGAGGCTCTGCGGCTCGGCACCGCCGAGCTGGCCCTGGCCCAGGAGCTCACCGACCAGGTGGTGGGTGCCCTGCACGAGCCGGCGCTCGCGGCGCTGCTGCTCGGCAAGTCGGCGCAGGCGAGCGAGCGCGGTGTGGAGCTGACGATCGAGGAGGACTCGCGGATCGACGGTGAGCCGCTGCCGGGCCGCGACCTGCTGACAGTGGTCGGCAACCTGGTCGACAACGCGCTCGAGGCGGTGGCCGGCCGCGAGCCGCCGCGCCGGGTCCGGGTCCTGGTACGGCACGCGGACGGCGAGGTGCTGGTCAGGGTCACCGACAACGGTCCGGGCCTGAGCCCGGAGCAGGCCGCCGACGCCTTCCGGCGCGGCTGGTCGAGCAAAGGCGCGGGTCGCGGCGTCGGGTTGTCGCTGGTGCGGCAGGTGGCCGAGAGGTACGGGGGAAGCTACGCGATCACCCCGGCACCCAGCGGTGGAGCGGTTCTCACCGTCCGGCTGCCGGTGCCGGCGTGACAGCGCCCCCGCCCGGCATCCGGGTCCTGGTGGTGGACGACGAGCCGCTGATCGCCGACGCGCACCGGGTGTTCACCGAGAGGATCGGCGGGTTCCGGGTCGTCGGGGTGTCGCACACCGCCCAGGAGGCGATGACCAGGCTCCGCGCCGAACCCGTCGACCTGGTCCTGCTCGACCTGAACCTGCCGGACAAGCACGGCCTGGAGATCGTCCGGGCGCTGCGGGCGGCCGGCAGCGGCACCGACGTCCTGGCCGTCACGTCCAACCGGGACATCGACATGATCCGCCAGGCGGTGGCCCTCGGCGTGACCCACTACCTGCTGAAACCGTTCACCTTCGCGGTGTTCCGCGACAAGCTCGACAGGTACGCGTCATACCGCAGCCAGCTGCTCGAAGCCGGCGAGGTCGCCGCGCAGCACGAGGTGGACCGCGTCTTCGCCACGCTCCGCGGCGCCCCGCCGGACACCCTGCCGAAAGGTCTGGACCGCAGCACCTTCGACCTGATCCTGGGCGCGTTGCGGGACGCCGCCCCGGCCGGGCTCTCGGCGACCGAGGTGGCCGGGCGTACCGGAACGTCGCGGGTGACCGCCCGGCGCTATCTGGAGCACCTGGCCGACGCCGGCCGGGTGTGGCGCAGCCCCCGATACGGCGGACCCGGCCGCCCCGAGGTCGAGTACCGCCCGGCCCCGCCGGGTATCCACGGTCCATGACGGACCAGACTCTGATCATCCTGGGGGCGAGCGGCGACCTGACCGCCCGCCTGCTGCTGCCCGGCCTCGGCGCGCTGCTCGCCGCCGGCCACGTCCCCGGCCTGACGCTGATCGGCGCCGCGCGCGAGGACTGGGACGACGAGCAGTGGCGCAAGCGGGTGGCCGACTCGTTCGGTGCCGGTGTCGCCACCGATGTCGTCGCGCGGACCCGCTACCTGGGCGCGGACGTGACCCAGGCCGGCGATCTGCGGCGGATCCTCGGTGAGGCGAGCGGCCAGGTGGCGATCTTCTTCGCGCTGCCGCCGGCCGTGACCGCCCGCACCTGCGACGCCCTGCGCGAGGTGGATCTGCCGGAGGGCACCCGCCTGGTGCTGGAGAAGCCGTTCGGCATCGACGGCGACGCGGCGGCGGCGCTGAACGTGGTCCTCGCCGAGCTGGCACCGGAGGAGCGGATCCACCGGGTGGACCACTTCCTCGGCAAGTCCACAGTCCTCAACCTCCTGGGCCTGCGGTTCGCCAACCGGATCTTCGAGCCGCTGCTGACCTCCGAGCACGTGGCGTCGGTCGACATCGTCTTCGACGAGGCCCTGGCGCTGGAGGGCCGGGCCGGTTACTACGACCACGCCGGTGCCCTCGCCGACATGATCCAGAGTCACCTGCTGCAGATCCTGGCGATGCTCGCCATGGAGGCGCCGGTCACGCTGACCGCCGGGGAGTTCCGCGACCGCAAGGCCGACGTGCTGCGGGCCACCCGCCTCTGGGACCCCGACCCGGCGGTCAGCAGCCGCCGGGCGCGATACACGTCCGGTCAGATCGAAAAACGCAAACTTCCGGCGTACGCCGACGAGCCCGGCGTCGAACCGGATCGTGGCACCGAGACCCTCGCCGAACTGGTCCTCTCGGTCGACACGTGGCGCTGGGCCGGTGTGCCGTTCCGGCTGCGCTCCGGCAAGGCGATCGGCAGCAGCCGCAAGGAAGCGGTGATCACCTTCAAGCGGCCGCCCCGGATCCCGGACGGCCTGCACGGCTGCGACCAGCAGGACCGGTTGCGGATCGGCTTCGGCCCGGACCGGCTGAGCCTGGACTTCAACATCAACGGGCCGGGTGACCCGTTCGAGCTGGACCCGGTGAGCCTGGCCGCCGACTTCGGGCCGGGCGACCTGCCCCCGTACGGCGAGGTGCTGCGCGGCGTCTTCGACAACGACCCGACCCTGTCGGTGCGGGGAGACACGGCCGAGCACTGCTGGCGCATCGTCGAGCCGGTCGTGATGGCCTGGCGGGCCGGTCAGGTGCCGCTGCTCGAATATCCCGCCGGCAGTTCCGGGCCGGAGGACTCCCTGCTCACCTGACGGCCACGACGGCCACGACGGCCATCGTGGAGTAACGGACGACGAAGGTGCCGCCGAGCGAGTCGGCGGCGGCGCCGACGGCGTGCAGCACCTCGGCCAGCGGCTCGGGTGCGAGCCGGGTCAGCACGCCGGAGGTCGGCAGCTGGTCCAGCCATTCGTCCCGGGAGTACCGCCGCTCCCAGTCGAACCGCCAGCGCTCCGGTTCACCGAACCCGGCCTCCCTGATGCCGTCCTCGGCCCTCGCGAGCAGGGGCTGGTGACCGTCCGGGCCGGGGGTGCGGGAGAGGTCGAAAGGCAGGTCCGGCATGACCCGCCGCAGCGACTCCCCGAGCCCGGCCGTCACCTCGGCGGGCGGCTGCGGTACGTGCCAGAACGCGGCGAGGAGGCCGCCCGGGCGCAGGACGCCGGCCGCCTTGGCCGCGCCGGCGACCGGGTCGATCCAGTGCCAGGAGGTCCCGGCGACGACCGCGTCGAACCGGCGCCCGGCCGGATCCCAGTCCTCGAACGCCGACACGTCGACCTCGAGACCGTCGTCGCGCGCCCATCCGGCCATCCGGGCGTCCGGCTCGATGCCGAGGACGCGGCAGCCGGCCGCCCGGAACTGGCGGGCCGCGGTGCCGGTGCCGCATCCGGCGTCGGCGACGTCCCGGCCGGGTGCGGCGGCGACGATCCGGTCGACGAGGGCCTGCGGGTAGGGCGGGCGGGTGCGGTCGTAGCGCCCGGGGTCGACGCCGAAGGACTCCGCCATCCGCCGCTGCTGGTGTGGTTCGCTCGGTAGAGTGGGCATGTGCCCACCATAGTGGGCAAGTGCCCATTTGGGGAGGGGAAGCTTTGACGCCGACCGGTGTCGCCCTGCGTGACGTGCGCGAACAGCTCTTCGACGCGGCCGACCGAATCCTGCTCCGGGACGGGCCGACCGGCCTGACCAGCCGTGCGGTCACCACCGAGGCGGGCGTCGCGAAGGGCGTGCTGCACCGGCACTTCGCCGACTTCGACGCGTTCCTGGCCGACTACGTGATGGCCCGCGTGCACCGGATGGACGCCGAGGCGGCGGCACTGCGGGAGGCCGCCGGGACGGGCGAGGTGGCCGGCAACGTCGCGGCCTCGCTGACCGCGGTCTTCGAGTCGGTAGCGGTGGCGATCGTCCCGCTGATCACGTTCCGGGACGAGTTGCGGGCACGACTGCGGCAGACGTGGCCGGCGGGTGTACCGGTGCTCACCGAGGCCGCCGAGATGATCGGGCGATACCTCGCGGAGGAGCAGCGGCTCGGCCGTGTCGCGGCGGGGGCCGACGTGGAGACGCTCGCGGCTGTGCTGATCGGAAGCGGGCATCTGCTGTACGCCGACCGTACCGGCGCCCGGCCCGAACCGGCGGCGGTCCGGCACATGGTGTCCACGGTCATCGGCGGGGTCACGACCATCGTCGCTGACGATCGCTGACATATTCACGAACGATTTCCGCGGTGTCGCGGCCCCTGATTGGCTGCTTCCACGTCTTCCTCCGCCCTCAAGGAGACCGGGAGCCGCCCATGAGCACCGCGCGCCTCGACCACATCGGGCTCAACGTGGCCGACCTGGCCGCCGCCGAGACCTGGTACTGCGCCGCCTTCGGCCTGCGTACCGAACTGCGGCTGCGGGTGGAGGGCAACCTCGTGGAGCCTGTTGATCGGGCCGGGCCGTCGCGGATCTTCGCCGGGTATGGACGGTGGACGGGTTGCCGCCGCTCAACGTCAATCCGTGGGAGGCGTCGCTCAATGTCGATCCGTGGGAGGCGCCGCTCAATGTCGATTCGCGGGAGGCGTCGTGAGGTGTGAGGGCAAGGTTGTGGTGGTGACCGGGGCGGCTCGGGGGCAGGGTGCCGCTGAGGTGGCCCTGTTGCGTGCCGAGGGTGCTGTCGTGATCGCCACCGACGTTCTTCCCGCGGACGGGGTGCGTCATCTGGACGTCGCGTCGCTGGCTGACTGGGAGCGGCTCGCTTCCGAGCTTCGGGCCGAGTTCGGGCGGGTCGACGCGCTGGTGAACAACGCGGGGGTGGCGGGGCGGGATCGCCTGCCGGCCATCGACGTCGAGGCTTGGGAGCGGACATTCGCCATCAACGTCACCGGCCCGATGTACGGGATGAAAACGTTGGTTCCACTCATGTCGCCCGGGTCGTCGATCGTGAACATCTGCTCGGTGGCGGCGGTTTCGGGTCACGCGGCGGCTCCCTACACGGCCAGCAAGTGGGCACTGCGCGGGCTCAGCCGCAGCGCGTCGCTCGAACTCGGTGTGCGGGGGATCCGGGTCAACGCGGTGATGCCGGGCCTCATCGACACGCCGTTGATGGAGTCGGCTCCCCAGGCCTTCTTCGACGCCGCCCTGCCCGAAATCCCCCTCGGCCGTATCGGCACCCCCGCCGACGTGGCACCCCTGATCGTCTACCTGGTCTCCGACGAGTCCACCTACGTCAACGGAGCCGAGATCGTGGTCGACGGCGGGCTCACCGCCCACGTCTCCCACAAATCCATAGCCGACGCCACCCGCCCGTCCTGACCCGCGCCCCACCTGGGTAGTTCGGCCCGCGCGTCATCGGCTTCCACCTACGGTCACCCACGCGAGCGGGGATGGATCGGGGGGCAGGGATGGCCATGCAGGGCGGGCAGCCTGACGGGCACAACAGCAGGTTCGACTTCTGTCCCTGCCCTCAAATACCGCGTGCGTTCGAGGCAGCGTGTGGGCGCACACGTAAGCCGTCCGTGTGCGCCTACACAGGTCATAGGCCACAGGCCATAGGCCCAGCCAGATCGCACGCAACCCCAGCGTGTGCGCCTATGACGGCGGCTCATCCACCGGCTTGACGAATCAGCTGGCTCCCATAGGTGTTTCGCCCCGTGCCGACTTAATCGATTGCCGCTTTCGGTGGCGCCGCCTAACTTGGTCAACAACACCGACCGCGCCGAGGAATTCGGCCGAAGGGAAAGGAGCAGGCCGTGTCGCGTCAATCCATGATCAGCATTCGCCGGAGCCTCGCCCTCGGCAAGATGAGCGCGGCCGCGATGCTCCGCAGCCGAAAGCCGCACAGGTGGCGCGATTGACCGGACCCGTCCGGTGATCGTCGCGCCGTCCTTCCGATCCGGAACGGGCGGCGTTTTCTGTACCCGTTCTTTGAGAACTCCACAGCGGATCGCACAAGACGTGGGCCCACCGGGTCCACCATGTCCCCGTAGCTCAGCGGATAGAGCACCGGATTACGGATCCGGGTGTCGAAAGTTCGAATCTTTCCGGAGACGCGTCAGATTCGCCCTCGTGGCCCAACAGGCAGAGGCACCAGGCCGAGGACCTGGACGGTGCGCGTTCGACTCGCGCCGAGGGCACGCAGTGCCACACGGGCTCGTAGCTCATCTGGTAGAGCGCCCGCCTTGCAAGCGGGAGGCGGCCGGTTCGACCCCGGCCGGGTCCACATCGCCTCACTTCGATCCTTTCAGATGATCACCAAGAGTGCCATGCTGGTGGCTCAAAGTGGGGGACCCGTGTTCGACGAGGACGAGTTCTGACGGCGATGCGGTCAGCGTCGGTGGAGATGGCACGCCAGATCTGAAGCCGGGCACGGCCTGGACAGCCAGCGGTGCGCTGTTCGACTGGACCCTGGAATTCCTCATCGAACGGCTGTCGGCGCCCGAGGCTGTCGCCCACCTGCAAGAGATCGTCGACAACAACCTGGGATCGCTGTGGCTCGCCGAGCTTGCGCCGAAGCCCGCAGCCAAGCCGTCGCCCAGTTGCGGGACCATCTCGTCGAAGCCGGCGAGCGGGAACTTCCCGAGGGCGAGCAGAAGGCGGACGTGATCCGTCATCTGCGGACGCTTGCCGCGATGGCCGGCGGTCTCGGTTCGTAATAATTCTTGGAGGGCTGGCCGAGTGGCCGAAGGCGGCGGATTGCTAATCCGCAGCAGCGGCTCATGCCACTGCCGGGAGTTCGAATCTCCCGCTCTCCGCAACGTGTCGCCGTAGCTCAGGAGGCGAGAGCGCCGCCCTCATAAGGCGGAGGCCGGTGGTTCGAACCCACTCGGCGACACCACGTGCCGCTAGCTCAATTGGTAGAGCTGCTGACTCTTAATCAGTAGGTTCGGGGTTCGACTCCCCGGCGGCGCACTTGCAGGGTGGAGGAGTTCAGAGCGCCGCACTGTGGATCCTTCAGGTCGCTCGGTTTTAAGCCGGCCGGTCACCCTTTGCGTCAAACACTTGCCTGATGTGCCTGTGACGTACCAACCTGCGGGGGAGAATCGCTTCAGGAGGTACATCATGGGCAAGGTTGTGGCCGCCCTGTCCATGTCGCTGGACGGGTTCGTCGCCGATGAGAACGACGGGGTGGCGGAGCTGTTCGGGTGGTATGAGAACGGGGATGTCGAGGTTCCGAGTGCTGATCCGCGGTGGACGTTCCATGTGACCGAGGCGAGCGCGCGGTTCCTGCGCCCGGCTCTGACTCAGTGCGGGGCGCTGGTCTGCGGGCGGCGGCTGTTCGACCACACCGATGGGTGGGGTGGGCGGCATCCGGCCGGCTGTCCGGTGTTCGTGGTGAGCCACACCGTGCCGCCGGGGTGGCCGCGGGAGGAGTCGGCGACCACGTTCTACCCGGATCCGATGGCCGCGATCGAGGCTGCGCAGGCGGTGGCGGGGGACCGCGATGTGGCCGTCTCCACGCCGACGCTGGCCCGGCAATACCTGGATGCCGGCCTGATCGACGAGATCACCGTGTCGCTGGTTCCGGTGCTGCTCGGTGAGGGCATCAGCTTCTTCGACGGCCTGACTGTCGCGCCGGTCCGTCTCGCCGACCCCGAGGTGATCGAGGGCCGTGGCGTCACGCACCTCACCTACCAGGTCATCCGGTAGGCGAGACCTGGTCAAGAACCCGCGTCGATCTTGGGTAATGGGCCACCCCGGGGCGTGGTCAATCATCCAAGATCGCGGGGAACCGGGGCGAGGCGTGCGAGGAGTGGGATGGGAGAGGAAAAGCTTTGACGGTAACGGCAGCATGACTATGTGCGTGGATATCAGGAACTGATCGACGAGGCGGCGGCCGCGGACGTGTCCGGCTGGGATTTCGGCTGGCTGGAGGGGCGGGCGACCGAGGAACGGCCCCCGTGGGCGTACGCGAAGATGCTCGCCGCACGCCTGCCCGGCGCCGGGTCCGCGCTCGACCTGGACACCGGCGGCGGGGAGATCGTGGCGGAGATGCCGGCTCTGCCGGCGCGGATGGTGGTCACCGAGGGGTGGCGGCCGAACGCGGAACGCGCCCGCGAGCTGCTGGAGCCGCGCGGGGTCGAGGTGGTGTACGTGCCGCAGGGGCGGGCGCTGCCGTTCGCCGCGGGGACGTTCGACCTGGTGACGAGCAGGCATCCGGTCGATCCGGCGTGGGGGGAGATCGCCCGGGTGCTGCGGGACGGCGGGATCTATCTGGGGCAGCATGTGGGGCCCGCGTCGGCGTACACATTGATTGAGTTCTTTCTCGGACCCCTGCCCCGGCAGGAGCTGGACCGTGACCCGGAGCGTGAGGTGATGGCGGCGAAGGCCGCCGGGCTGGAGCTGGTGGAGGTGCGGACCGCGCGCTGCCGGATGGAGTTGTTCGACGTCGGCGCGGTCGTTTACCTGCTGCGCAAATGCGTCTGGTGGGTGCCCGATTTCAGTGTGGACGGATATCAGGAGCAGCTGCGGCGGATGGACGCGCACATCCGGGAACACGGGAGCTTCGTCGCACAATCCACTCGCACTTTGATCGAACTCAGGAAACGATGAGTGCCATGATCAGCGGTACGTTCGAAACCCACATCACCGTGATGGATCATGACGCCGAGGGGCTCGCGATCTTCGCTGAGAAATACGGCGTCACGTTCCTCTACATCGAGCTGGACCGGGGAGCGACCCGTTTCCAGCCGATGCTCACCCTGCACGGCGCCGGCACCCTGCGGGAACAGCGATCCATGGTGGACAAGTGGTGTGAATGGCTGCGCGCGGCGGGAATGAGCCCGGTGCGCACCAAGATCGAGGCGACGCCGTGGTCCGAAGGGGTGCCGGAGCGGGACAGCGACGCCCTGCGGGAGCCGGAGAGCCGCTATTTCGAGCACCACATCAAGCTGCGGCTGCCGTCGGCGAGCGTGGCCGCGCTGCTCACGGTGACCGACCTGGTGGCGCCGCACGGTGCGCGGCTGTCCCGCAACGCCCGCCGCAAGGACACCGGCGGGACCGAGGTGCGGTTCGTCAACCAGCGCTGCCACCGGGTCGGGCGGCTCAGCGCGAGCCATCGGCTGCACCAACTGCTGGACGACCTGCGGAGCGCGGGGCAGGACATCGTCTCGGTGGAGCAGGAGTATGTGGCGTACGACAGCCACCTCGACCTGGACCATGGATGGCTCGACCAGCAGCCGGTGCGGCGGGACAGCTGGGAGGACCGGCGGGAGACCCGTGCGCGGACCGAGCGGCCGGGTGCGGCGGGTTATCCCGCGACCTATCAGCCGCTGGCCAAGGGGCGGGGCGTGACGCAGCGCGGGGCTTTCGATCCGGCGCTCAAGCAGTACGAGAACGCGTACACGGCGGGGGAGCCGGTGTTCCGCGACGCGGCGGCGGGCGGGCGCTGGCAGCAGGCGCGGCGTGCGGCGATGGCGCATCTGCTGGCGGTGATCGCCGGCACCCGATGGGCGGAGCATCTGGTGCTGCGGGGCAGCGTCACGATGGCCGCCTGGGTCGGTGACGCCGCGCGGGAGCCGGGCGACCTGGACTTCGTCGTCACTCCGGCAACGATGCCGGCTGACAGCGCGCAGGGCCGGGAACTGCTCGCGGACATCGTGGCGGCGGTGCTGGACGCGCCGGGTGCCGGCCTGCGGCCCGAGCAGACCGCGCACTCCGAGATCTGGACGTACGAGCGTGCGGAGGGCCGCCGCCTGGTCATCCCGTTCTCGGCAGCGGACACCCCCGATGGCACCGTGCAGATCGACTTCGTGTTCGGCGAGGAACTGCCGATCCCGCCGGAGCCGATCGAGGTGCTGGGCACCGTCGTGTGGGCCGCGACCGCCGAGCTGTCGCTGGCCTGGAAACTCCAGTGGCTGGCCACCGACTCCTACCCGCAGGGCAAGGACCTGTACGACGCGGTGCTCCTCGCCGAGCACACGACTGTCGACTTCGGGCTGGTCCGTGAGCTGATGCGGGAGGAGCTGGGCGCGGCGGCCGACCGGTTCACCGCCGAGACGGTGTTCTCCTGGGACGGCATCGACTGGCCGAACTTCGCCGACGTCTGCCCGGGGATCGAGGGCACCGCGGAACAGTGGCTGCGACGGCTGGCAGTGGGCCTCGACCGCCGCTGACGCGGGCCCGGTGCGAGAACACCGGGCCCGCGAAAGCATCAGGCGGCCGGGCGGTAACCGGCCGGGCGGCTGGTGAACGTGCCCCGGCCGCTCGTCCGGCTGCGCAGCCTCGTCGCGTACCCGAACAGTTCAGCCAGCGGAACTATGGCCGTCACAGCCCGTACCCCCGAGTCGGTGACCTGACCGCGCCGCGCGGCAAGATCGCCCAGCACCGCGCCGAGGGCGTCGGACGGCGCGGTCACCGTGACCTCCGCGACCGGCTCGAGCACCTGGAGTGTGGCCGCGCCCAGCGCGGCCCGCAGGCCGAAGCGGCCCGCCGCGCGGAACGCCATCTCGGACGAGTCCTTGACGTGCGTCTGCCCGTCGGTGAGCGTGACGCGCAGCCCGACCACCGGATGACCGCCGAGCGGACCGGCCGACAGCGCCTCCCGGCAGCCCGCCTCGACCGCCCGGGCGAACTCCGCCGGAACCCGCCCGCCGGTCACCGTGGAGGCGAACTCGAAGCCGGTGCCCGCGAGCGGCTCGACATCCAGCACGACGTGCGCGAACTGGCCCGCGCCGCCGTCCTGCTTGACGTGCCGGAACACCACGCCGGTGACGCCGCGCACGACCGTCTCCCGGTAGGCCACCTGCGGCCGCCCGGTGCTCAGCTGCAGGCCGGTCGCCTGGCGCAGCTTCTCCACCGAGACCTCCAGGTGCAGCTCACCGAGACCGGAGAGCAGGGTCTGACCGGTTTCCGCGTCCGTGCGTACGGTCAGCGAGGGATCCTCCTCGACAAGCGCGGCCAGCGCGCCCGGCAGTCGCAGCGCCTCGAGGCGCGTGCGTGCCTCGACCGCGACCGAGACCAGCGGCTCGGCCACCCGCGGGGCTTCGAGCAGCACCGGCCGTTCCTTGACGGAGAACGTGGTGCCGGTCCGGGCCGCTTTCACCCCGGCGACGGCGACGATGTCGCCGGCCACCGCGCGGTCGATGTCCGTGTGCCGGTCGGCCTGCACGCGGAGGATGCGCGAGATTCTTTCGGTACGGCCGGAGCCGGCGTCCCACACGGTGTCCCCCTTCGTGATCGTGCCGTCGTAGACGCGCAGGTAGGTGAGCCGTTCCCGGCGTTTGAACACGAGTGCCGCCAGATCCCTGCCCGGATCGCCGGTCGGTCCGGGCAGGTAGTCGACCACCGCGTCGAGCAGCTGCCGAACTCCGATGTCCCGGAAGGCGGAGCCGCACAGGACGACGACGGCCTGGCTGGTCAGGGTCAGGTCGCGCAGCGCGCCTTTCAGCGTCGTGTCGGAGATGCCGCCCAGTTCCTCCAGGGCGCCCGGATGCAGTTCGGCGACGGCCTCCTCCAGCCGGCGCCGCGCTTCGGCGAACTCCGGTGGTGGCTGCGTGACCAGGTCGGCCACGCCGGAGAAGTCGCCCTCCCGGCCGATCGGCACCTGCACCACGAGCGGAACGACCTCCAGGCGGTCCCGGATCGAGGCCACCGCGGCGTCCAGGTCGGCGCCGGCCCGGTCGAGCTTGTTGACGAAGGCGATCCGCGGAACCCCGTAGCGGTCGGCCTTGCGCCACACCGCCTCGGACTGCGGCTCGACACCGGCGACACCGTCGAACACCGCGACCGCGCCGTCGAGGACACGCAGCGAGCGCT
This sequence comes from Actinoplanes sp. GCM10030250, assembly GCF_042666575.1. Lineage (NCBI taxonomy): Bacteria > Bacillati > Actinomycetota > Actinomycetes > Micromonosporales > Micromonosporaceae > Actinoplanes > Actinoplanes sp. GCM10030250. Next base: position 312,720 of record NZ_JBHTDO010000003.1, on the reverse strand, counting down.
CCACCTCGTCGGAGAAGTCGACGTGACCCGGTGTGTCGATCAGGTTCAGCCGATGGTCGTTCCAGTCGCAGCTGACCGCCGCCGAGAAGATGGTGATGCCACGGTCGCGCTCCTGCGGGTCGAAATCGGTCACGGTGTTGCCGTCGTCCACCCGCCCGGTCTTGTAGGTGGCACCGGTGGTGAACAGGATCCGCTCGGTCAGTGTGGTCTTGCCGGCGTCGACGTGGGCGAGGATGCCGAGATTACGGACACGCATTGTCGTTTTCTTTCGTGCTGATCGGACGGCGGACGGCGCCCACCCGCCACGCTTGTCACTGAAGACAGCGTGGTCAGGAACGTCCAGCCCCGGTGGCGCAGCCGGAGCTGGGCGCACGGGACACGAGGATCAGCTCGAAACGCGACACCGGGATGACGACGGCGGTGCGGTAGCGCACGGCGGTCCCTCCCTCCTGGTCGCGATGATCTTCTCGAGGTTACGAACCCGGCCCGAACCTGTCGATCGATTTATCGTGGTGGCATGGCGATCGTGGTCACGCTCCTGGTGATGGCCGCGTTCCGCGCCTGGACCCTGACCGGGCCGCGCCGCACGCAGCCCATCGTCGGACCGCTTGCAGCGGCCATCCTGGTCGCCCTTTCCGGGCTCACTCCCGCTGAGGTGGGGCTCGTTCTCACCGGCTGGGGGTACGGCGTGAGCTGTGCCCTTCTGATCGGATTCGGGTACACGGTCGCTCTGCTGATCCCGGCGGCGCGGCGCGCCCTGTCCGCCGGCTCGTACCCGCGGCCCGTCTGCAGCGCCCTGGTCGGGGTGCCCCTGGCCACGGTGACCTTCGAAGAGGTGGCGTTCCGCGGTGTGCTCTGGGCACTGATCGCTAGCGACCACGGCCCGGTCTGGGCCACCGCCGTCACCGCAGTCATCTTCGGTCTCTGGCACCTGGCACCCGATCCGGGTTCGCTCCCAGTAGTGGCGTTCACCACGCTCGCGGGTGGCGTCCTGGGTGTCCTGAGGCAGCTCTCCGGCGGCCTCATCGCGCCGTTCCTGGTCCATTGGACCGCCAATGGCCTGGGCATTCTCGTTTCGGCGGCGGTGTCCCGATCCGGTCGCGACGAGCCCGGGGAGCCTGCCGACCCTCGGTAAAAGGGGCGGTGGGCGTGGAGTGAGCTGACTAGGCTCACGGCGATGCACCCCGGCGTTCGCCGAGGCCACGACAATTGTCGGGGCCACAACGTTCGCCGAGGTCACGAAGGGGGAGTCGGCGCACCGTCCGGATGCGTCACGACCCGTAGTTCTGCCGCGTGTGTCCCATACGCGGCCGCTTGGCGTTTTCCGCCAGCTCTTTCAGGAGATTTCGCTGTGAGCAGTCAATCCGCGGCGGCACCCGCCAAGCTGGACGCCGCCGTCCTCAAGGTCGCCGGGGTCGTGGTCCTCGGCGCGATCATGTCGATCCTCGACATCACCGTCGTCAGCGTCGCCCTTCCCACCTTCCAGGTCGAGTTCAACGCCTCGTACGCCGAGGTCGCCTGGACGATGACGGCATACACGCTGGCCCTCGCCACGGTCATCCCGCTCACCGGGTGGGCGGCCGACCGGTTCGGCACCAAACGCCTCTACATGACGGCGCTCCTGCTCTTCACGCTCGGCTCGGTGCTCTGCGCCACCGCCGACAACATCGGCCAGCTCGTCGCCTACCGGGTGCTCCAGGGCCTCGGCGGCGGCATGCTCATGCCGCTCGGCATGACGATCATGACCCGGGCCGCCGGCCCGGACCGGATCGGCCGGCTCATGGCCGTGCTCGGCATCCCGATGCTGCTCGGCCCGATCGGCGGCCCGATCCTCGGCGGCTGGCTGATCGACGCGGCCAGCTGGCACTGGATCTTCCTGATCAACCTGCCGATCGGCATCATCGCGCTGGTCTACGCCCAGTTCGTCCTGCCGAAGGACAGCCCGGAACCGTCCGAGTCGTTCGACTTCATCGGCATGCTGATGCTCTCGCCCGGCCTCGCCCTCTTCCTGTACGGCGTCTCGTCACTGCCCGAGACCGGCACCATGTCCGACAACAAGGTGTGGCTGCCGATGCTCGTCGGCGGTCTCCTCGTGATCGGCTTCGTCTTCTACTCGTTCAAGCCGAAACACCCGCTGCTCGACCTGCGCCTGCTGCGCAACCGGAACCTGACCGTCGCGTCGGTCACGCTCGCCGTGTTCACCGTCGCGTTCATGGGCGCCGGCCTGCTCTTCCCGAGCTACTTCCTGCAGGTGCGCGGTGAGACGACGCTCGACGCCGGCCTGCTGATGGCACCGCAGGGCATCGGCGCCATGGTCACCATGCCGATCGCCGGCATCCTCGCCGACAAGATCCCGGTCGGCCGGACCGTGCCGTTCGCGCTGCTCCTCATCGCCGCCGGCTTCTTCACCTTCACCCAGGTCGGCACCGACACGTCCTACGTGCTGCTCTGCGGCTCGCTGTTCGTGATGGGCCTCGGCATGGGCGGCACCATGATGCCGATCATGACGTCGGCGCTGCGAACCCTCACCAACCACGAGGTGGCCCGCGGCTCCACCCTGCTGAACATCCTCCAGCAGATCGCCGGCTCCGTCGGCTCCGCGATCATGTCGGTCATCCTCACCAGCAACCTCAACGACTCGGCCGTCGTCCCCGGCATGACCTCACCGGACGGCGCCCCGATCACCGAGGCCGGCCTGGCCATCGCCGCCCAGCGCGACCCGGCGATCGCCGCCCAGGTCCCGGACCCGAGCATCCTGGAGCGGGGCCTGCAGTTCGTCGCGGACTCGTTCGCGGCGACGTTCATGGTGGGCTTCGTGCTGGTGCTGCTGACGCTGATCCCGGCGTTCTTCCTTCCTCGCAAGCGGGAGCAGTCGCACCTGCTCGACGACGAGGGCAGCCGTCCGGCGGCGGTTCCGCTGCACTGAGCTGTTGGTTTGTGCGGGGGCGGGCTGCGGCCCGCCCCCGTTTCGCTTGCCCGCCGCGCGTGGCCGTCCCGCCTCGCCGTGCCGCCCGCTGCACCGCGCCGCCCACCCGTTGACCAGCTGGCCCCCAGTGCTGCCTCCCGGCGCGCGAGACAGTACTCACGCGCCGGTCATCCGATGTGGACGACACGGGCCCAGGGCGGAGGCTGAGGGCGGTGGTATTCCTCGTCCGGGACGACCGGGCGCCGGAAGAGCCCCACCACGGTCCGGCACGGTGGCGGGTTGGCCGGCCACGGCGTGTACCCGTCGGTCAGCGCCACCACCACATCCGGCCGAGCCCCGGAACCCAGCGCCGCGGCGAAGCCGGTACGCAGATCCGTCCCACCACCCCCGACAAGCTCGATCCCCTCCGCCGCGCACAGCGGAGCCGCAACCCGAGCCGCCGTGTCGCAGGACAGCACCTTCACCGCGTTCCGGCCGCCCACCGTACGGCCGATCTCCGCGACCTCCAGCAGCGCACTGCCCAGCTCCGCGTCGCTGACCGAGCAGGACGTGTCGATGACCACCGCCACGCGGGGCGGGCGCCGGCGCAGGCTCGGCAGTACCACTCCGGGCAGGCTCGCTGAGCGGCGAGCGGGTCTGGCGTACGTGTAATCGTCGCCCGCCCCTCCACCGGACACCGCCGTTCGCACCGCCGCTCCCAGCAGTTGGCGCCACGGCTGGGGCGGATGGAACGCCTCCTCGGCCCACCGCTTCCAGCCCGCCGGCACGGACCCGGGCGGCCCGTCCATGCCGCGCGCGACCCGGTAGCGGATGGCGTCACGTTCCTCGCGGCTGAGCGCGTTCGCCCCGCCGGGCCCGAGGTCCCAGGGCCGCAGCATGCCGTCGGCGCCGCTGCCACACTCCAGCCAGGCCCAGTCCTGGGTGAGTGCCCCGAGCGTGAACCCCCGCAGGTAGTCCTCCATGAGCTCGCCGGGTTCCATCCCGAGCCGCTGCGGCTGTACGGCGCCCGAGGGCCAGGGGAGCCCGTCGCCGTACACATCGTCGTTGATCTCGCAGTCGGCCGCGATGTTCATCCGCAACCGTTCGCCGGGGTGGTCCTTGCGCCCCTCCCGGGCCGCGTAGCGGTCCCCGCGCCCATGATGGTCACGCAGCAGGTGCGAGACCTCGTGCACCCAGATCCCGGCCAGCTCGGCGAGGGGTGTGCGCTCCACGAACCGTGGTGAGACGTAACAGCGCCAGTGCACGTCGACGGCCATCGTCGGCACCAGGGCGGACTCCACCGGCTGGAGCGCGAACAACGCTGTCGCCAGGTAGGGCCGGGTCCGTGTGGCGTACAGGCGGGCGGCGAAGAGCTTCTCCTGATCGAGTTCGGTCATCGGCCCGTACCCGCGCGCTGCGAGAGCGTCACCGCGCCGCTCAGCCGGTCGATCACCGGTGGGATGTCCCAGCCGTCTTCGCGCAGCTCGGCGAGGGCGGTGGCCGGTACCACGACCAGGTCCGGCGCCCCGGTGTCCAGAGCCCGGGCCAGCACCGCCCACGCCGCGTCCCACCGCGATCGGTCCGGGCGGTTGCGGACCGCCCGGACCACCGCGTCGAGGACCGCCTGGCGCAGGTCGCCGCGGTCCGGCAGGACGGCCGACGGCGGATCGGCCAGCAGGTCCTCGGGATCGGGCAGGTCGAGCCGGTCCAGCGCGGCGAGCAGTTCGAGGCCGGGGCCGTCGCCGACGGTGCCGCGTACGAGCAGGGAGAGCGCGTCGCGGGAGGCGCCGGCGGCGGTCGCGAACGCCAGCAGCCGCAGCGTCATCTCCCAGCTGCGCGGCGACGGCCACGGGCCACCCCGGCGGGTCTCGCTGTTCGGCAGCTGGTGCACCAGCGCGGGCCGGGTCGTCAGCAGTCCGCACACGGCTCGCCGGGCGACCGACACCGCGTCCGGGAGCCGCGTCTCGTCGAGCCGGGGCAGCGTCGCCCGGGGCCAGGTGCCACCGAGCCCGCGTACCACCACGTCATGGTCGTAGGCCCACCGCAGGTGGACGAACCGGTTGGCGAGGGGCGCGCTCAGCTCCCAGCCGTCGGCGGCGGACGCCCGCGGGTTGGCCGCGGCCACGATCCGGATTCCGGGCGGCAGCCGCAGTGCACCCACCCGGCGTTCCAGGACGACGCGCAACAGGGCTGCTTGCACCGCCGGCGGCGCCGTCGACAGTTCATCAAGAAAGAGCAACCCCTTTCCGGTACGGGCCAAGCGCACCGCCCAGTCCGGAGGCGCCATCGGCACACCCTGCACGGCGGGGTCGTCGCCGACGACGGGCAGGCCGGCGAAGTCCGACGGTTCGTGCACGCTGGCGATCACCGTGGTCAGCGGCAGGCCGAGGGCGTCAGCGAGCTGGTTGAGGGCGGAGGTCTTGCCGATGCCCGGCTCACCCCAGAGCAGCACCGGAAGGTCGGCGCTGACGGCGAGCGTGAGAGCTTCCAGCTGGGTGTCGGGGCGCGGCTCGGTGGCGGTGTCACCGAGCAGGGCGAGCAGGTCGGCGGCGACGTCGAGGTTGCCGGCGGAGGAAGCAGTGAGCGTCAAGTGGGATCACCGTGGTTTCGTCGTGGCGCCGCAGCGCCGGGCTTCGTGAGCGGAGTGGTGGCGCCGCAGCGCCGGCTTCGTGAGCGGAGTGGTGGCGCCGCAGCGCCGGGCGTCGTGGGCCGGGGAGGGCCGCAGCGCCGGGAGGGTGGCGGTCAGCGGGTGAGGGCGTGGCGCGGGCGGGAGCGGACCACCCGGCGGAGTTCGTGCTGTTCGAGGCGGGGCGGGCCGGAACCGGTCAGACCGGCGCGGAACATGCTGTGGGTCAGCCGCCGTTCCGCGGCCGCCTCCAGCTCGTCGCGCAGAGCGCCGGCGCGCAGCATCGCGGACGGCCCGATCAGCCGCTCCAGCACGCCGAGTGCCCCTTCGTAGTCGCCGTGGTCGAGCCGGGCCCGGACGTCGTCGAGGGCCTCCGGCTGCCGCACGGTGAGGTCGACGGCCCGCAGGCAGGGCATCGGCGTACCGCCCAGCGCCGCCAGCATCTCCTCGCGCCGCAACTCGGCCGGATCGTGGTCGAGCGGAGCCAGCACACCGTCCACCAGCCCGATCCGATGCCGCCGTCCCCGGCACTCGACGACGCGCTCGGCGGGCGGGGACGCAGCCGTGCCGGTCGGTTCCGCAGGGCGATGGCCGGGCACGAGCGCGGCAGCGACCAGCGGATGCAGTGCGTCGGCGCTGATCAGCCCGGCCCGGAGCAGCTCCAGGTCGGGCGGCACGCACGTGGCCGCGTCCGGCAGTACCGGCAGGCCGGACCTCGCCCGGAAGTCGCGGCACCCGTTCGCGTCGAGCAGCAGACGGCGACCGTCACCGAGACGGACCACCACCGGCCCGTCACCGAGCCCGTCGGCCTCCCGCAGCAGCCGCGCCTCGTCGGCCCACCGATGCACGGCATATCCGGTCCGGGAGAGTGCTGGATCACCGGCTGCGGCATCGCTCCGGGCGGGCCACAGGTCGGGGCGGGACCGCTGCCACAGCTCACCCGCGCGGCCGGCATCCCACAGGTGGCGGTGCAGGTCGAGGCGAAAGCGCCGATCAGGACGCCCGCTGCCGTCCAGGCCGGTGAATGGCCGGTCACGGTGCCCGCCGCTGTCCGGGCCGGCGAATGGCCGGTCAGGATGCCGGCTGTTGCCCGAGCCGGCGAATGGCGGCGGAGGGCGACGAGGCGGCGCGGATCGCTGCCACAGCGCCAGGCTGATCCGCTGGCCGGCGTCGGCCCAGGCCGGGGGAGTGCGGGCCACCAGGTGCAGCGGCCCGGCGCCGGGTGGGTCGTAGCGGGCGAGCGACACGGTCAGGCCCGGGCGCAGGAGACCGTCGGGGGCCACTCGCGGCAGGTGCCATCGGAGCAGGTCGGGCGCGAGCCGCCGGAGGTCGGCGCGCAGGTGCGACGCCACTTCGAAGCCATGGGTACGGGCTACCGCGCGCGGATTCACGTCGGTGTCGACGCGTGCCGCGGCGCACGCCCCGGCCCAGTCGCCGGTGAGGCGCCGGGCGGTCGCGGTCCTGATCATGGTGGGCGGCACGGCGAACTCGCGCACGCGCAGCCAGGCGAGGAGACGGGCGTCCCCGTTCGCGGTTCGGGAGCGCATCAGCACTCACCTTCGGCGAACGTGACCCCCAATCCGTTCAGGGAGGTAATCATTGCGGGGCAGCGTACAACTTCCGCGGTCAAATGGGCCACTGCCATTGACAGATTCGGATCAATGGATTGCTGTGGGTGGCAACATCCTTCAACGCCGCAGGAGGTTCGATGTCGTCCGGACACCGTTGGCCGGCCACCCTGACCGCCGCAGTCCTGACCGCCGCTCTGCTCACGATCCCGGTGACCGCCGCACAGGCCCAGGCGCCCGGCGCCGCACCGATCAGCCTGAGCTCCGGTGAGCGGGGCCTGATCCGATTCCAGTTACCCGACGAGGCGGCCTTCGACCGCCTGGTGGCGCGCGGTGCCGACGTGGCAGCACGCCCACGCACCCTCCCGGGCGGCGTCCTCGCCGATGTGGTGGTCGACGCCGGGGAACTCGCCGCGCTCACCGCGGAGGGCGCCGTGCCCGTCCAGGTGATCCAGCGGGAGTCCGAGTCCGCGGGCCGGATGGCCCAGCGCAACAGTCTGCGGGTCGCCGCGGCGGACACACTCCAGTTCCTCCAGGCCTACTGGTGGACCAGCAACGGGCGCACGTTCCTGCAGACGCAGGTGTTCACCACCGCCTCCGACGACCCGGACGTGGAGATCACGGTGACCTGGACGGCCGCCGACGGCACCACCGGGTCGTACCAGCTGGTGCGTTTCGAGGACGCGGGCGAGTACCAGTACCACTACGCGCTCCCGCAGCCGCTGCCCGGCCGTCCGGTGAGTGTCAAGGCGACGTCCAGCCTCGGTGGCGTGTCCCGGCCGATCACACCGCAGTCGTGGCCCGGCACCACCCCGCCGGCGCTGCCCAGCGGGTACCAGAAGGACTTCGTCGACGCCTACATGACGCCGACCGACATCAGCGCCCGAATCAAGCGGCTGGCCCGGCAGTACCCGAAGCTGCTCGATGTGATCAACCTGCCGAACAAGACACAGGGCTACCGGCGTACGGCCGCCGCGTACCTCGGTGATCCGGCCACCGCCGCGATCGTGGTGGAGTCGGTCAAGTTCGGTGACCAGGGCATGAACGGCGTCCAGGTGCGTACCGTCGATCCGGGCGCTCCGAACCGGCCGCTTGATTCCGCGTACCGTGACCGGGTCTTGACCGTGCGTCTCGCCACCGATGCCGCCGGCCGGGTGATCAGCACGACCGACCAGGTGGCCGCCTTCATCGCGGCTCGCTATCCGCAGCGGTTCCAGTCGTTCGTCGAGGACGGCTCGGCCGGCCTGATCATGCCGGTCGCCGGACCGGCGCGCCTGGACGACGGCCTGGCCGGTGCCGAGGTGCCGAAGAAGCCGTGGACCGTGCAGGCGCTGCGGATCGGCAAGTTCCGGGACGGTTCGAAGCCCGGTGTGCTCGCCTATTCGCAGGAGCACGCCCGGGAGTGGGCGACCCCGCTGGTCACGCTGGAGTTCGCGGAGCGGCTGCTGGCCAACTACGCGAGCGACCCGGCGACCCGGCAGCTTGTCGACTCGACGGACGTGTTCGTGATTCCGCTGGTCAACCCGGACGGGGCGAACTTCTCGTTCAACGACTTCAACTTCCAGCGGAAGAACCTGTCGAACCACTGCACGGGTGCGGCTCGCGACCCGCGCAACCGCAACTCGTGGGGTGTCGACGTGAACCGCAACTACGCGGTCGGCTCCTACTTCGACGGTTACGTGGGTGCCAGCGCGAACTGCCTCTCCGGCACGTACGCGGGAACCGGTGAGCTGTCCGAGCCGGAGAGCCGCAACGTGGTCGCCCTGGCGGAGAAGCACTCCAACATCAAGTTCTCGCTGAACGTGCACAGCTACGGCGGGTACTTCATGTGGGCGCCCGGCGCCTACAAGGTGCCCGGCCGTGTCACGCTGCCCCGCCCGTCGATCGACGAGCAGAAGTTCTTCCTGGACAGCGCGAAGCGCATCGTCGGCGCGATCTCGACCGAGCGCGGCACGGTGACCTGGCCGGCCTACACCGGTCCGGTCGCTGACGTGCTGTACTCGGCGGCCGGCAACTCGGCCGACCACCTGTACTACGAGCTGGGTATCACCGCGTGGAACTTCGAAGTCGGCAACGACCGCTGGAACGAGGCCACGCAGCAGTGGGAGGGCGTCGGCTTCCAGCCGCCGTTCGACGAGGCGCACGCCGAGTCCCAGGAGTACGCCTCCGGCCTGCTGGAGCTGGTCCGGATCGCCGCGTCCTCGGGCGACCTCCGGTAGTGCCGTGATCCGGTGGCCGGGCCGGGGCGGCAGCCCGTGGTCCGGCCGCCGGCCTTTCCCGGTGGTGTCACCCGGGAGAGGCGAGTATTTCCATTTGTCTGACACTTTCGAGCCGGATCATGAATGAACCGGATAACGGTGTCGTTGCGATGCACCCGCCAATATCACTTTCGGGTGATCGGAATGACGAATAAGGATCACTTTGCTGTCCGTATTGTCCCATTAAATACGGAGTTGCACGAGGTTACCTCAGGGTATCTGATCGGCATTTCTGCCTTTGTGGCACCCCGATTCGTAGATCCGGTGAACCTCAGTCAGTCGTTCGGCTATCGCTATGTGCGAACGGTGCCTCCGACCGTTACGTTGAGTACGGGTCGAGCGGTGATCCCCGTGCACACGGAATGCCGCTGACCTGCGAGTACCCGAGCCGTCCCGGATCAATGGAAAGATCTGTCGCCCTGCCGCCCGCGGAATGGACACGGGGCGATAGAAAGGTAGTGCGTCCAGCTTCCTGACAGGCAGACGCTCCGGCATCAGCCGGCGTCCATCGACGAGGGTGGTGTGATGATCCGGGTCGTCGTGGTGAGAGATGAGGGGTACTTCGGTGTCCCCGTGCGCGCATTCCTCGAGACCGAGCCGGACATGCACTACGTCGACACCCTTCCGATCGGGTACGAGCTCGCCCAGCGGGCCGCCCAGCTCTGGCCCGCCGTCGTCGTCATCGACACGGAGTACATGGTCAGTCAGGTCCTCCCGATAGCCGAGGACCTGCACACCGCGATCCCGTCCTGTTCCATGCTGCTGCTCTGCGACCCGTCCAAGCGCGGCATGCTCCCGCCACGCCGCTGGAACGGCGGGCTGAACTTCCTGCTCAAGGACTCCTCGCCGACGATACTGGCGGACGCCGTCCGCCGGCTCGCCCGCGGCGAGCGGGTCGTCTCGCCGATGCTGCAGGCCGCCTCGCTCAACACCGACCGCGGGCTGAGCACCCGGGAGCTCGAGGTGCTCGGCCTCGCCGCCGAGGGCGAGTCGGTGAAGGAGATCGCCGGTCGGCTCTACCTCTCCGGCGGGACGGTCCGCAACTACCTGTCCGCGATCATCTCCAAGACCGGCGCCCGAAACCGGCTCGACGCCATCCGGATCGCCCGCAAACAGGGATGGCTCCGCTGAGAATGTCAGGGCTCGTTCAGCCGGGCGGCGTAGCGTCATAGGAGATGACGACCCACCACCTCACCGTGCCGGCGTTGCCGATCCTGTTGCCCCTGGGCGTCGTCCTGATGGTCGTTTCCGGCCTTCTGCTGCACCGCCGGGGCATGCTGACCGCGCGCCGCCTGTGCGTGGCCTGGTTCGCCGGGTGGTGGGCGGTCGCGGTCCTCGGCGCCACGATGCTCCCGATGCCGCTGTCCTGGGGTCCGGGCGCCGGCGACCCCGAGCCGTACCGGATCATCTTCGAGCCGGTGCTCAGCGCCCGCCCGGCCGACGTCGTGCTGAACACCGTGATGACCCTGCCGATGGCGGCCCTGATGTACATCATGTTCGGCATCCGGGAGCGGCGCCGGGTGGTGCTGGCCGGCTTTCTGCTGAGCCTCGCGATCGAGGTGACCCAGGCCTTTCTGGTGCTCGCCCTGCACGGCAACCGCTGGGCCGACGTGAACGACCTGATGTCGAACACGCTCGGCGCCGTCGTCGGCTATCTGGTCTTCGAGCGGCTCATGCGTTTCGAACATTTCCGCCGGGCAGTGGAAAGCTGTTCTTTCGCCCGAAGCGACCGCGGTGAGCCAGTAGCGGTGCGATGACACCGCGGCGCCGGGGCCGGTCCGCGAGCCGTTCGTAAAGGCGGCCGACCGAGGCCGCCAGGTGGTCGGCGTCGTACCCGGCACCCAGCGAGCGGGCCGGCAGCCGGGCACCCCCGCGCTCGGCCAGGCAGAGCAGCTCGGTGCGCAGCGACCGGGGTAGCGACTCCCGGTCGCGCGGGGAGAGCCGGTGCGTGCCCCGGACCGGGGCCCGGGCCGCGGCCCGTTCCTCCAGCGGGACGCAGGCGGCGTAGACCGCGGGCAGCCCGGAGGCGATCGCCTCGAGCGTGGACAGCCCGAACGTCTCCTGGTCCGCCGACGCGAAGACGTCCATGGCGCAGAGCATCTCGCGGGCGTGGCCGACCCGCCCGGCGAACCGCACCCGCCCGGCCACGCCCTCGATGTCGGCGAGCCGTTCCAGGGCGGCCCGCGCGGACCCGTCGCCGACCAGCAGCAGGGTCGCGCCGGGCACCTCGCCGAGGGCACGGATCAGCAGGTCGAAGCGGCGTTCCGGTTCCAGCCGGCCGACGCCGCCGATCACCGGTACGCCCGGTTCGATACCCAGCCGGGCGCGGGTCCGGTCCCGCACGGCGGCGTCGAACCGGAACTCGCCGGCGTCGATCGCCTTGGGGATCACGGTGATCCGCGCGTCCGGTACGCCCCAGGAGCGCAGCCGTCCCGCGATGGCGGGGGAGGCCGCGACGGTGACCTGGCCGAGCCGCTCGCCGGTCAGGTAGAGCGCGCGGACACCGGGTGACACCCGCCGGCCCTCGATGACCTCGGTGCCGAGGTGGTACTCGGTGGCCACCACGTGCGGCACGCCGGCCAGACGGGCGGCGATGCGTCCCTGCGTACAGGCGCGGTAGAGGTGGGTGTGCACCACGTCGTACCGGCCGCGCCGCATCAGCCGGCGCAGGCGCGCGACGCCGGCCAGGTCGTGGTCGCCGCCGGTGGTCAGCTGGTGCACCCGGGAGCCCTCGGAGCGCAGGGTGCCCACCCCCGCGCCCGGCGAGAGCGTGACGATCTCGCTCTCGCACGGCAGACGGCGCACCAGCAACCGCACCTGGTGCCCGGCCCCACCCGGTTCCAGCGTGCTGATGACGTGCAGCACCCGCATTCTCGTATCCCCCGGTCGCATTCTCGACAGAACGCTTGCACACCCGCGCCCAAGACGCTGCCGGAATAGTGGCCGTAACGGAAGTCGCAGATGTCATGCCTAAGATGAGACGTTCTCACTGTGGATATGACATCCTCCGCCGAATGGGCAGTTCCGGCGACCTGAAAGTATGCGCCGCATTTGACGATCAAGGAACATGAGCAACTCTCACGTAGCCCATGACAATTGCTACTGTAATAAGCCCTGCCCGAACTGGAACCCTGATTTCACGAAAAGCCGAAAGCGAACGGTGGTGGGCATTTCCGGACGGACGGAAATGCATTAAACCGGCTCGCTTTCCGCGTCGGACGAACGATCCGCGCCGGCTTCGTACGAGGGGGATTCCATGCAGGTACGGCGAGCAGCGCCCCAGCAGTGGCGCGACCGGGCCCCGGTTCCGGCGCCCTGGTTCCGTACGGTGCTACCCGGTCGCGCCGCCCGCGCCGGAACCGATGCCGTGGCCCTGGCCGCCGCCCTGCTGATCGCCACGCTGCTGCGGCACGACGGCGACATCGGCGCGGTCGGCCTGACCGGGCTGGTGATCCTCGCCGCCGTCGCCGGTGTGGTGCAGACCGTGGCCGGCATCCGGTTCGGCCTCTACACCGGCCGCTGGTCGTACGGATGCTTCGAGGAGATCGCCGCGCTGGTCAAGGCCGTCGCGATCACCACGCCCGTGGTCTTCCTCCTGGACACGCTGCTCGGCCGGCTGGTGCCCCGCTCGGCGATCATCGCGGCCGGCCTGGTCACGCTGGTCCTCGCGGCCGGCGTGCGCTACACGGTGCGGCTGCTCAAGGACAGCCGGCTGCGGCCCTCGCCCGAGGACGGCATCCGGGTGGTCGTGATGGGCGCCGGTGAGGGCGCGACCCAGGTGATCCGGGCGATGCTGCGCAGCCCGTCCAGCCCGTACGTCCCGGTCGCCCTCCTCGACGACGATCCGGCCAAGCGCACCCTGCACGTGATGGGCGTCCCGGTGGCCGGCAACCGGTTCGCGATGGCCGAGGTGGTCCAGCGGCACCGGGCCGAGGCGGTGGTCATCGCCATCCCGAGCGCGAGCGCCGACCTGATCCGCGGGCTCACCGACCTGGCCCAGCCGCTCAACGTCGACCTCAAGGTCGTCCCGCCGGTGGTCGAGCTGTTCGGCCGTACCGTGCGGGTCGAGGACATCCGCCCGGTCAGCCACGAGGACCTGCTCGGCCGCCGCGAGATCGGCATCGACCTGGAGGCGGTCGCCGGTTACCTCTCCGGCCGCCGGGTCCTGGTCACCGGTGCGGGCGGGTCGATCGGCTCGGAGCTGTGCCGGCAGCTGGCCCGCTTCAACCCGGCGCGGCTGGTGATGCTCGACCGGGACGAGTCAGGGCTGCACGCCGTACAGCTCTCGATCGACGGCCGCGGCATGCTCGACGACCGCAACCTGGTCGTCGCCGACATCCGCGACCAGCAGCGTCTTGACGAGGTCTTCACCGAGCACAAGCCGCAGGTCGTCTTCCACGCCGCCGCCCTCAAACACCTGCCGCTGCTGGAGATGCACCCGTCCGAGGCGCTCAAGACCAACATCATCGGCACCTACCAGATCCTGCAGACCGCGCTGCGCCACAACGTCGACCGCCTGGTCAACATCTCCACCGACAAGGCAGCGGACCCGTGCAGCGTCCTCGGCTACTCCAAGCGGATCACCGAGCGGCTCACCGCGGCGGCCGGCACCGGCGCGAGCGGCACCTACAGCAGTGTCCGGTTCGGCAACGTGCTGGGCAGCCGCGGCTCGGTGCTCACCGCGTTCGCCGCCCAGGTCGAGTCCGGTGGCCCGATCACCGTCACCCACCCGGACGTCACCCGCTACTTCATGACCGTGCAGGAGGCGGTCCGGCTGGTCATCCAGGCCGGTGCGCTGGACAGCAAGGGTGAGGTGCTGGTCCTCGACATGGGCGAGCCGGTCCGGATCGCCGACGTGGCCCGCCGCATCGCCGACGCCGCCGAGCAGCACATCCAGATCGTCTACACCGGCCTGCGCCCGGGCGAGAAGCTCGCCGAGATCCTGCTCGGCCCGGACGAGCCCGACCACCGGCCGAACCACCCGCTCATCTCGCAGGCGCCGGTGCCACCGCTCGACGGTGCCGTCCTCTCCCTGCTCGACCCGTCCGCGCCCGGCGAGGACCTGATCGCGGTCCTGCGGTGGCTGGCCGAGAGCCCGGCCCTGCCGACCGTTCGCGAGAAGCCGATGGCGGGCGGTCCCCTCCCGGCCTGGCACCGCGCCGACGTCAGCAGCAAGCGCCACCCCGAGACCGCGACCGTCCACCCGGGCGGCCGGCCGTGAACCGGCGCCGTCCCCGGGCCCGGGCCGGTACACCCCAGCTCCGTACAGAGAAAGTGAGCACACCCATGCGGGTCGTCATCGCCGGCCAGGGATATGTCGGGCTGCCGCTCGCGGTCCGGGCCGCCCAGGTCGGCCACTCGGTCGTCGGCTTCGACGTCGACGACGAGCGGATCAAGCGGCTCGCCGCCGGCGAGTCCTACGTGGACGACGTCTCCTCGGCCGACCTCCAGCAGATCCTGGCGAGCGGCACCTTCCAGCCGTCGTCGGACCCGCGGTCCTGCGCCGGCTTCGACGTCGCGGTGATCGCCGTGCCGACACCGCTGCGCGACGGCACCCCGGACCTGCGCTACATCGAGGACTCGGCCCGCACCCTCGCCCGCTACCTGCGGCCCGGCGCGACCGTGGCGCTGGAGTCGACCACCTATCCGGGCACCACGACGGAGCTGGTCGCGCCGCTGCTGGAGGAGGGCTCCGGGCTGATCGCCGGCGTCGACTTCCACCTCGGCTACAGCCCCGAGCGGATCGACCCGGGCAACCGCGAGTGGAACCTCATCACCACGCCCAAGGTCGTCTCCGGCATCAACGAAGCGTCCCTGCAACGGGTCGACGCCTTCTACGCCTCGGTGGTCGACCGTACCGTGCCGGTCTCCGACACCAAGGTCGCCGAGCTGGCCAAGCTCCTCGAGAACACCTTCCGGCACGTCAACATCGCCCTGGTCAACGAACTCGCCGTGTACGCACACGACCTCGGCATCGACGTCTGGGAGGCGATCAACGCGGCCTCCTCCAAGCCGTTCGGCTACATGCGTTTCGTCCCCGGTCCGGGCGTCGGCGGCCACTGCCTGCCGATCGACCCGTCCTATCTGTCCTGGCGGGTCCAGCGCACCCTCGGCCAGAGCTTCCGGTTCGTCGAGCTCGCCAACGACATCAACAACCACATGCCCGACTACGTCGCCCGCCGCCTGGTCGCCGCGCTCAACCAGCGCCGCAAGGCGGTCAACGGCTCCACGATCCTGCTGCTCGGCCTGGCCTACAAGAAGAACACCGGCGACGCCCGCGAGTCGCCCGCCCGGCGCGTCGCCTCACTGCTTCTGGACATGGGAGCAGAGGTACGGGCAGCCGACCCCCACGTCGTCGAGGACGCCCACGTCGACAGCCGCGTGGCGCGCGTGGCCCTCACCGCCGAACAGATCGCCGCCGCCGACGCGGTGATCCTGCTCGCCGACCACGACGACTTCGACCTGGACCTCGTCGTCGAGCACGCGGCCTACGTGCTCGACACCCGCCGCCGCCTCTCCGGCCCGACCGTCGAGTCGCTGTAGATCAGTCGCTGCTGTTCACGTCGCTGCTTCACGTCGATGTAGTCACACGGAGGAATCGTGGACGTCGTACGCCTGCTCTGGAATCTTGTGAATTGCCTGGCCGCCGCCGTCATGCTCGTGCTGCTGTCGCCGGTGCTTCTCGCGCTGGCGGCCTGGATCCGGATCGCCGACGGCAGGGGCGTCCTGTTCGTCCAGGACCGGGCCGGTAAGGACGGCGTCCCGTTCCGGATGCTCAAGTTCCGCTCGATGGTGCACGACTCGGTCGCGCTCAGCGCCCAGCTCGGCATCGACGATCCGTTCGGCCTGATCGAGAACGATCCCCGGATCACCCGGTGCGGCCGGTTCCTGCGGCGCACCAGCCTCGACGAGCTGCCCCAGCTGATCAACGTGCTGCGCGGCCAGATGAACCTGGTCGGGCCCCGCCCCGACGTGCTGCCGCAGGTGGCGGTCTACTCCGCCGAGGACGCCCGGCGGCTGGAGGTCAAGCCGGGCATCACCGGGTGGGCGCAGGTGAACGGCCGCGACGACATCGACTGGCCGCAGCGGTTCAAGCTCGATCGCTGGTACGTGGACAACTGGTCACCGATGCTCGACCTGCGGATCCTGCTGCGCACGGCCCTGACGGTCAATCGGGACGAGCCGCCGGTGCACGTCGACACCCTGAACATCGCCCGCCAGCAGACGCTCTCTGTTGAGGAGCCCTCCTCCGGGGTCAGCCGTGTCGCTTGAGATCGGCTCGGAGTTCCACTGGGACCCGGCCGTCCTGATCGACGAGGAGCGGGGCGGCCTGCCCGGATGGCTTCCGGCCCGGCGCTCCCTGTTCGCCACCGGGTGCGGTGCGATCAGTGAGCTGCTCCGCCTGCTCGCACCGTCCGGCCGGCTGCACGTGCCGTCGTACTTCTGCACCGGCGTCGCCGAGGCGCTCTCCGGGCAGATGCCGATCGCCTGGTACCGGCATCTGCCGGACGGTCGCGGCCCGCGCTGGGAGACGTTGCGGCCGGCCACCGGCGACGTGGTCCTCGCGCAGAACCTGTTCGGGCGCGAGGACGGTGCGCCGTGGGACGCGTGGATGCGGGAGCACCCCGGCATCACGGTGATCGAGGATCACTCCCACGATCCGTTCAGCGAGTGGGCTTGTGCGAGCACGGCGGCGTACGCGGTCGCCTCCCTGCGCAAGACCCTCCCCCTTCCGGACGGTGGTCTGCTGTGGTCGCCGCGCGGCCTGGACCTGCCCGAACCACGCGGCCCGGAGAGCACCGGCGCGCAGACCAAGCTCGCCGCGATGCTGCTCAAGGCGGCGTGGCTGCGTGGCCGGCCGATTCCCCGGGAACGCTTCCGGGACCTGCAACAACAGGGCGAACACGAACTTCTGGGCTGCGCCGGCCCGGCCTGCGCGGTCACGGTTGCGGCACTGCCACTCCTTGATGTGGCGGGTTTGCGTACGGCGGACGCGCGCAACGCACGTGAGCTGGCGGCGGTGCTGTCCTCGCGTACGTCTGCGTTTGACGTCCTTTTCGGACCGTTCCGTGTGCAGTTGCAATGCGCGTCGCCGCAGGTGCGCGACGCGCTGATCGGCCATCTCGCCCGCCATGGGATCTATGCGCCGGTGCACTGGCGGCAGGATCGCAGCAGGTGGTGGAGTGGTGACGAGGAGGCGGCTGATCTTGCGGCGCGGATGCTGACCCTGCCGGTGGATCATCGGTGCGGTCCGGGAGATGTGCGGCGGATCGCTGAGGTTGTGTGTGCGTTCGTTCCGGCCGGGGTCGCATAGGGTCGCGCCGATCCCTGTCTCGTCATATCATCAGGGCGTGATGGAGAGATCTACACTGCGTGATCTTCGGTAGCCGGCCGTGGCCACCGCGGGATGGATCGCACTGGGGCTGGCGGTTTACGGCGCCCTGAGCTACGCGGTGGGCTCGATCCTGCAGGCCGTCGGCGCCCGGCGCAGCACCAGCACGGTCAGCACGCTGGGGCATCCGCTCTACATGATCGGCATCGCGCTCGACATCTCCGCCTGGGTCGCCGCGATGTTCGCGTTGCAGCAGCTCGCCGTCTACGTCGTCGAGTCGGTGCTGGCCGGCTCGCTCGCCGTCACCGCCGTACTGGCCTGGGCGTTCCTCAGATCCAAACTGCGCCGCCGCGACGTCGCCGCCATCGTCTGCACCAGCACCGCCCTGACCGTCCTGGCGATGTCCGCCGGCCAGCAGCACGAGGTCCTGCCCTCACCCACGATGCGCCTCGGCTTCTGCGCCGCCGCGGTCGCCCTGGTGATCCTCGGCTGGGCCACCACCCGCATCGGCATCCCCGGCCTCATCGCGGCCGTCGGCGGCTTCTCCCTCGGCGGCGCCGCCCTCACCGGCCGCGCCCTGCACCTACCGCCCGAGACGATGACCACCACCACCTCCGCCATCGTCACGATCGCCACCGAACCCCTGGTCTGGGCCCTGCTGATCTTCCCGATCAACGGCATGATCCTCTACGCCAACGCCCTCCAGCAGGGCGAAGTGGGCCCGGTCACCGCCGTCCACTGGACCGGCGAGGTCGTCGCCCCGTCCCTCATCGCCCTCACCCTCCTCGGCGACACCGTCCGCCCCGGCTGGGAACCAGCCGCCCTCCTCGCCGGCGCCGTAACCGTCCTCGCCGCCGTAGTCCTGGCCTCCGCCCCAGCCGCCACGGCCCCCGCCGGCTCCTCTCTCCCCGCCGGTTCGCCCGCCCTCGGTTCCCCTTCCGGCGTCTCGCCCTACTCAGGTCTTTCCGTCACCTCGGCCGGCTCCCCTCACTCGGCCGGCTCCGGGGGCCGCCTCCCGGTCGCCGTTCCACCCCAGGGCGGCCTCGCCCTGCTCCCCGCCGAAGCCTGGCGCCTCGCGATCCCCGCCGAAGCCCACTGGCCGGCCCTGCAACCACCCCTCGTCCGCGGCTACGGCACCTTCCTCTGGTGGGGCTCCGCCACCGCACCGCAACCCCTGTGGATCCCGCCCGACCGCACCATCTCCCCACCCGGCGCCATCCCGGCCTGGGCCGGCCCGCAACTCCCCGAATCCCGCCAGCCCGGCACCCGCCCCGGCCTCAAAAAGGCCCCGCGCCACCTCGCCCCGCGCAAACCCGCCCACGCCCTACCCCCAGCCCGCCGCCGCTCCACCGCCGCCTAACCACCCCACCGCCGCCCGCGCCTCCTCCCGCTGCTCGCTGCCCGCCGCCCGCGGCCTGCCGCCTTCCGCTCGCGCCCGCCGCCCGCGTTCCTGCCCGCCGCTCGCTGCCCGCCGCCTGCAGCCTGCCGCCCGCCGGCGTTCCCCGCCGTCGGCCTGCGCCGTCGGCCTGCGCCGTCGGCCTGCGCCGTCCGCCGCCTGGCCAGCCCTCGGCGGGTCGAGCGCCGGCGGGGCAGTTGATCTCCGGCCGGGCGAAGTTGATCACTGGATGGGCTGAGCCGGCGCGGACGCAGGTTGTCCGGCCTTGATCGCCTGTCTCAGCGCCAGCCGGTCGATTCGGCCGTCGAGTAGGGAGGGTGCCAAGTTGGGAGTGGCATGGGGAGTTGGGGGAGGTGGGGGAGGGGGAGCAGTAGCATCGGGGGACCATGGAGCTGCGATGGTGGTCGATAGAGGTGCTGGACGGCGCGCGGGGGTCTGCGGCCGGCTGGCGGGAGTCTTACGGCAATGTGCTGGTTGAGGCGGCTGTCGCGCACGGGGCCTATGAGTGGGAGTGGCGCCGGTTCACCTGGGGTGTCGTTTTTGAGATCGGGTTTCGGCATGAGGAGCGGTGGTCGTCGTTCCGGGAGCTGCCGATTGTGAGCGCTGCGCTGGATGCGGTGCCTGATCCGGTGAACGGGTTGTTGATTTATCCGGGGCGGGGTGGGAGTTCGGGGCGGGTGGAGCCGCGGCGGCCTCGGCCTGTTGCGGGGGCGGGGGCTGCGCCGATTCCGGTTGAGGCTTCGGTGGTTCGGTTGCCGTTGGCCGAGCCGCATCCTGAGCCCACGAGGGGAACTGTGGGGGCTGCCTGAGCGCCAAGAGCCGGGACGCGGGAAGGCCACGACGCGGGAAGGCCACGACGCGGGAAGGCCACGACGCGGGAAGGCCACGACGCGGGAAGGCCACGGCGCGGGGAGACTGGGACTAGAGGGCCAGGCCGGACTGGTAGGCGAAGACCACGAGTTGGGCACGGTCGCGGGCGCCCAGCTTGACCATCGCCCGGCTGACGTGGGTGCGGGCGGTTGCCGGGCTGACCACCAGGCGGGCGGCTATCTCGTGGTTGGTGAGGCCTTCGGCGGCCAGGGTGACGACTTCGCGTTCGCGGTCGGTGAGCTGTGGCAGGCGCGGGTGCGGGGTGAGGCGCCGCGGGCCGTTTGTCACGAATTCGCGGATCAGGGTTCGGGTGACGGAGGGGGACAGGAGGGCGCCGCCGTCGGCCACTGTGCGGATGGCGTCGAGCAGGGTTACCGGTGGGGTGTCCTTGAGGAGGAAGCCGCTGGCGCCGAGGCGGAGGGCCTCGAAAACGTATTCGTCGCGTTCGAAGGTGGTCAGCACGATGACCCGGGTCGCGGAGAGGGCGGGCTGGGCGACGATGCGGCGGGTTGCTTCGAGGCCGTCGATGCCGGGCATGCGGATGTCCATCAGGATGACGTCGGGGCGCAGGTTTTCGGCTTGGCGTACGGCGTCCAGGCCGTCGGCTGCCTCACCAATGAAAGCGAAGCCGTCCTCGCTGGTCAGAAGTGTGCGCAGGCCCAGGCGTACCAGATCCTGGTCGTCGGCCACCAGGACCGAGATCATGGGGTGACCGCCGGCAGCCAGGCCTCCACGACGAATCTTGATCCTGCGTCCGGGCCGGCCGAGAGACGCCCACCCTGCGCGGCGATGCGCTCGCGCATGCCGTCGATGCCCAGGCCGTCGATACCCATGCCAATAGCGCCTATGCCGCCGCGGGACGGTGGCTCGGCAGGGGGATAAGCGCTCGTCACCCTGATCCGGAGCGCGCCTGGCTGGTTCTCCAGCACGATGTCAGCCTCCTTCGGGTACGCGTGTTTCAGCACGTTCGTCAGCGACTCCTGAATCGTCCGGTACGCGGCCAGGTCAGCCTCGGCCGGCAGGGTGTTCGGTGATCCGACAGTGTGGACGCGCACCTGGAGGCCGGCCGCGCGCATCCGGCCGTAGAGGGCGTCGAGGTCGGCGATGCCGGGGGTGGAGGCGTGGACGGCGTCGGCCGAGCGGAGGATGCGCAGCGTGGTGCGCAGTTCGTCGAGGGCCTGGGCGCTGGTGCTGCTGACCGCTTCCAGGGTGGGCCGGGCGATGCCGGGCTGTCGTGCCAGCACGTGCAGGGCGATGTCGGCCTGCATCTTGATCGCGGCGAGGCCGTGGCCGACGATGTCGTGCACCTCCTGGGCCATCCGCAGCCGTTCCTCCTGGATGCCGCGTTCGACGGCTTCGCGGTGGTCACGCCGGCCGGTCTCCTCGAGCTGGGCGCGCAGGGTGCCGATCGTGAACGGTACGGCGACCCAGCCGGCCGCCGGGAAGAGTCCAGTCAGGTCGGCCATCGAGAGCCCGTTGCCGGCGTTGTGCAGGGCGAGGACCGGTATCGCGATCCCGCCGGCCAGTGCCGCGCCGCGCCAGGGCAGGTGGCGGGCTACCGAGTAGACGGAGACCGCGAACGGGATGAACACGGGGCCGTAGGGGAAGCCCAGCAGCAGGTAGACGGTCGTGAGCAGGGTGGTGGCGGCGAGCACCCGCCGAGGGAAGAGGCGGCGCCAGACCAGGGCGAGCGCGCTGCAGGCCACCAGCACGTCCGCGTAGCGATCCACGGGCCGGGCGCCGGGCAGGCGGTCGGCCAGCAGGTGGTTCCAGGACACCAGGAAGACGCACACCACGAGCGCGGTGATCAACTCGCGCCGCCGGACCCTGGTCACGGAACACACTCTGCCGGGGAAGGAGCGCCACGTCATACGTCCGGGGGCGTAGAACGCTTGCACCAACTGCCACTACCGACGGTTCTGTTCCGGCTACGTCCCGAGAAATATGGCGAAAGGAGCCACGAAGGATGGAGGCGCACCATGTCAGGCAACAGAGCGGTTGTCTATCAGGGGCCCGGCCGGGTCGAGGTTCGCGATCTCGACTACCCGACCTACGAGATGAAGGACGGACCCGGCGTCAACAAGATGAACGTCGGGAGGCGTACGCCGCACGGAGCGATCCTCAAGACGGTCGCCAGCAACATCTGCGGCAGCGACCAGCACATGGTCCGCGGGCGCACCACGGCGCCGGAGGGCCTGGTTCTCGGCCACGAGATCACCGGTGAGGTGATCGACGTCGGGTCGGACGTGGAGTACATCAAGGTCGGCGACATCTGCTCGGTGCCGTTCAACATCTCCTGCGGGCGGTGCCGGAACTGCAAGGAGCGCAAGACCGGTGTCTGCCTCAACGTGAACCCGGACCGGCCCGGCTCGGCGTACGGCTACGTCGACATGGGCGGCTGGGTCGGCGGCCAGGCCGAGTACGTGCTCGTGCCGTACGCCGACTGGAACCTGCTGCGCTTCCCGGACCGGGACCAGGCGCTGGAGAAGGCCCTCGACCTGGCGATGCTCTCGGACATCTTCCCGACCGGATACCACGGTTGTGTGAGCGCGGGCGTGACCACCGGTTCCACCGTCTACGTCGCCGGTGCCGGCCCGGTCGGCCTGGCCGCGGCCACCTCGGCGTTCCTGCTGGGTGCGGCGGTGGTCATCGTCGGCGACCTGAACGACGAACGGCTCGCGCAGGCGCGCAGTTTCGGCTGCGAGACCATCAACGTCGCGAACGGTGACCCGGTGGAGCAGGTGCAGCAGATCCTCGGCCGGGCCGCTCCGGCGATCGGGCAGCCGCTGGTCGACTCGGCGGTCGACGCGGTCGGGTTCGAGGCGCGTGGCCACGGGCGGGACTCGCAGACCGAGATGCCGGCGACCGTGCTGAACTCGCTGATGGACCTCACCCGGGCGGGCGGCGCGATCGGTGTTCCTGGTCTCTACGTCACCGGTGACCCGGGTGGTGTGGACGAGGCCGCGAAGGTCGGCTCCCTCTCCCTGCGGCTCGGCATGGGCTGGGCGAAGTCGCACTCGTTCGTGACCGGCCAGTGCCCGGTGATGAAGTACAACCACGGGCTGATGATGGCGATCCTGCACGACCGGGTGCAGATCGCGAAGAACGTCAACGCCACGGCGATCCCGCTGGAGGACGCGCCGCGCGGTTACCAGGACTTCGACCAGGGCGCGGCCCGCAAGTACGTGCTGGACCCGCACGGGATGTTGAGGCGGTGACGACAACAGGCTGAGATGGCGCCGCCGCACCCCCAACAGGTGCGGCGGCTCCTCAAATTAAACCGTGATGGTCAGCGAAGCCACATAGCCCGAGGACACCGATCCACTGACAGCAGCCATCTGGGTGGCGGCCAAATCGTCACCGAACACCATGTCCCGGGCGAGGGTGATCCGGCTCAGGTTCGTGACGCTCTGCGCATATCCGGTGGCGCTGCTGTAGACCGTCCGCGACACCGCCTCCGGCAGCGCGATCTGCGACGTCTTGCGGATCGGCCCGGAACCGCTGGTGGCGGCCGCGAGCGAGGCGTACACCTCGAAGTGGATGTGCGGCCACCGCCCGGCGTAGCAGCCGGGGAAGATGCTGGTGAACGTCACCGTGCCGGACGAGTTGGTCACCTGGATGCCGCGCAGGTAGTTCTGGTTGGTCACGCCGGAGGTGTAGAGCGAGTACCGTCCCGCCCGGTCACAGTGCCACGCGTAGATCGCCGCGCCGGCTGTCGGTGCGCACGCCGCGTTCAGCACGGTCAGTGAGAATTGCAGTGGCACGCCCGGCGCCACGGTCGTCGACGTGCCGAACGACGGCCGGATGTCGCTGCGGACGATGCCGGAGAGCACCCGTACGTTCGGGCCGTTGGACCCGTCCGCCGGATAGGGCCCGGCGGTCTCCGAGTCGACCTCGGCCGCGCAGGCCGCCGCGGCCGGTCCGGCGGTTCCGGTGATCATCGAGCCGCCGGCGAGGGCAAGGGCCCCGCCGGCCGCGGTCAGCATCCGCCGCCGGGTCATCGTGGGCAAGTCGTAAGCGAGCCCTTTGTCATGCACCTCGCGCACAAAGGCGTCGTTGTCCTGCATGCGTTCCTCCTGATGCGGTGAGGGGAGAACGCAGCAGAACATCGAAGTCTATGAATGACCTGTGGTTGATCTCAGGACGCCCATACCAGCCGGGTCATCTCAGAAGTAGATGTCCTCGTCGGCCTTGCGGTAGTCACGAACCTCACCCAGCCGGTCCGCGAGAGCGTGCCGCACCCACCCCGGATTGCCCAGCAGGATCCGGCCGATGGCCACCAGGTCGTACTCCGAGGTCAAACCCTCCTCCAGGCGGGACAGGTGCTCGATCCAGAGGTCCCGGCTCAGCCCCACCGAGCCGACAGTGATCGTGGGAAGCCCGGTGATGCGCTTCGCCCAACCGGCCAGATTCAGCGGCGAACCCTCGAAGGCCGGCTCCCAGAACCGCCGCTGCGAGGCGTGCAGCACGTCCGCGCCCGCACCCGCGAGAGCGGACAGAATCTCGGCCAGCTCGGCCGGGTCAGCGGCGATCCGTGCGCTGTAGTCACGCTCTTTGAACTGGGAGAACCGTACGATCAAAGGGGTCGAAGCCGGAAGCTCCGCACGGACCGCGCCCACGATCTCGGCCGGGAAGGCCGCCCGGCGTGCCGGCGTGCCGCCGAAGCGATCGGTGCGCCGGTTGGTCTCGCCCCACAGGAACTCGTCCAGCAGATAACCGTGCGCCGCGTGGATCTCCACCGCGTCGAAACCGGCCCGCACCGCCACCCGCGCGGCCTCCGCGAACGCGCCGATGATCACGTCGATGTCGGCGGGGGACATGGTGCC
This sequence comes from Actinoplanes sp. GCM10030250, assembly GCF_042666575.1. Classification (NCBI taxonomy): domain Bacteria; kingdom Bacillati; phylum Actinomycetota; class Actinomycetes; order Micromonosporales; family Micromonosporaceae; genus Actinoplanes; species Actinoplanes sp. GCM10030250. Next base: position 287,939 of record NZ_JBHTDO010000003.1, on the reverse strand, counting down.
CGGCGTCCACGAGGCGTATCCGTCGACCGGCTCGCGCTCGCTGCCCAGATGCCAGAGCTGCGCGGCGATCCGCCCGCCCGCGGCGTGCACCTCGCCGGTGACCCGCCGCCAGCCCTCCTCGCTCGCACCGGCGGTCATGCGCGGCACGGTCGTCTCGTGGCTCGCGCTCGGGTGCCCGACCAGCGTCCCCTCGGTGACGATCAGGCCGGCACCGTTCTCCGCGCGGCGCCGGTAGTAGGCCGCCACCTCGGGCGTCGGCACGCCACCGGGCGAGCGGAATCGGGTCATCGGCGCCATCACGAACCGGTTCGGCAGCCTCAGTCCGGCCAGCTCGAGGGGACTGCTCAGGCGGGTTGTCGTTTCCATGGATCGACGGTAGAACTTGACATAGATGTCAGGTTCAAGCCTTAGTGAGCCAGGAGACCGACATGCGGATCGGTGACCTCGCGGCGGCGACCGGGGCGAGCGCGCGGTCGCTGCGCTACTACGAGGAGCAGGGCCTGCTGGTGAGCGAGCGCGGCACCGGCGGCCAGCGCCGCTATCCCGAGGTCGCGATCGAGCGGGTCCGGCTGATCCGCTCGCTGCTGGCCGCCGGCCTGACCACAGCGACCATCCGCGACGTGCTGCCGTGTGTCGCCGACGAGACCATCAGGACGCCGTGGCTGGCCGGGCGGCTCAGCGAGGAACTCGAACGGGTCGAGAGCCAGATCGCCGACCTGCATCGCACCCGCGACGTTCTTGCCGGGCTGGTGCGGCGTTACGACGTCCAGGCCGTTTCTCGATAAGAGCAGACCTATTTTGTACGGTCGAAGCGCGCGTACGGTCGAAGCGCGCGTACGGTCGAAGCGCGCGTTTCTATCGATAAGGCGGGAAACGGCCGGTGAGCGATTCCGGTGAGATCGCGCCCGCCAGTTTCTCGAACGCGATCGGGTCGGTGATCGCCCGCCAGGTGTGAAACGGCTGACGGCCCGCGCCGAAGGACGACTTGTAACGGAACAGCGAGTCGTCCGATCCGCCCACGCCGCCACCCAGGTGATAGACCTCGTTCCCGCGGTCCCGGCCCCAGAGGCGCACCTCGTGATAGAGCAGTTTGTCAGCCCACCAGATCTGCCCGTCCCGGGTGGACTGCAGATGGGTGTGCATGATGCCGCCCAGCTCGAAGAAGAGGTTTCCGCCCAGGACCTCGTCACCGCAGACAGCCACGGCCAGATGAACGTGGTCGCCGAGCGCGCGGCGCAGCCGGTGGAAATGCTCCGGCCCGAAGAAGTAGAAGTCCGCGGCATCCACGCGCCGCATCGTCGCGTGATAGGTCGCGATCCAGTCGTCGAGCAGATCCCAGTCGTCGAGGACGATCCGAACACCGGCCCGCTTGGCCTTGTTGATCTGGTTGCGGTGGGTGCGGTGGGTCTGCGACCACAACACCTCGGGGGTACGGGTGAGGTCGATCGAAACCGTCTCACCATGGTGGACGACGGTGCCGGTGGTTCCCAGTGCCTCGATCGGCGCCGGCAGCAGCGGGTGCAGCCGCGCGAACATGCTGATCACGTCGTGTGTCCGGAGCAGCTCGGACATGGCGAGGGCGGCACGGGACCAGAAACCGGTGTCCGCGGGGGAGACGTCGCTGACCGGTCCTGGATAGCCGTACGGGGAGACGGCATCGCGCAGCCCGGTCTCCGGGATCGCGCGCAGGACGAGGGGCAGCAGGAACACCCGATCGTCCTCGTCGTACCGGAACGCGGCGGGTGTGCCCCCGGAGAGCCGGGCGTCCAGGCTGACGTAGTCGGGGAGGTGGTAGACGTCGTGACGGACGCGATGCAGCGCGTCCGTCCACGACGTGTCCCTGGGTTGCAGTAGGGCGCCTTCGGCCATCGGTCGTCCCATCTGTGTATTTGTCACGCGGTATGGGGCACCGCCACGCTGGAGGGGGTCGTGTCCGGCCGCCTCCGGGCACGGCTCGCGCGGCGGGCGCTCAGCGTCCAGCGCAGCACTGTGCGCGGCACCGGGCTCTGTGTTGCCATGTGCAGCAGGTAACGCCACATCGGATACTCCCCGCGCCGGTTGGACAGAGCGTACGAGAAACGCTTGGCCGGCAGGTCCGCGTAGTCCGGGACCCGTTCGAACCAGGCGCTGCTGGCCCGGGCGGCGCGCTGGAGCGGGGCCAGTGCCGCCTTGCGGCGGTGCTCGTAGCGCTCCAGGGCCACCGCCAGGTCGTCACCGGAGGCGACGGCGTCCGCCAGCGCCATCGCGTCCTGCATCGCCAGCTTGGTCCCCGAACCGATCGCGAAGTGGGTGGTGTGGGCGGAGTCGCCCATCAGCACGACGTTGCCGTGGTCCCAGCGGTGGGCGGTGACCCGGCGGAAGTTCAGCCAGCCGGTCCCGCCCACCTCGGCACGGTGGTCGATCAGCTCCTTGCCGTCCAGGTGCTCCGCGAAGATCTCCCGCAGCTTCTCGCAGCCGGACCTCGCGTCCAGCCGGTCGAAGCCCAGCGCCGTCCACGTCGACGGCCGGCACTCCACGATGAAGGTGCTCGTCGTGTCGTCGAACGGGTACGCGTGGAACCAGATCCACCCGGCCTCGGTCTTCTCGAACCCGAAGGTGAAGGTCTCGAACACGTGCCGGGTGCCCAGCCAGATGTACTTGTTGGCGGCCACCTCGACCTCGGCCCCGAAGTGCTCGGCGTGCTGCTCGCGGATCCGGCTGCGGGCGCCGTCGCAGGCGACGACGAGGTCGGCTTCCGGCACCTCCGAGATCTCTCGCTCATATTCGATCCGCACGCCGAGCTCGGTGGCCCGCTCGGCGAGGATCTCCAGCAGCCGGTGCCGGCCCAGGCTGAAGCCGTATCCGGCGAGGTGGGTGACCGGTTTGCCGGTGGCGCGCACCTGGTACTCGTCCCACTTGTACGCCGACTGCCAGATCCGCTCCGCGCTGACCGGGTCGTATCTGAACAGGTCGTCGAGCAGGTCGTCCCAGAAGACCACGCCCCAGCCCCAGGTGACACCGGCCGGGTTGCGCTCCAGCACGGTGATCTCGTTGTCCGGATCGGCGAGCTTCGCCAGAACCCCGAAATACAGACCGGCGGGACCTCCGCCGACGCAGGTGATCCGCATGGCGTGCTCCTAACGGTAGGACGGGAAGGTGGCGGTCAGGTCGGCCGGGTCGGCGTCCGGCCGGCGCTCGCGCACCAGCCGCTCGTACGCCTGGCGGTCGGCGACCACCCGCCAGGTGTGGAACGGGTGCCGGCTCGGCGAGAACCCGGCCTTGTACGTGAACAGCGAGTCGTTGCTGCCGCCCTTGCCGCCGCCGAGGTGGAAGATCTCCGCACCGCGCTCCTTGCACCAGCGCCGGACCTCGTCGTAGAGCAGCTCGTCGGCGTACCGCTTCGGCGCGCGGCGGGTCGACGAGACGTACCCGGTGGCGATCCCGTCGTACTCGAAGAAGGTGTTGCCGCCGACCACCTCGTCGCCCTCGCACGCCACCGCGAGGTGCATCCGGTCACCGACCGCGTCGTGCAGCGCGGTCAGGTGCTCCAGGGTGAAGAAGTAGTAGTCGGCGGCGCCGACCCGGCGCATGTTGTCGTGGTAGACCTCGACCCACTCGGGCAGCCGGTCCCAGTCGTCGAAGACTACCCGGGTTCCGGCGCGTTTCGCCCGGTTGATGTGGTTGCGGTGGTCGCTGCGGGTCTGCTTCCACATCTCCTCGGGCGAGACGGTCAGATCCATCGACACGGTCTCGCCGTGCAGGACCAGGGCACCGTGCCGGTTCATCGCCGGGTTCGGCGCGTTCAGCAGCGGGTGCATCCGGATGAACGCGGTCACGATGCCCTCCGCGCGCAGCGTCTCGACGAACGCGGCGCAGGCCGGCTCCCAGAAACCGGCGTCGTCCGGCGCGGCGTCGCTGACCGGGCCCGGGTAGCCGTACGGGGAGAGCGCGTCACGCGACTCCGAGCCGGGTATGTCCCGGACGATCAGCGGCACCAGCAGCCGGCGGCCGTCGTGCTCGTACCAGAACGCCGCGGGTGAGCCACCGTAGAGCCGGGCGTCGAGCACGACGTAGTCCGGCACGTGGTACATGTCGTGGCCGACGTGCTGGAGCGTCTCCTTCCACTCGCGTGCCGCCGGGTCCAACAGGGCAGCCGTCATCGTCTTTCCCTTCCGGCGTCACGACCGCAGCAAGCGGGCGTTGAGCGCCATGTTCGCGGCGAACTGATCGTTCACCACCTGGTGTTTCTCGAGCCGTATCTGCACGGCCGGGTCGTAGCGGCCCAGCTTCACGAAGCCGTCGGCGAACCAGCCGTTGTCCGAGCCGGTGCCGTCGACGTACATCCGGTAGGTCGTGCCGGACGGCCAGACCACCTTGGTGAGCAGGGCACAGAAGGCGGCCATGTCGGCGCCGGTCCAGGATCTGCCGCGGTCGCGGGCCTCCACGACGTACGTGATGACGCCGTTGCCGTGACCCACGTCCTGCCCTGGCCGTTTCGCCGACTCCCAGACGTCGCTCCAGAAGTAGGCCGTCGGCTCGGCCGGGTTGCGGCGCAGCTGCCCGCGCAGCCGGGTGCTGATCGTGTCGGCGACCTTCTGGTACCGCACCCGGCGGGCCGCGTCGCCGGTGAGCAGCGACAGGTTGAGCGCGATCAGGCCCCAGTGCGACGCCATGTGCGTGCGCTCCCGGTAGATCGTGTCGTCGGCGCCCCGGTCGTACCACTTCTGGAAGATCTGGATCTCGGCGAAGGCGAGCAGTCGGTCGTACCGCGTGCGGTATCCGGTGTCGCCGAAGACGCCCGGGTTGTCGTGGATCGCGACCAGCAGCGACGTCGCGTACCGCCAGAAGTAGCTCTCGTAGAGCGGGACCTCGTCGCCGCCCTCCCCGGACTTCCGCGACGCCCAGCCCTGATACTCGTCCCTGAACCGGCTGTCCGGCAGGCTCGTCGAGGGCTTCGCGGCGGCCACCACGTTCTCCACGAACATCAGCGCCCGGTCCAGGAAGCGGCGCTGGTCGGTGGCCCGGAACATGGCCACGCAGCCGTCGACGTCGTACGCCAGGTCGTAGTGGTCGCGGCTGTCCGCCGAGCGGCTCAGCGGCACCCCGTTGCTGTAGGAGTAGTCCCAGCTCTTCATGAAGACGCCGGTCCAGAACGCGACCGGCTTCACCTTGAGGGCGTCCTGGGTCGCCGGTGCCGCCCCGGGCATCGGATCGTGGATCTCCGGGACGTTCTCGTGGCTGCGCACGGCGTGTGCGGCAGCGGTGGCGGCACCCGCCACGCCGAGGCCCATGGCGACCAGCACGGTGCGGCGCTTCATCGCCCCGCCCTCGCTAACTCCCGGGCACCGGCCGGCTGCGTGCGGACCGGTGTCAGGGCGGCCGCGGCGGCCAGCGCGGCGAAGATCCAGGCCAGCCGGGAGTCGTAGTAGTCACCCGAGAAGAGGCTGCTCAGTGCCACGAACACGGCCGACGCCACGGCGAGCCCGGTCAGCATCGGGCGCTGCCCGCCACCGTGCACGACCCGGGTCCAGAGCACCAGCGACGCGGTGAGCAGGCCGAGCCCGGCGAGCCCGCCCTCGGCGGCCACGGCGAGCAGATAGTTGTGGGGGTACTCGACAGCTTGGTTGACGCCGATCACGCCGTAGAAGCCGTCGAGTCCCGTACCGGCGACCGGATGATCGAGGAAGAGGTTCCACGCGGCCGCCCAGATCGAGGTCCGGTCGGAGAGATATTGTTCCTGCACGGTCTGTTCAACGAACCGCTCCTGGAAGAGGTCGGTGAAGGCCGGCGGGGCGAAGGCCCACAGCGCGGCGCCCACGCCCAGCAGCAGCACACCGGCGGCCACCACCGGGCCGGTACGCAGCCGGTGCCGGAGCTTGAGCAGCGCGGCGAAACCCACCACCCCGCCCGCGAGCAGGCCGGCCCGCGACCCGGACAGCACCGCCGCCAGCAGGAAGAGCGGTGTCACCAGCAGCGGCCACCAGCGCCCGGTGAGCAGGAACATCGCGACCGCGCTGATCACGCCGAGCAGCTCGATCCGGACGAAGACGTTCGGGCCGCCGCCGAACGCCGAGTACCGGCCCTGCTCACCCGGGCCGCTGATGAAGATCGCCGCCAGGGCGAAGACGATCGCGACGGCGAACAGCAGCTGGAAGACCAGCCTGATGGCCCGGTCCGGGTCACCGGTGGCGTACACGTAGAAAGCCAGCACCAGCACGCCCAGCAGGACCAGGTCGAGGGTCTGCGGCCCGATCCGCGAGGCGGGCGGTGCCCACAGCGCCGACGCGATCTGGAACAGGAAGAACAGCAGGGCCGCGAGCAGCCAGCCCTCTTTCCGCGAGGTCGTGCTCGGCGGACGGCGGGCCGCCTCGATCGCCAGCAGGACCACGGCGACGATCAGGCCGATCACCCGCAGGTCGACCCAGGCCAGGTCGACCAGGCCGGCCCGGTCCAGGGTGTACCGGCCGCCGATGGTCACCAGGACCAGCATCAGTCCCGGTGCGAGGAAGGCACGCGAGGTCACGGCTCGCGTCTCCGGTCCCGTACCGCGATCGTGGTGATCAGCGCGAAGATCAGGCAGGTGCCGTAACCGAGCAGGGAGCCGTAGGCCGCGCCGAGGATGCCGAGCTTGGGGATGAGGAGCACGTAGGCGGCGAAGCTGACCACGAAACCGGTGATCTCGGCGGTCGACACCATGCCGCTGTGCCCCTTGGCGATCAGCAGGCCGAGAGCGACACGGGAGACCCCGTACAGGCCGGCGGCGACGACCAGCGGGAGGACGACGGCCTTGGCCGGGGCGTACTCGTGGCCGAAGACGGGTTCGATCAGCAGGTACAGGCCGCCGGCCACGATCGGGACGACGACCAGGCTGTAGACGGCGGCGGCCACCACGATCGGCTTGGCGTGCAGGCCGCCGTCGTTGTGCGAGGCCCGCCAGCGGCCCAGACGGGAGTCGGCGTACGCCCGGAGCGGCCAGGCGAGCAGCTCGGTCATGGTGGCGACGGACGTGTAGAGCCCGAGCGCGGCGGTCGACGCCAGCGCCGGGATGACCAGGCGGTCCACTCGCAGCATCGCCATGTTGGAGATCGCCGCCGGGAACAGCGCCAGGCCCTCGCGCCGGACCAGGCGGTTCTGCTCGGGCCCGGACGGTGCGGAACCGGGCAGCACCGGCAGCCGCAGCCACAGGATCACGTAGACGATGGTGGGCAGCGCGCCGGCGAACAGGTAGGCCAGGAACCACACGGCCGGGTTCGCCGCACCGTTCAGGTAGAGGCCGATCAGCGTGGCCAGCAGCAGCAGGGCCTCGATCACCCGGCACAGCAGGAAGTCGCGGACCCGGCCGACGGCGATCGCGATCGACCGGGTGGCGAGAGCGGCGGCCTCGATCAGCGCGTACCAGGCGAGCATCGCGATGATCACCGGGCCGGGGGTGAGCCGGTGCGGAGCGACGAGCGCGTACACCACGGCGGCGGTCAGGAACAGTCCGAACGGGAGGAGCAGCAGGCGGGCGTACGCGCGGACGGCGGGCGCCGGTGAGACCTGGTGATAGCTCGCCACGAAGCTGCGCTCGGTGCCCAGCAGCAGGAACTGGGTCACCAGGTAGACGACCTGCAGCATCAGGGCGACCTCACCGCGGTGGGTGGGTGTCAGCGAGCGGACCATCAGGATGTTGGCGGCCAGGGCGACGCCGCCGGTGAGCACCTGGGAGGCCAGCAGTTGGACGTACGGCTCACGGAGCATCCGCCTGCTGAGTGGCTCTACCTCCTTGACGTCACTCACCGGCTCGTTTCTCCTCGTCCTTCGGTGTCGCCCCGTCCTTCGGCGTCTCCTCCGGCGGGTCCGACTCGTCGGAATTGCGCTGGACGGGTAGGTGAGGCTCTTCCGGAGCAGGTGTGGTGAAGACCCGGGCCCAGCCGCGGACCTTCTCCTGCCTCGGCTCCTCGGCGGCGGGCTTCTCCCCGCTGATCACGCCCTTGACCACCGGGGCCCGGCCCCGGGCGGTGCCGATCGTCGGCAGCGAGACGAACGTGTCGTCCCAGCGGGGCGGCCGGGCGGTCGCCGCGTCACCGAACAGGCCCAGACCGGCCTCGGCGGGCTGCACCTCGGCCACCACCTCGTGCCAGTCCTTGCCGGTCGGCAGCTTGCGCGGCAGCGCGTTGAGCACCGCGCCCGCCATCTCGGCGCCGACGCGTTCCAGCAGGTCCATCGACTTGCGCACGTCGGCCGTACGGGTGTGGTTGGCCCGCACCACCAGCAGCGCCTTGTCGGTCACCTGGCTCAGCACGGCCGCGTCCGCCACGCCGTGCAGGGCCGGCCCGTCCACCAGCACGATGTCGAACCGCTCGGTGAGCGTCCGGACGGTGGCGCCGAGCCGCGGCGAGGCCAGGATCTCGCCCGGGTCGGGGGCGTGCTCACCGGCCGGCAGCACGGTGACCCGGCCGTTCAGCGAGCTCTGGAGCACGTCCGGCACCCGGGCCGTGCCGGCGAGCACCTCGGCCAGGCCGGGTGCCGCGTCGAGGGCCAGGTAGCGCCCCACGCCGGGGTGGCGCATGTTCGCGTCGACGAGCACCACCCGGGCGCCGGTCTCGGCCATCGCTATCGCCAGCCCGCAGGTGACGGCGGTGGTGCCCTCCTTGCGGTGCGAGCCGGTGAGCAGCAGCGACCGGCCCCGGGCGGTGCCGCGATGCGGATCGACGAGGTTCGGCATCAGGCTGCGCAACCGCCGGAACGCCTCGGCGAGCGCCTGGTCCGGGTGCTCGGAGCGGGCCGGGCGGCCGAGCGCGATCACCCCGATCGTGTCCAGCCCGAGACCGCGCAGGTCGTCCTCCTCGGCGACGGTCTTGGCCGTGGCCTCCCGGACCGCGACCGCGATCGCCCCGATCAGCAGGCCGAGCACGGCGGAGAAGCCGAGGTTGCGCAGCAGGTTGCCGGGTTCCTGGGTGGTCTCGGCGTCCTGGACGATCGAGACGGCCGGCGCGGGCCCGTCCTGCTCGCCGGTCGTGCCGATCTGCCGGGCCAGGCCGACGAGCACCGCGGCGGCGGTAGTGACGATCTGCCGGCTCTGTGCGGGCGACTCGGCGGTGGCGGAGATGACCAGCAGATCGGTGCCCTCCCGGACCTGGGCGGAGAGGCTCTTCTGCACCTGCGCCGAGGTCACCTCCGGCCCGATCCGGTCCACCACACCCTGCGCCACCCGGGGCCCGGTGAGCAGGGCGATGTACGAGTTCAGCCGGCGCGCGCCGGCGTCCGGGTCGCCGTTGCCGCCGGTCACGAAGAGCACCATCGAGGACCGGTGAGCGGGCGCCGCGGTCAGCGTCAGCCCGGCCGCGACGGCGGTCGCCACCAGCACCGGCACCACCAGCCAGAGCCATCGGCGCCGGCACGCCCGTACATAAGCACGCAGTTCCACGCTGACTATCCCCCGCTCGTCAGGAGTGCCCGGCGCTCATCAGCGGCCCGGTTCAGGACTTGCTCGAAACGGTCGAAGAGCATGTCCCGGGAGAACCGCTCGACGGCCAGCCGGTGCGCGGCCTCCCGGGCCCGGCGCAGCCACAGCTCGTCGCGCAGGTGCCGGGCCAGGACCTCGCCCGCCTCACCGGTGTTCTCCGGGTCCAGCACCAGCCCGGCGCCGGTCTCCCGGAGCAGGTCGGCCTGCCAGCCGCCGTAGTTGATGGCGATCGGCCGGGACGCGGCGAGCGCGTCGAAGAACTTGTTCGCCGAGTTGTCCCAGAGGCCGCGGATCGGGCGCACCGTGCTCGACGACATGGTGGCGGCGCCGAGGATCACCGGCAGCTCGGACTTCGGGACCTTCTCCCACATGTGCACGTTGGGGTTGCCCGCGGCCAGTTCCCGGGTGGACTCCCACTCCCTGCCGTGGCCCACGATCAGCAGCTGGATCTCCGGGTCCAGCTCGCGGATCCGGTCGAAGGCCCGCACCAGGTACTCCACGCCGTTGACCGCGCCGAGCGCACCGGTGTAGACGAGCAGCGGCCGGTCACCGAGCCAGCGGTGCTCGGCCCGGAACCGGCGGACCGCCTCCGGGTCGACGGCGAACAGGTCCAGGTCGGCGGCGTTCGGGATGACAGTGGTCGGTGTGCCCGGCCGGCGGGCGACGACACCGGCGGCCATGCCGGGGGAGAGGGCGACCACCTCGGCGGCGTTGCGATAGGCGAAGTTCGCCAGCGCACCGGCCAACCGGCGGGCCACCGGGTTGCGCAGGGCGCCCATCTCGATCGGCACCTCCGGCCACAGGTCACGGACCTCGAAGACGAACGGCACCCGGCGCAGCTTCGCGGCCATCACGCCGGGCACCGCGACGGTGAGCGGTGTGCTGGTGGCGAAGACCAGGTCCGCTCTCAACCGGGCCGCCTTCGCCCCGGCCAAAACCATGAACTCGGCGAACGCGCGCAGCCGGCGGGCGAACGACATGTGGTTGTCGTACGGAACGCGGAACCAGTGGACGGTAACCCCGTCCTCCTCGGTCACCCGCCAGCCGAGATCCCGGGCGCCCGGGGTGATGTCGGTGGTGATGACGTCGACGGAGTGGCCGCGGGCGACAAGCCGGCGGGCCTGCTCGTAGGAGCGGATCCCGCCGGCCATCTGCGGATTGCAGTAGTACTGATGGATGTAGACGATGCGCATCCGCCCCGTCATCCCTTCTGCACGGAACGGACCGCTTCCACGACCCGCTCTCTGTCGTGGGCGGTGAGGGCGGAGCCGCTCGGCAGGCAGACGCCACGGCCGAAGAGGTCGGCGCTGACCTCTCCGCCGCGCGCCACGCAGTCGGCGAAGACCGGCTGCAGGTGCATCGGTTTCCAGGCCGGGCGCGCCTCGATGTCGCGGCCGTTCAGCTCGGCGAGGATGCGGTCCCGTTGAGCGCCGTCGGCCGCCAGCGCGCAGGTCAGCCAGTAGTTGGGCACCCCGTACCCGGCGATCGGCATGAACTCCAGGTCGCTCAGCTGTGCCCGGTAGAACTCGAAGGTCTCCCGGCGGGCGGCGATCATCTGCTCGAGACGGATCAGCTGGCCCCGGCCGACAGCGGCGAGCAGATTGCTCAGCCGGTAGTTGTAGCCGACGCTGCGGTGCTCGTAGTGCGGCACCGGCTCGCGGGCCTGGGTGGCCAGGTGCCGGGCCTGCTGGGCCATCCGGCTGTCGTCGGTGACGAGCATGCCGCCACCACCGGTCGTGATGATCTTGTTGCCGTTGAACGACAGGACTCCGGCCAGGCCGAACGACCCGGCGGCCCGGCCCTGGTAGGTCGCGCCGAGCGCCTCCGCGGCGTCCTCGATCAGCGGGACGCCGTAGCGGTCGCAGGCGGTCAGCAGCGGGTCGTAGTCGGCGCACTGCCCGTACATGTCCACGGCGATCACCGCGCGGGGCAACTCGCCGCGCTCGGCCCGGACCCGCAGCTCCTCGGCGACCAGGGCGGGGTCGACGTTCCAGCTCTCCGGCGTACTGTCCACGAAGACCGGCCGGGCACCCAGGTAGGCGACCGCGTTCGCGGTGGCGGCGAAGGTGAACGACGGCACCAGCACGGTGTCGCCCCGGCGCACCCCGGCGGCGATCAGCGCCAGATGCAGAGCCGCGGTGCCGCTGCTCAGCGCCACCGCGTGCCGCACACCCACCAGCTCGGCCACCCGCTCCTCGAACGCGTCCAGGTCGGGGCCGACAGGCGCCACCCAGTTCGAGTCGAACGCCTGCAGCAACAGCTTGCGTTCCAGATCGCTGACGTCCGGAGGGGAGAGGTAGATGCGGGCGTCAGTCATGGACACGGGTCCTCACTGCCATGATCGGCCAGGCCGGGTGCAGACCCTGCCGGCGGATCCACATGGGGGAATCGCCCGGGTGCATGGCGGGCCGCAGCGTCGTGGCGAAGCTGCGATAACCCGCGTCACGGGCCGTGCGCACGTCGCGCTCCCGAAAATCAACTGCCGGGTGACCGTACGGTGCGGCGAAGTCCCTGATTTCGACACCGAGCTCGTGTTCGATCAGGTGTTTCGAGCCGCGGATCTCCCGGGCCGCCTCGCTGTCGCCCTGGTCGGCCAGCCGGGTGTGGCTGATCGTGTGCGAGCCGAAGTCGAAACCGGCCGCCACCAGGTCACGACAGTCCTGCCAGGTCAGGTTGCCTGGCTCGCCGACCATGCCGGAGGTCAGGAAGAACATCGCGGGCACCCGCAGTTCCAGCAGCAGCGGTGCGGCCACGTCGCGCCAGGTGAGGTGGGCGTCGTCGAAGGAGAGGCAGAACACCGGCCCGGTCAGCTCCCGCTTCCCGGCGAGGACGGCGAGCGCCTCCTCCCACGAGACCATCGGGCCGATGCGGCTGAGCGTGCGCAGGTGGTGGCGGAGATCGTCGCCATACTCCGCGGGGACGTCGTGGTAGAAGGGGAAGTAGAGGCCGGGGGCGCTGGGCAGGCGGCGCAGGAGCCCGGCGGGCGCCAGGATGCGGCCCTGAGTCCGGGGCCGGGCCCGGAGGCGGCTGCGCAGGCCCAGCTCGTTCAGGCGTTTTCTGATCGCCGTCGGCACGGCTTCCTCCCGCTCGTTCCACGGCCACTCGCTGTGCGGCCGTTTGTCCACGGACGCTCTTCCACCAACCTTGGCAAATGCGTGGGGACTGCGGCAGTAGCAATTGTCATAACGAACGCGAATAACGCTCATGTCAAATGGGAATAGCCCGATCGGTTCCTTGCGGAATGGACACGCGGTGGAGGATCCTGTCGCGGCGATCCTATTTCGAGCGGGGACTTCATGCTGCGACTGCAACGGGTGGAGCCCTCGGCTGCGCTCTGGGCCGACCGGGCGGCGTACCCCGATCGCCTGATCTTCCACACTCCGGAGTGGATCTCTTTCGTGGCGCAATGCCAGAAGGCGGAGCCCGTTCTCGCCACCGTCACCGACGGTGCCACCCCGGTCGGCCACTTCACCGGCCTGATCACCAAGAAGTACGGCCTGCGCATCCTGGGCAGCCCGATGGCCGGCTGGACCACGTCCTACCTGGGCTTCAACCTCGACCCGGCGGTGCCGCGCCGGTCCGCCCTGCGGGCCCTGCTGCCGTTCGCCTTCTCCGAGCTGGGCTGCGCCCATGCCGAACTGCGCGACCGTTTCCTGACCGGCACCGACCTCGCCGCCCCCGACCTGGCCGGCCTGGGCCTGCACTGGGACTCCGCACCCACCGCCGTGATCAACCTGGAACCACCGGAGGACGATCTTTTCGCCGCGATGTCCGGCGCCTGCCGCCGCAACATCCGCAAGGCCGCGAAGTCTGGCGTCACCATCGAAGAGGTGACCGGCGATCCCGCATTCGCCGACGAATTCTACGATCAATTACGCGACGTTTTCGCCAAGCAGAATCTGGTACCCACCTATTCGGTGGAAAGAGTTCGGTCGTTGATCCGTCACCTGTCACCCGCCGGCCGGATCCTGCTCCTGCGCGCCCGCGACCCCGAGGGCCGCTCCATCGCCACCGCGGTCCTGCCCTGGCACCACACCACGATGTACTTCTGGGGCGGCGCGAGCTACCGCGAACACCAGCACCTGCGCCCGAACGAGACCCTGATCTGGCACGCGCTGCGGTGGGCCCGCGCCCGCGGCGTCACCGAGTTCGACTTCGTCGGCGGCAACTCCTACAAGTCGAAGTACGGGACCACCGAGGTCGCGGTCCCGTGGGTGCGGCGCTCACGCTCACCGCTGGTGGCCAGACTGCGCGAGGCAGCCCGGCAGGGCTTCGCTCTCAAGCAGCGGGCCGCCGCCCGTCTCACCCGCGCTGGCTGATCGAGCGGGCCGGCCGGCATCTCGCCGTCCCGGGGCGGCGAGGCCCGCGCCTCGCGGTTCTCAGGGCGGCGAGGCCCGCCGCCGACGCCCCGTTGGCGGCGGGCCTCACCTGGAGGAAGGTTCAGGCCGCGGTGGGCTTCGCCGCGGACACCCTCTCGCGTACGACATCCGCACCCGCCGGAGTACCCGGCAGTACTCCGTATTCCCCGTACGTGCCGACATAGACCGGCGTGTCCCGCTGAGTACGCCAGTTCTCCGCGAGCGGCCCCACGTCGACGCTGTCGTACCCGATGCTGTCGAGGAACTCGGTGACCACCTTCTTGGCACCCTCGTCATCACCGGCGATCGGCAGCGCCGACCGGTCCGCCGCACCCGACGGCCGGGCCAGCGAGCGCAGGTGCCCGTACCAGATGTTGTTGAAGCCCTTCACCACCTGCGACTGGGGAAGGTGCCCCTGCAGCAGCTCACCGGTGGTGCTGGAGCCGTCCTCCAGCTCCGGGAACACACCGTCCCGCTCGGGGTAGTAGTTGTTCGTGTCGATGACGATCTTGCCGGCCAGCGCGTCCGCCGGAACCTCCCGGTACGCCTTCAGCGGCACGGTCACCACCACGAAGTCCGCACCCGAGGCCGCCTCGGCGGGTGTCGCCGCCCGGGCCCTGGGTCCCAGTTCGGAGACCAGTTCCTGGAGGGTCTCGGGTCCGCGGGAGTTGCTCAGCACCACGTCATGACCGGCCGCCACCGCGAGGTGCGCCACGGCGCTTCCGATGTTGCCGCTGCCGATGAGTCCGATTGTCGTCATGTCAGCGCGAACCTCCCCGCCCCGCACACGATTCCGCACCTCGACCGTGACGGAGAGCACGCGCCACGCCGGAATATCGGGGGATCGGGACGGCGCCGGACGCTACGCTCGCCGGGAAAGAGGCCGGGAGCCACTGTTGATCAACGCCAACTTCGTGTTCCTCGCGCTGCTCTGCAACTCAGCCGGTGCGGCGTCATACCTGTACCGCCAGATCAAGGGTCAAATTCAGCCCCATGCCGTCACGTGGACGATTTGGGCTCTAGCTCCGGCCGTGGCGTTCGCGGCGCAGGTGCACGACGGCGCCGGGCTTCCAGCTCTGGTCACCCTTTTCACCGGTCTGGGTCCGGCCGCGGTCGTCGTCGTCCTGCTGGTTCGCCGGTCGGCGCGATGGACCGTCACCCGGCTAGACCTGGCCTGCGGCGTCCTGTCGATCGCGGGTCTCGTGCTCTGGATCCTCCTCCGGCGGGGTGAGTTCGCGATCGGTTTCGCCGTCCTGGCCGATGCTCTGGCGTCGATCCCGACCTACCGCAAGGCCGCGCGGCATCCGCGGAGCGAGTCATGGCTGACGTACGGGTGCCTCACGGTCAGTGCCCTGATCACCCTGGCCACGTTCCCTGTCTGGTCGTTCGCTCACGTGGCGTTCGTGGCGTACCTCGCCGTTCTCGGCACGAGCATGACGATCGTGATCGTGGCCGGGCGCCGGCGGACGGCTTCCGTTAAGGCTGCCTGACGGTTCCTCGGCGACAAGATGTTTCGGTGGTAGGTCCCCGACCTTGACCGTCCTGGTCGAGGGGTCGTCCATGATCTCGTCCCAGATGTTGCGGAACACCTCGATCAGCTGGTTGCCCGGGTCGGTGATCAGGACCTCGCCCCAGATCCGGAGATCCGCGGAGCTGTCGCCGTACTCCTGCAACTGCAGCACCACGGCGCTGTCGTCGATGAGGATGAATTTGAACGGGAACCGCTGCCGGGTGACTCGCAGCGAAGCCTTGGCGCCCTGCCGGGACTGCAGTTCCAGGATGGTGTGGCAGTGCCGAATCAGGTTCGGGGTTTGGGCGTGGCACAGCGACTGCGCCGGGTCGGCCACCTGGATGATCCGCTTGTACGACACGCCACCGGGCCGGCGCAACACGGCGAAGAACGCATCGAACGCGTTGTCCTGGTACGCCCGGTCCATGACCTCGTCCGGCCACCGCCCGTCCTCCATGAGGATATCCAGGATTTTCAGTTCCCGGGTGGCGGTGAGCATCAACTGGACGGTCCGGTCGTGGTCGAGGGACTTGCCGGTGTTCAGCTCGGACAGCATCATCGTGTCGACGCGCAGCCCGATGTGCCTCGACAGTGTTGCAACCTCGCCGGCCAGGCGCTGCATGGACCGTTCCTGGACAACCGCCACGCCCCGCAGCGTCGCGAGGAGGTCAACATCGGCGTTCTTCCTCGACTCGACGAGCGCCACGAGGGCGGCGAACGAGGCGATGGCCGTCAGGCCGACGAGAACGACGGCGGCCGCGGCCATGCGCATGTTGGTATCGAGAACCTCCTGAGCCGCCGCGCCCAGGATGGCGGCGATCAGAGCGCCGCCGACCGTGAGGATGATCCGCCAGCGTTTGCCGAGTGTGGACACCGTTCGAGTTTCACACGGTGAGCGTCAAATCACTGTACGGCGTTTTGCCGGCGGAGCGGGCCGGACCTGTCGGCCGGCCAGCGCCGTGTTCAGCCGGGTCACGGGCGGGCGGCGCCGGCCCAGGTGGCGGTCTCGTACGGGGCGACGACGAGCGCGCAGACCGGGTCGCTCTCGCAGACCACGCCGTGCACCACGAAGTCGGGGTCGGTGAAGCCCTCCTCGTGGCCGCGGACCAGGTCACGCAGGCTGTTCTTGATCGCGTTCGTCACGTAGCCCTCGCTGGTGCCCTCGTGCTCGACGAACAGGCCGCCCTTGCCGTCGAGGCGCTGGACCCAGCCGATGCCGGCCCACGCCTGCTCGCCGGGGTCGGTGGCGTACTGCTCGGCGTAGACACAGTACAGCTTGTCGCCCCACGCGCCCTGCGGCACCGGTGCCTTGCCGCTGGGGTCGACGCTGGTGCCGGGCGGGATCACGCTCGACAGCCGGACCAGGTTGTAGACGGCGATGTCGGCGGCCACCAGCGCGTCGTGGAACGCGGAGAGGGTGGTGGTGCCCCGGCCGGTCGCACGCACAACGGGGATCTGGTCGTAAACCGCGGAACTCTGCACAGCCAAGCCTGCCTTTGCCTCTCGAGCTTCTACCGTCGACCAGGCAAAGTCGGTCGGCGCGCCACCTACTGAAGGATTTCGGCCCGGTACACCTCGGCTGCCGGATCGCGGGGGCGGCGGCGGGGCAGCAGCAGCGGGGTCGCGAGCAGGAGCACACCGGCGATCGCGATCGCGCCCCGGACGCCGGCGACCGCGGCGACCAGCCCCCACAGGGCGGTGCAGGCGGCGGTCGTGGCCTTGCTCGTCACCGACCAGGCGGTGAGTACCCGCGCCACCCGGTCCGGCGGGGTCAGCGTCAGGCGCTCGGTGGCGAGCACCGGGTTGTAGACACCCGCGGAGGTGATCAGACCGAATTCGATCACCATCACGAGAGCCAGCCCGGCCGGGCCGGGCACCAGGAACGCCAGGCCGATGCCCCAGCACGCGCGCAGGGTCCCGGCGACGACCAGGACCCGGTGGTGGCCGTGCCGGGCGACCAGGCGCCGGGCCAGGCGTGACCCGAGAAGACCACCCAGGCACGGTACGGCGAACGCGAGCCCGTATTGCCAGGGCGGAAATGCGAGGGTCTTGAGCATCAGCACGGCCACCAGCGGTGCGGGTGCCATGATCAGGGCGTTCACCAGGATGGTGTTCAGGAAGAGCGGGCGCAGCCGCGGATGGGTGAGCAGGAAACGCCACCCTTCACGGATCTTCCCGGTCGCCGGTGCCGGTGGAGCGGGTACCGGCTCGCCGCGTCCGATGCCGCGCAGGGCGACCGCGGAGAGCAGGAAACTGACCGCGTTGGCGGTGACGGTGAGCACCGGCCCGAACAACCCGACCGCAGCCCCGCCCGCCGGTGGCCCGACGACGGTCGCGACCCACATGGTCGACTCGAACCGGGCGTTGGCGGTCAGCAGCTGATCACGTGGCACCAGCCACTTCAGGAAGGCGCCGGCCGCCGCGGTGAACGTGATGTCGGCCGCCGCGGTCACCACCGAGACCACGATCAGCTGGGCGAGGGTGAGCAGGCCGAGGGCGTACGCGACCGGGACGGTGAGCAGCACGGTGAACCGGATCACGTCCATCGCGATCATCACCGGGCGCTTGCGGCGGAACTCGACCCACGGACCGAGCGGCACCGCCACCACGGCACCGACCGCGAGACCCGCCGCGGCCAGCAGCGACACCTGTACGGGGCCGGCGTCCAGGGCCAGGATGGCGATCAGCGGGAACGCGTCGAAGGCGAGCCAGGTGCCGAGCGTGCTGATCGCGTACGCCGCCCAGAGCCCGCCGAACCCTCTCACCATGCGCCCGGACCCTACCGGGACGGGTGAGGAGTTTGCGGATGGGTAACACCATGATTGAGACGCGCCGAGTCGAGGGAGAACCCGTTGTTCCTGCTGTTCGGTCTTCGGACCAAGGACCACATGGTCGCCACCCGCACCATGACCTGCGAGATCTGCGGCTTCCAGGCGCCCCAGTCGGTGCTGCGGCGCTCCACGAAGTTCACCCTGTTCTTCATCCCGCTGTTCCCGGTCAAGCCGAGCCGCACCTACCTGGTCTGCGGCCACTGCCGAGGCTTCCGCGAGGCGGACTCACGCCAGCTGGGTGCGGCCGCCTACTGAGGCATGATCGGGCCGATCGCGGGTAGGCGGACGTCGTACACATGCCCATGCCTGTAGGAGGAACCGTGACGAGCCCCCAGAACGGCGGGGACGTGATCGACGTCCTCGTCAGCGACCACCGTGACGTCACCGCACTGATCGGCAACATCTGGTCGGTGGCGGATCCGATGATCCGCCGGGACCTGACCGACACCGCCATCAGCGAGCTGGTGCGGCACGCGGTGGCCGAGGAGATGTACGTCTACCCGGTCATGCGCAAGTACCTGGACGGCGGCGACAAGGCCGTGGAGCACGACGTCGAGGAGCACAAGGAACTCGAGCAGACGATGAAGCGGCTCGAGGACCTGGACGTGTCGACGCCCGAGTTCGACGAGGCGCTGCGCGCCCTGGAGACCGTGCTCGCCGACCACGTGCAGGACGAGGAGTCCGAGCAGTTCCCCGAGCTGCGGCGGGTGGTGCCCCACGAGGAGCTGGTGGAGCTGGCCGGCAAGGTCGAGACGGCCAAGAAGCTGGCACCGACCCGCCCGCACCCGGCCGCACCGAACGCCGAGCTCTTCCACAAGCTGGTCGGCCCGGGCGTCGGCCTGGTGGACCGGCTCCGCGACAAGCTGACCGGCCGCGCCACAAAATAGGGCCGGCGCGGAGCCTAGGTGGGCTGGATCCAGTCGAAGGTGCGCTCCACCGCACGCCGCCAGTTGGCGAACTCGGTGGAGCGCACCACCGGGTCCATGGCGGGCATCCACTGCCCGGCGATGTGCCAGTTGCTGCGCAGCCCGTCCAGATCCGGCCAGTAACCGACCGCGAGCCCGGCCGCGTACGCCGCACCCAGCGACACCGTCTCCACCGCGAGCGGCCGCACCAGCGGCACGTCCAGCACATCGGCGATCATCTGCATCAGCAGGTTGTCCGCGGTCATCCCGCCGTCGACCTTGAGCGTGCTCAGGGTCAGCCCGGAGTTCGCGTTCATCGCGTCGACCACCTCGCGCGTCTGCCACGCGGTCGCCTCGAGCACCGCCCGGGCCAGGTGACCCTTGGTGATGTACGACGTCAGGCCCACGATCACGCCGCGCGCCTCACTGCGCCAGTACGGTGCGTAGAGCCCGGAGAAGGCCGGGACGATGTAGCAGCCGCCGTTGTCCACGACGGTGCGCGCGAGCGTCTCGATCTCCGGCGCGCTGGAGATCAGCCCGAGCTGGTCGCGGAACCATTGCACCAGCGAGCCGGTGATCGCGATGGAGCCTTCGAGGGCGTACGTGGCCGGTTCGCCGGCGATCTGGTACGCCACCGTGCTGAGCAGCCCGTGTTCCGGCCGTACCGGTTCGGTGCCGGTGTTGAGCAGCAGGAAGCTGCCGGTCCCGTACGTGCACTTCGCCTCGCCCGGTGTGAAACAGGTCTGCCCGAACAGGGCCGCCTGCTGGTCGCCGAGCGCCGCACCGATCCGCACGCCGGGGAAGGCCGCGGTCGCCGTGCCGAAGACACCGATCGACGACCGCACCTCGGGCAGCATGGCCCGGGGTATGCCGAAGAACGCGAGGGATTTCGGCGACCAGTCCAGCGCGTGGACGTCGAGCAGCATCGTGCGGCTCGCGTTCGTCACGTCGGTGACGTGCAGGCCGCCGGTCAGGTTCCAGATCAGCCAGGTCTCCATGGTTCCGCAGAGCACCTCGCCGCGTTCGGCCCGTTCCCGCAGGCCGGGCGTGTGGTCCAGGGTCCACCGCAGGCGCGGCCCGGAGAAGTAGGTGGCCAGCGGCAGGCCGGAGCGTTCCTCGACCTCCTTGGCGTCCGGGCGGGCGGCCAGTTCGTGGACCAGCGCGTCGGTACGGGTGTCCTGCCAGATGATCGCGCGCCCGATAGGCGTACCGGTGCTGCGATCCCAGACGACGGTGGTCTCCCGCTGGTTCGCGATGCCCAGCGCGGCCACCTGCTCGAGTGAGATCCCGGCCATCCGTAGCGCCCGCGGCGCGAGCTTCTCCACGTTGCGCCAGATCTCCGCGGCGTCGTGCTCGACCCACCCGGGCCTGGGGAAGTGTTGTTTGTGTTCCTGCTGGGCGAGCGACACCAGCTGCCCGCGCCGGTCGAAGACGATGCAGCGGGTGGACGTCGTGCCCTGGTCGATCGCGACCACGTATCGCTCGGTCATCGGGCTGCTCCCAGGTCCCGCGAGACGGCGCGAGCGGCGTCGCGGACGGAGGTGACGAGGTTCGGGCGGGGCCGGTAACGGCTGTCGCAGAGCCGCTCGACCGGTCCGGAGATGCCGATCGCGCCGACGACCAGGCCGCCGTAGGCGCGGATCGGCGCGGCGATGGCCGCCTGGCCGAGCAGGAACTCCTCGATCTCCGCGGCCCAGCCGACCTCGCGCACGTGCTCCAGGGCGGTGGCGAGGGCGCGCGGTTCGACGACGGTGAGGCGGGTGTACGCCTCCAGCTCACCCACCGAGAACGGCCGGTACGCCAGCAGCACCTTGCCCAGCGCCGTGGCGTGCAGGGGCAGCAGCGTACCGACGTCGAGGGTCTGGAACGTGTCGTCGGGGCGGAAGACGTGGTGTATCACCAGGACCCGGCCCTCGAGGACCGTACCGATGCGCACGGCCTCCCCGCTGCGGGCGGCCAGCGGATCGGCCCAGTTGATCGACCGGGATCGCAGTTCGTTGATGTCGAGATAGCTGGTGCCCAGGTGCAGCAGGGCGCCGCCGAGCTGGTAGTGCCCGGAGACCCGGTCCTGCTCGACGAAACCGACCATCTGCAGGGTTCGCAGGATGCCGTGGGTGGTGCCCTTGGCCAGGTCCAGCGCGCGGGCGATCTCGCTCAGCCCCAGGCGGCCCGGCCCACCGGCGAGGATCCGCAGGATCGCGGCCGCTCGCTCGATCGACTGCACCGTTCCGGGCATGTTTCGGACTCTATGCCACCGCGTGACGACCCGCCGTAATTGATGTTCGACAATGCCGACCGCTGTTCATTGCCCCACTTCGGGCCCCTCCCTAGCGTCCGAGGCAACGGATCAGGGGGAGGGAGCATGGCTACACGACCCAGAACACCCGGACTGGTCGGGGAACTCGTTGCTGAGTTCGCCGGCACGATGATTCTCATTCTGTTCGGCGTGGGAGTGGTGGCACAGGTCGCCGCGGCCGGCATCGGGGATCACGACAGCATCGCCTGGGCCTGGGGCCTCGGCGTGACACTCGGCGTCTATGTCGCCGCCCGCGTGAGCGGCGCCCATCTCAATCCGGCGGTCACCATCGCGCTCGCCGTTTTCAAGGGCTTCTCGTGGCGCAAGGTACTGCCCTACTCACTGGCCCAGTTCCTCGGCGCGTTCGTCGCCGCGCTGCTGGTGCGCTGGAACTACACCGAGGTGCTGCACGCCGCGGACCCCGGCCTGACGATCAAGACGCAGGGCGTGTTCTCCACCCTGCCCGGCAACGGCGTGCTGCCGGTCGGCGAGTGGGGCGCGTTCCGCGACCAGATCATCGGCACCGCGATCCTGCTGTTCCTGATCCTCGCGCTGACCGACGTGGCGAACACACCGCCCGCGGCGAACCTGGCGCCGTTCGTCATCGGCCTGATCGTGGTGGCGATCGGCATGGCGTGGGGCACCAACGCCGGGTACGCGATCAACCCGGCCCGTGACTTCGGCCCGCGACTCGCCAGCTTCCTGACGGGCTACGGGGGCGCGTTCCGCGACCAGACCGGGTATCTCTACTTCTGGATCCCGATCGTCGCGCCGATCATCGGTGGCATTCTCGGCGCCGGGCTCTACCAGCAACTGGTCGGTCGGTTCCTGCCGATCGACGAGCCCCCGGAACCGGGTCGGGTGCCGACCCCGCGAGCAGAAGAGAACGTGGAGGCCAACCGTGGCTGACTTCGTCGGCGCAGTGGATCAGGGAACCACCAGCACCAGGTTCATGATCTTCGACCATGGCGGTAACGAGGTGGGCCGCCACCAGCTCGAGCACGAGCAGATCCTGCCGCAGGCCGGCTGGGTCGAGCACAACCCGATCGAGATCTGGGAGCGGACGGTCGCCGTCGTGCGTACCGCCATGCAGAAATCGAACCTCGGGGCGAGCGATCTGGCCGCGGTGGGCATCACGAACCAGCGCGAGACCACTGTGGTGTGGGACCGGCGCACCGGACGGCCGTACTACAACGCGATCGTGTGGCAGGACACCCGTACCGACAGAATCGCCTCCGCCCTCGACCGGGACGGGCGCGGTGACATCATCCGCCGCAAGGCCGGCCTGCCGCCGGCCACCTACTTCTCCGGCGGCAAGATCCAATGGATTCTGGAGAACGTCGACGGTGTCCGCGAGGCGGCCGAGCGCGGCGACGCGATCTTCGGCAACACCGACAGCTGGCTGATCTGGAACATCACCGGCGGCGTCGACGGCGGCAACCACCTCACCGACGTCACCAACGCCAGCCGCACCATGCTGATGAACCTCGAGACCCTCGACTGGGACGACGAGCTGCTCTCGTTCTTCGACATCCCCCGGCAGATGCTGCCGGAGATCCGGCCGTCGTCGGATCCGAACACCTACGGCAGGGCCCACGTGCCGGGCCCGCTGGGTGGTGACGTCCCGCTCACCGGCGATCTCGGCGACCAGCAGGCCGCGACGGTCGGCCAGGTGTGTTTCGCGCCGGGCGAGGCCAAGAACACCTACGGTACGGGCAATTTCATGCTCCTCAACACCGGAACGAACCTGGTCCGGTCGGAGAACGGGCTGCTCACCACCGTCTGCTACAAGTTCGGCGACGCCGCCCCGGTCTACGCTCTCGAGGGCTCCATCGCGGTGACCGGCTCGGCCGTCCAATGGCTGCGCGACCAGCTGCACATCATCAACAGCGCGGCCGAGAGCGAGTCGCTCGCCGCGTCGGTGCCGGACAACGGCGGGGTGTTCTTCGTGCCGGCGTTCTCCGGCCTGTTCGCACCCTACTGGCGCTCGGACGCGCGCGGCGCGATCGTCGGGCTGTCCCGGTTCAACACCGGCGCGCACATCGCCCGCGCCACCCTGGAGTCGATCTGCTACCAGACCCGCGACGTGGTCGAGGCGATGGCGCAGGACTCCGGTGTGACGCTGGACGTGCTCAAGGTCGACGGCGGGATCACCGTCAACAACCTGTGCATGCAGATCCAGGCGGACGTGCTCGGTGTCCCGGTCAGCCGTCCGGTGGTGGCCGAGACGACAGCGCTGGGTGCCGCGTACGCCGCAGGTCTTGCTGTTGGTTTCTGGAAGTCGACCGACGAGCTCCGCGACAACTGGAACGAGTCGCAGCGCTGGCAGCCGGACTGGTCCGCGGAACAGCGTGACGAGGGCTTCGGCAAGTGGAAGAAGGCGGTGCAGCGGACCCTCGACTGGGTGGATGTGGACTGATCATGACTGCTCTGTCTCCGTCCTACCGGGACGCCGCCCTGAGCTCCCTCGCCGGGGCCGAGGTCGACGTGCTGGTGATCGGTGGGGGAGTGGTGGGTGCGGGTTGCGCGCTCGACGCGGTCACACGGGGACTGACCGTGGGCCTCGTCGAGGCGCGCGACTTCGCCTCCGGCACGTCCAGCCGGTCCAGCAAGCTGATCCACGGCGGGCTGCGCTACCTGGAGATGCTGGACTTCGGGCTGGTACGCGAGGCGCTGCGGGAACGCGGCCTGATCCTCCAGCGCCTCGCACCGCACCTGGCCCGCCCGGTCCGCTTCCTCTACCCGCTCAAGCACCGCGGCTGGGAACGCCTGTACGCGGGAGCCGGCGTCACCCTCTACGACACGATGGCCATGTCCGGCGCGGGTTCCGGGGTGCCGCACCACCGGCACCTGACCCGGCGTGGTGCCCTGCGCGCCTGCCCCGCGCTGCGCAGTGACTCGCTGGTCGGTGCGCTGCAGTACTACGACGCGCAGCTCGACGACGCCCGGCACACCATGTTCCTGGCCCGGACGGCCGCCGCGTACGGAGCCCACGTCGTCTCGCGCACCGAGGTGATCGGCTTCCTCCGCGAGGGTGAGCGGGTCACCGGGGTACGGGTGCACGACCTCGAACACGACCGGACCTTCGAGATCCGCGCCCAGCAGGTGATCAACGCCAGTGGGGTGTGGACCGACGAGACCCAGTCGCTGATCGGGGAGCGGGGCCAGTTCCACGTCCGCGCCTCGAAGGGCATCCACCTGGTGGTGCCCCGGGACCGGATCCAGTCCTCGACCGGCCTGATCCTGCGGACCACGACGAGCGTGCTGTTCGTGATCCCGTGGGGCCGGCACTGGATCGTCGGCACCACCGACACGGACTGGTCGCTGGACAAGGCGCACCCCGCGGCGTCCAGCAAGGACATCGACTACCTGCTGACCGAGGTGAACAAGGTCCTGTCCCGGCCGCTGGAACGGGCCGACGTGCAGGGCGTCTACGCCGGGTTGCGCCCGCTGCTCTCCGGCGAGTCGGAGTCCACCTCGAAGCTGTCCCGCGAGCACATGGTGGGCAGCCCGGTTCCGGGGCTGGTCGTGGTCGCCGGCGGCAAGTACACGACGTACCGGGTGATGGCCCGCGACGCTGTCGACGCGTGCGTGCACAGCCTGGGCCGGTCGGTGCCGCGCTGCGTCACGGACCGGGTGCCGCTCGTCGGCGCGGAGGGCTATCCGGCGCTGTGGAACCGGCGGGCGCTGCTCGCCGCGGAGTCGGGGCTGCACGTGGCACGGGTCGAGCACCTGCTCGGCCGGTACGGCTCGCTCACCGGTGAGCTGCTCGACCTGATCCGCGAGGACCCGGATCTGGGCCGGCCGATGGAGGGCGCCGACGACTACCTGCGGGCCGAGTTCGTCTACGCGGCCGCCGCCGAGGGCGCCCGGCACCTGGTGGACGTGCTGACCCGGCGTACCCGGATCTCGATCGAGACCTTCGACCGCGGCGTCGTGGCGGCGCCGGACGTGGCCGAGCTGATGGGCCGGGTCCTGGGCTGGACCGCCGAGCAGCGCGAGCGTGAGGTGGAGAACTACCGCCTGCGGGTGGCGGCCGAGCGCGCCTCCCAGGAGCAGCAGGACGACGAGACGGCGGACGCCACCCGGCTGGGAGCGCCGGAGGTGGTGCCGGTGCGGTTGTCCTGAGTCACCCGGTGCGTTGCGGCCGGCCCCCATCCACGGCGGGCCGGCCGCGGCGCGCTCACACCATGGCGGGCTGTGCCTGGGCCGCCGCCTTCTGGAGCTTGGCGATCCGCTTGCCGAAGGTCTTCGTCGTGGTCCACAGCTTGTAGACCAGCAGGGCCTCGAACCCGCCCAGCAGCACACCGGAGATCACCGTGGTCACCACGATCTGGCTGATCACCGGCCCGACGATGAACACGAACATCATGAACTCGATGCCGCTGAACACGTGCGCCCGGATCCGCTGGCGCAGCAGGAAGTCGCGGACGCTGACGAAGAGGCCGAATCGCGTACGGAAGTCGCCGTGCACGTCGACCGTCTCACGCGCCGCCTCGCGTGCCTTCTCCGCGGCCGTGGCGACGGCGTCCTCGTCACCCTCCTCCACGAACTGCGGCCGGGGCCGTCCCGCCGCGTCGGAGGCCGCGAGCAGCCGCTCCTTCATGCCCAGCTTGACCTTCTGCATCTGGAGCGCGTTCAGGTAGCGGAACATGTCCAGGAAGATCACGGCCGCCGCCAGCCACAGGTAGACGGTTTCGCCCGTGCGCACGTACTGCCCGCCGAACAGGCCGAACGCGCACGTCACCACCCGCAACCTGTCGAAGACGTAGTCCAGCCACGTGCCGAAGATCGAACCGGTCCCGTTCAGCCGGGCGATCTTGCCGTCCATGCAGTCCAGCACGAAGCTCAGATGGAACAGCAGCGCGCCGGTCAGCAGCCACCCGTACCCGCCCTGCCAGAAGGCGGCGGCCGAACCGAGGCCGACCAGGAACGCACCGAGGGTCAGCCTGTTCGGCGTGACCCAGCGCCACGGCGCCACCAGCCAGACCAGCCGCGCCGCGAGCGGATCGACCAGCCAGACCGTCCACCACGCATCGCGCCGCTTGTATGTGCGCTCGCGGATCTCCGCAAGCGTCGCTCGTTCCGTCATCGCTGTATCTCCACCGGCTGCCAAGGGATGTGAGCAAGCGGCGTCGCGGACTTGAACGATGCATGTACATGTCATGGCCGCAAGCGCTGCGCGCAATAATCTAGGAAACCCCCGCAACGGTCCATAGCCATTCGCCAGGAGGTTCTGGGATGGGTTCCTAGGACGCTTCCCGGGCCGTGCGGTGGGTCCCGTCGATCTTGGACATCTGGACCGGCCAGGACCGGCTCAGATGTCCAAGATCGTGGGGAGAGGCCGTCAGGGGTCACGGTGGAGGAGGAGGGAGGAGAGGAGGAGGGTGGCGGCGGCCCAGAGCAGGGCGGCGGACAGGGCGTGGCCGGGCTCGAACAGGGCGGTGTCGGGGAGCCAGGGCGCGCTCGCGGGGAAGCGGGCTCGAAGGACAGGGCCAACGATCACGTACGCGGTGAGTACGGTCCCCACCCCGGCGACAGGGTTCCGGAGCGCACCGCCCGCACCGGCTGCCACGAGCGTGGACAGGGTCAGCGGCAGTACCGAGCGGGCCTCGCCCCCGATCAGCGCCACCACGGCGCAGACCGGGAGCGCGACGATGATCAGGCCTGTCACCTTGGCGGCTGCCAGGGGCGTCCGGCGGGGCATCGCGAGCAGGGTGGTCCGGATCTGGCCGCCGCCCTGATACTCGTGCGCCGCCGCGAGCACCCCGAACACCAGCAGGCCGGGTGCGGTGTACGCCGGAACCGGACCGGGTGCGCCGACCGCCCGCAGCAGCAGCGTCACCGCCCAGGTCAGCGACGCGGTGATCCAGAGCGACGGCAACGTGACCATCTTGAGCAGCTCCGCCCGGACGGCGTTCACGCGTCCCACCTCGGCTCGGCGGCGTTCATGCGTCGCGCCGGTTGAAGAGGTAGGTGGCGAGGGCCAGGAAGGCGGCCACCCAGGCGGTCATCACGAGTCCGGCGGTGAGTGGGGGGATCTCGACGGGGGTGTCGATGCCGCGCAGGAACATGTGGGCGCCGACGATGTCCGGGAGATAGGCGGCCGCGGGTGTCACCTTGGTGAGCAGGTAGGAGACCGACACGACGGAGCTGTTCACGATGAGCACGGTCAGCGTGATGATGCCGTTGCGGGCGATCAGCGTTATCGCGTACGCGAGAAGGCCGATCAACAGCCAGTAGAGGACGGCCGCGACCACACGGTGGGGTTCGGGTGCCGGGACGACCGTACCGTGAAGCATGTCGGTGAGCGCAAGCGTCGCGACGGCCGTCAGCGTGCCCTGGACCGTGACCACCAGGCTGAGCGCCGCCGCCTTGGCGGCCAGCAGGCGCGTGCGCCGCGGCACCGCCGTGAGCGTCGCGGTGAGCTGGCGGGCCCGGGGTGCGTCGTCGCCGGTGCTGGTGTACTCGCTGCTCACCGCGACCACGCCGAGGATCATCGCGCCGAGCAGGCCGATGCCGAGGTTCTGAAAACCCATGTCGGACGGATCGCCGTAGGCGCCGTCGGCGAGCGCGCGATTGGTCGCGGGCGCGTTGATCAGCACCAGCGCGGGCGCGGCCACCAGCCCGGCCACCAGGCCCACCCAGGCGGTCGGCAGGCCGAGGAGTTTGCGGAGTTCGGCGCGGATCAGGTTCACCACGGCTGCCCCGCGGCGGTGAGGGCCAGGAAGGCGTCCTCCAGCGTCGGGTGCGTGCCGGTGATCTCGGTGAGGGTGCCGCGGGCCACCACCCGGCCGTGGTCGATGATCACCAGGTCGTCGGCGATCTCGGCCAGCTCGCCCATCAGGTGGCTGGAGAGCAGCACGGTGCGGCCCTCGTCGGCGCTGTCCCGCAGGAACGTGCGCATCCAGCGGATTCCGGCCGGGTCGAGGCCGTTGACCGGCTCGTCCAGGATCAGCACGCGCGGATCGCCGAGCAGCGCCGCGGCCAGGCCGAGCCGGCGGCTCATGCCCAGCGAGTAGCGGCCGGCGCGCTTGCCCGCGTCACCGGCCAGGCCGACGATGTCGAGCACCTCGCCGACGCGGGAACGCGGAATGCCGTTGCTGGTGGCCACCCACTTCAGGTGGGCGCGGGCGGACCTGGCCCGGTGCGCGCCGCTGCCGTCGAGCAGGGCGCCGACGGTGGTCAGGGGGCGGTCCCAGGCCGCGTACGGCCGCCCGTCGACAAGCGCGGATCCACTCTGCGGCCGGTCCAGCCCGAGCAGGATGCGCAGCGTCGACGTCTTGCCGGCGCCGTTGGGGCCGAGGAAGCCGGTCACCCTTCCGGGGTGGGCCTCGAAGCTGATGTCGTGCAGGATCCGGGTGCGGCCCCGGCTCTTGCACACTCGGTCAATCGTGATCATTGCGCCAGTCAACCGGTGTGCGGTGCGGGGCACATCGGACCAGGTTCGCAGCTTTCCGGACGGTCTCCGACCCTGGTCCTCGCGGCATTCGGCCCGTCTAGGACCCTGGTCTGACGTCTACAGTCGGGCGGGTGTTGGCTCATCCGCGCCCGGCCTGGCGCAACCGCGCGATCCCGGTGATCGGCGTCGTTGCGATCGTGCTGCTGCTGGCGATGTGCACGGTCGGTGTCTCCGGGCCGATGGCCAAGCTGCTCCCGGCGCTGATCGCGGGCGGTGCGGCGACGGCGGTCTACTGGGCGGTGCGGCGGTGGCGGGCGGACCGCGCGGACTACGAGCGCAGGCTCACCGAGTGGGCGGCCACCGAGGCGATCCTGGCGGAGCGCCTGCGGATCGCCCGGGATCTGCACGACCTGGTGTCGCACGGGCTGGGGCTGATCACCGTACGGGCGGCGAGCACCCGGCACCTGCCGAAACCGCCTGAGGTGGGTGCGGCACTCGCCGACATCGAGGAGGCGAGTCGCCATGCCACCTCGGAGCTGCGCCGGATGCTCACGGTGCTGCGGGAGCCGGGGGCGGCGGGTCCGCGTACCCCGCTGGAGAACCTGGACGCCCTGCCGGAGATCGTCCGGGCCGCCGGGACCGCCGGTCTGCGGCCGAGCCTCGACGCCGAGCCGCTCGGTGAGGTCACGCTCGGTGTGCAGGTCGCGGTGTGCCGAACGGTACGTGAGGGCCTCAGCAACGCGGCCCGTCACGCCGGTCCGTGCGACGTGACCGTGCGCGTGCACCGCGACGGAAGTTTCGTGATCGTCAGCGTCGCCGACCGGGGCCCTGGAGGAAGCGGCTGGCGGGCGGTGCCGGGCGCGGGGCACGGTCTCGCCGGCCTGCGCGAACGGATCGGCAGCCTCGGCGGCACCCTCTCCGCCGAGCGGGTGGACGGCGGCTTCCGGCTGACCGCCCGCATCCCGGACGAGGCCGGCTCGTGACCGGCGCCCCTCCTGCCGCTCGCATGCCCGGCGAGGGCTGCCCGTGACCGGCGTGCGGGTTCTGCTGGTGGATGATCAGCCGCTGCTCCGGCAGAGCCTTGCCATGATCATCGAGAACGAGCCGGACCTGACCGTGGTGGGACAGGCCGGTGACGGTGCGGACGCCGTGGTGCGGGCCCGCGCGACCAGGCCCGACGTGATCCTGATGGACGTACGCATGCCCGGACTCGACGGCCTGGAGGCGACCCGCCGGATCTGCGCCGACCCCGTGCTGTCCGGCGCCCGGGTGCTCGTGCTGAGCATGTTCGAGCTCGACGAATACGTCTACGCCGCCCTGCACGCCGGCGCCTCCGGGTTCCTGCTCAAGGACGCCCGCCCGGAGGAGCTGCTCGACGCGGTACGCCGTACCCACCGCGGCGAGTCCCTCTTCGCCCCGTCCATCCTGACCCGGCTGGTCGCCCACTACGTCGCCGAGCCCCGCCGGGAGCGTCCCGCCGCACCGCCACGCGGACTCACCCCCCGCGAGGTGGAGGTCCTGGCGCTGATTGGAAACGGTCTCTCCAACGACGAGATCGCCGCGGCCCTCGTCATCTCGATCAAGACGGTGAAGACGCACATCACCCACCTGCTGGCCAAGCTCGCCGCCCGCGACCGCGCCCAGCTGGTCATCGCCGCCTTCAACGCCGGCCTCGTCCGCCCCGCTGATCCCACCGCCCGCTGATCCGCGGCCTAGCTGATCCCGTCGGTCACGCCTCGCCGGACTCCCTGGCCCCGGGCGTGACCCGGCGCGTGCGCGAGGGCTGATCTTGCCCGGCCGGACGCTGGGGCACATGATCAGGGCCGCATGACGTGCCTGAGCGCCGGCCGGGCAGCGGGATGGATCAGCACTCCATCCAGGAGAGGTGGTAGACGGTCTCGAGGTTGCCGTCGGAGGAGTCCATCGTCAGGAAGTTGGTGGTGGCGCTCTTCGCGGTGCCGGCGTTGACCCGCAGTTCGGTGTTCACGTTGAGATGCCGCTTCTCGCCGCACGGCAGGAACGACGTCGACGTGAGCTCGACCGCGTCGCTGCGCTGCCAGTTCTCCGCCATGTAACCCTGGAAGTCGTGCCGGACCCGGGTGGTGCCCCGCTGGCCCTGGAAGTAGTAGCTCGCCGTCTCGGAACCGGTCGCGCCCTCTTCGAGACCGGCGTATCCGCGGTAGTCGGCGCCGGCGATCGCGTACGTGAATCCCTCCGGGACGTGCACGTCCAGGGCAAGCTGACAGTTCTTGCGGAAGTCGGTCGGTTTGGCCTCCGGCCCGACCTGGGCGACGAACTGGCTGTATGCGACGGTGAACGCCTTGTTGTCCGGGGAGACCGTCACCTCGGCTGTCCCTTTCGGGCAGCCGCTGCCGTTGGCGGTGACCACCTTGATGATCATGTCTTCGGGTGGTGGCGGCGTGAGCTGCAGGCCCGTGGCCGGAGCGCTCAGCGACGAGACGAGCATGACTCCAGCGGTGATCGCGTTCAGCATGAATTCCTCCACGATACGGAAACGGCTTGGGAATGCGCCTCACGAATGGCCGCGGATGCGAACCTGGCGCCGCTGAGAAACGTACTTTCAGCCAGTTGTGCGGCGCAGGTAATAGCGTGATGGAAACGCCTGCCGGTGTGTGGCGCAGGCGGTTTATTGACCGTCCGGGCGCACCCCGGCCGGACATCCGGGCAGACATCGCGGAAACGCCGGACAAACGCGCTCGTCGTTGCTATGTCCGATCGGCGATCGACATCCGGCCGTGCTGGTGCGACCGTGGGGACATGACTGACATCGATGTCGCGGCGGAGAACAAGAGGCGGTTCCTGGATGCTTTCGGCCGGTTCGCGCAAGGCGACGCCGACGTGCTCTACGAGATCATCCGAGAGGATTTCGTGACGCACGGCCCCGGCGCCCCGTCCGGCCGGGACGCCTGGATCGAATACATCAAGAGCTCACCGATCGCGACGAGCACCCTCGAGTTGCAGCACGTGATCGCCGACCCGGAGTTCGTGGTCGCCCACTACCACCTGACCCCGGCCGAGGGCGGTCCCGGCGAGGCGGTGGTGGACATCTGGCGCTTCGAGGACTTCCTCATCGTCGAGCACTGGGACGTCAGCCGCCCCCTGAGCTGAGCACCGGAGCAGCGCGCCACGGTCCGCGTCATCGCCGCAGACCGCCACCAGCACCGGCGCGGCACCCAGCTGCGCCAGCGCCACCGCCTGGTTCGCGCCCTTGCCGCCGAGCATCTCGCGCCGCAGCCGGGCGGCGGCGGAGCTACCGGCCGCCGGCATCTCGTCGACCAGAAGCCCCAGATCCCGGGCCAGCTGCCCGACCAACCACCACCCGCTCTGAAGTCACCCCTTGCCGCCACCCGTTCGTGGCCGGGAAACACGTCCCCGAGGTGGGAAAGCCCTCAACATCAGCGGCCCGGCTGCGCCGCTCGAGACCGGGCGCTCCTCACCGGGCGCTCCTCACCGGGCGCTCCTCACCGGGCGCTCCTCACCGGGCGCTCCTCACCGGGCGCTCGACTGTCACCCCTCGTGGTGGCAGTCGTGGCGATCCGGTCCCATCCCGGCAGGCAGATCATCAATGCCGTGCGATCAATTAGTGGCCGCGCGCGTATTTCCGCGGAATCGGTGTCAAACACGAATCGTGTGTCTCGAAATGGCGAATTTCGTTTCGCATGGGCGGCGAGGCGGCGGGTACCGAGGGGTCAACCGAACGAAAGGAGCCCCCCGTGGTGACGCAGGAGCAGGTCAACACCCTTTACGGCCGTGAGGTGTACGACCGTGACGGCGACAAGATCGGCAAAGTCGGTGCCGTGTGGAGCGACGCCGTCGGGCAGCCATCCTGGGCAAGCGTCCAGACCGGACTCTTCGGCCTGCACGAGTCGCTCGTACCGCTGCAGGACGCCGACGTCCAGGGCGATCGGCTGGTCGTTCCCTTCGACAAGGCGACCGTCAAGGACGCGCCGAACGTCGACGCCTCCCACGACGAGCCGCTGACCCGGGGCGAGGTGGATCGCCTCTACGAGCACTACGGCATCGACTGGAACGAGAGCTACCGCGCTTACCAGGCCGGTTCCTCCGCCGGCAGCGGCTACCGCGACTCCGGCTCCGGCTCCGGCGAGTCGGGCTACAACGAGTCGAGCTACAGCGAGTCGAGCTACAACGACACCGATTACACCGACTCCAGCTACAACAAGACCGGCCGCAGCAGGACCGAGGGCCGGCACACAGACACGTCGACGACCGGCACCTCCTCGACCGGCGTGCGGGCCGGCAACGACGCGATGACGCGTTCCGAGGAGCGGCTCACCGTCGGCACCGAGCGCGAGGAAGCCGGCCGGGCCCGGCTCCGCAAGTACGTGACCACCGAAACCGAGCAGGTCGAGGTACCGGTCCAGCGCGAAGAGGTCCGCCTCGAACGAGAGCCGATCACCGACGTCAACCGGGACGCGGCCTTCTCCGGCCCGGCCATCTCCGAGAGCGAGCACGAGGTCACGCTGCACGCCGAGCGGCCCGTGGTCGAGACCGAGGCGGTTCCGGTCGAGCGCGTACGCCTCGGCAAGGAAACCGTCACCGACCAGCAGACCGTCGGCGGCGAGGTGCGCAAGGAGCACATCGAGGCCGACCTCCCCAACGACGGCCGCGGCCGCCGAACCGTCGACTGACCCGTCACGTGCGACCCCGCCCGATGCCAGGGCGGGGTCGCATGCTGTGCCCTCGTTGTCCGTGAGAACGCGCGTGCCTCAGAGGCTCGCGCGCCACAGAAAGCGTGCAGAGCGCGCGAGTGGAAATCATTGGCGGTCGATCACGGCCGTCGCTACTCTTGCCGCATGTTCACCGCGCCCGGTCTGCAGCAGCCCTTCGGGGCCGCTCCCGCGTGCGCGCTTCTCCCCACCGAGATCACTTCGCGGCCCACCTCCACCCTGGCCGCCTCGGGATCCGTGGCCGCCTCGGGATCCGTGGCCGCCTCGGGATCCGTGGCCGCCTCGGGATCCGTGGCCGCCTCGGGATCCGTGGCCGCTTCAGGATCCGTGGCCGCCTCGGGACCCACCCGCACCGGCGTCGATACGCGACTCTGACCCTTCCCCACCAGCAGCAGAACCCAGGGGAAGGGTGGCTGCTCCGTGCGCGGTTCTGGCACGCCCCGGATGGCATCGGGACGTGCGACACCCCTGTGCCTCGCATCCAGTGAGGATTGATCAACGATGGCCAAGAGCCAGTTCGTCCGCAGCAAGCCGCACGTCAACATCGGCACGATGGGTCACGTCGACCACGGCAAGACGACCCTGACCGCCGCGATCACCAAGGTTCTCGCCGACCGCGACCCGGCCTCCAACCGGTACGTCGCGTTCGAGGGGATCGACAAGGCCCCGGAGGAGGCCGCGCGCGGGATCACGATCACCATCGCCCACGTCGAGTACGAGACGCCGAACCGCCACTACGCCCACGTCGACATGCCCGGTCACGCCGACTACGTGAAGAACATGATCACGGGGGCGGCGCAGGTCGACGGTGCGATCCTGGTCGTCTCGGCGCAGGACGGTTCGATGCCGCAGACCCGTGAGCACGTGCTGCTCGCCCAGCGGGTCGGTGTGCCGTACCTGGTGGTCGCCCTCAACAAGAGCGACGCGGTGGACGACCCGGAGCTGCTCGACCTGGTCGAGCTGGAGGTTCGTGAGCTGCTCAGCGCGTACGGTTTCCCCGGCGACGACGTCCCGGTGGTGCGCGTCAGCGCGCTCAAGGCCCTCGAGGGTGACCCGCACTGGGTGGGCTCGATCGTGGACCTGCTCGACGCGGTCGACGAGTACGTGCCGGTGCCACCCCGCGAGCTCGGTGAGCCGTTCCTGATGCCGATCGAGAACGTGCTGTCGATCAGCGGCCGCGGCACCGTGGTCACCGGCAAGGTGGAGCGCGGCGAGCTGCGCGCCGGCGAGCCGGTGGAGGTGGTGGGCCTCGGCCCGACCGTCGCCAGCGTCGCCACCGGCCTGGAGATGTTCGGCAAGGTGCTGGAGTCGGCGCAGGCCGGCGACAACGCCGCTGTCCTGCTGCGCGGCATCAAGCGCGAGCAGGTGCAGCGCGGCCAGGTGGTTGCCGCGCCCGGCAGCGTGCGGCCGCACCGGGTCTTCCAGGCCCGGATGTACGCGTTGACGAAGGAGGAAGGCGGCCGGCACACGCCGTTCGCCGCGGACTACCGGCCGCAGTTCTACTTCCACACCACCGACGTGTCCGGCGGGATGGACCTTGGTGACCGTGACCTGGTCATGCCCGGCGACACGTGTGAGGAGGTGACCGTGACGCTGGGCAAGGAGATCGCCCTGGAGGCGGGCCTCGGCTTCGCCGTCCGCGAGGGCAACCGCACCGTCGCGGCAGGCACGGTAACGGCCGTCCTCGACTGACCCCTCGACCGCACGCTATAGATCTTGGACATCTGAGCCGCCCATGACCGGCTCAGATGTCCAAGATCGCTGGGGCCTCAGGTAACCGGGTGGAAGCGGCGCAGGCGGAGGCTGTTGGCGACGACGAAGACGGAGCTGAAGGCCATCGCGGCGCCGGCGATCATCGGGTTGAGCAGGCCGGCGGCGGCGAGCGGCAGCGCGGCCACGTTGTACGCGAACGCCCAGAACAGGTTCCCCTTGATGATGCCCAGCGTGCGCCGGGAGAGACGGATGGCGTCCACCGCCGCCGTCAGATCACCGCGAACCAGCGTCAGATCGGACGCCTCGATCGCCACGTCAGTACCCGTGCCCATGGCCAATCCCAGATCAGCCTGAGCGAGCGCCGCCGCGTCGTTCACCCCGTCACCCACCATCGCGACCACCTTGCCGGAGGCCTGGAGCCGCTTCACGACGTCCACCTTGTCAGCCGGCAGCACCCCGGCGATCACCTCACCGATGCCCGCCTCGGCGGCCACCGCCCGGGCCACCGTCTCGTTGTCGCCGGTCAGCAGCACCGGGTGCAGTCCGAGGCGGCGCAGCCCGGCGACCGCCGCCGCACTCGTCGGCTTGATCGCGTCGGCGACCGACAGGACACCACGGGCGGCGCCGTCCCAGCCGGCCACGATCGCGGTGCGCCCGGCTTCCTCCTCGGCCGTCACGGCCTCCTCGATGAAGGCCGGAACCTCGTAGCCCTCGCGAC
The DNA here is from genome assembly GCF_042666575.1 of Actinoplanes sp. GCM10030250. Taxonomy (NCBI): domain Bacteria; kingdom Bacillati; phylum Actinomycetota; class Actinomycetes; order Micromonosporales; family Micromonosporaceae; genus Actinoplanes; species Actinoplanes sp. GCM10030250. The sequence goes on along the minus strand of NZ_JBHTDO010000003.1, from coordinate 252,070 downwards.
GGAGCAGAGCCATCCGGCCGACGAGGACGGTACGGTCGCCGTGCGTAGCCCGTACCCCCAAGCCCTCGAAGCTGGTGAAATCACTCACCGTGACCGGCTCGCTCAGCTCGGCGGCGATCGCCCTGGCGATCGGGTGTTCAGAACCGGTCTCGGCGGCCGCGGCGAGGCGGACCAGCTCGTCCCGGTCCTGTCCGGGCGCGGGAACGACGCCGGCGAGCGTCATCGTGCCGGTGGTGACCGTGCCCGTCTTGTCCAGCACGACCGTGTCCACGCGCCGGGTCGACTCGAGCACCTCGGGGCCCTTGATCAGGATGCCGAGCTGAGCGCCGCGACCGGTTCCGACCAGCAGCGCGGTGGGCGTGGCCAGGCCGAGCGCACACGGGCACGCGATGATCAGCACGGCGATGGCGGCGGTGAACGCGGCGGTCCAGCCGCCCCCGGTGCCGAACCACCAGCCGAGCGTGGCCATCGCGAGACCGATGACGATCGGTACGAAGACCCCGGAGATCCGATCGGCGAGCCGCTGCACGTCCGCCTTGCCGGCCTGCGCCTGCTCAACGAGCCGGGCCATCTGCGCCAGCTGGGTGTCGGCGCCGACCCGGGTGGCCCGCACGACCAGCCGTCCTCCGGCGTTCACCGTCGCACCGGCCACCTGATCACCCGGACCGATTTCGACAGGCACGCTCTCGCCGGTGATCATGCTGCGGTCCACCGCCGAGGAGCCGTCCTCGACAACCCCGTCGGTGGCGACCTTCTCGCCGGGCCGGACCACGAACCGGTCACCCACGGCAAGCTGACCGATAGGAATCCGCACCTCGGCTTCGGCCCCGGACCCGGCGCTGTCACGCAGGACCGCCACGTCCTTGGCGCCGAGTTCGAGCAGGGCCTTCAGCGCCGCACCCGCCCGCCGCTTGGACCGGCTCTCGAAATAGCGCCCGGCCAGCAGGAACGTGGTGACCCCGGCAGCCGCCTCCAGATAGATGTTGCCGGCACCGTCGCTGCGCTCGATCGCGATGCGGAACGGGTGTGTCATGCCCGGCTCCCCGGCGGTACCGAGGAACAGCGCCCACAGCGACCAGCCGAAAGCGGCGAGCGTGCCGATCGAGATAAGCGTGTCCATGGTGGCCGCGCCGTGCCGCAGGTTGACGGCGGCGGCCCGGTGGAACGGCCACCCGCCGTAGACGACGACCGGCGCCGCCAGCGTCAGCGACAGCCACTGCCAGTAGGTGAACTGCCACGCCGGGACCATGGCCAGCACGATGACCGGCACACTCAGCGCGACCGACACCCAGAGCCGGGTCCGCAGCGGGTCCCATTTCGCCGGCTCGGGCTCGTCGACGGTGGGCAGAACGGCCGTGTAACCGGTCTTCTCCACCGTGGCGATCAGGTCGGCCGCGGTGACATCGCCGTCGACGACGGCAGTGGCCTTCTCGGTGGCGTAGTTGACGGTGGCGGTCACGCCGTCCATCCGGTTGAGCTTCTTCTCGATCCGGGACGCGCACGAGGCGCAGGTCATGCCGCCGATTGCCAGTTCGATCCGCTGAGGTGCGATCTGCAAGGTCATCGGAGGTTCCTCAGTTGTGGGTGTGGCCGTCGGCGTCGTGCCCCGGCTGCTCGGTGGGCTTCGGCGCTTCGACGCCCAGCGTGGCGACGGTGAACTCGGCGGTGTGCACCTTCCCGTCGTGCTTGAAATCCAGGTAGAGACGGTAGACCCCGGACGACGGAACCTCGGCCGCGAAAGCCAGGCTCTTCGCGTCGATCGGATGCACGTGGAGATAGGCCAGGTCGCCGTCACGCAGCGCGACCAGGTGCCCGAAGGCTCCCAGGTACGGCTCGAGGTCGGTGACCGTCTGCCCGTCCTTGGCCACCGTGAACGTCAGCTGCGAGGACGTGCCCGCGGCCAGGTCACCGCCGATCGTGACGAGGTAGTCGCCCGCCTCCGCGACGATCGCCGGCGCCGGGAGCGGCAGCGGCTGATAGTCGCCGGCAGCCGGTACGTCGACACCGAGCGTGAGCGGATCGTGGCCGGTCGGCTGGAAGTCGGCGAACACCCGGTACTGCCCGGGGTCGTCCACAGCGAGCGGGATGCTCCAGGTGCCGTCGGCGCCGAGTGTGGGGTGCACGTGCTGGAAACCGGAGAGGTCACGGCGGACCACGATCAGGTGCAGGTCCTTCTCGTGGTTGGGCGTGTAGGCGATGACCGGTTTGCCGTCCGGCCCGATCACCCGGAACTGGAACGGCTGCGCGGCGCCGGTGCTGAGGCGGGTGGTGACGGGAGTCAGCCGGTAGCCGTCCTGGGTGACCTGCAGCCCGCCCGGGAGGTGGCCCGCCGCCGGCGCCGTCTCCCCAGCGTGGCCATCGGTGTGGCCATCGGACTGGGCATCGGAGTGGGCATCGGTGTGTGCGGGCGGCGGTGCCGGTTCGTTGTCGGGTCCGAGCACGCGCCCCGCCCCGGCCGCGGCGCCGAACACCAGCACCAGGCCGAGGGCGTAGGCGGTCAGCTTCACGGGAGTTCTCATGCCCCCACCATACACATACCCCCCAGGGGTACCACTCGATTCGGCCTGTGACGCGCGCTATACCCCCGGGGGGTTGTATCATGGCGAGCATGACCAACCCTGCTCCGACCCGCGGCTACACCGCCACCAAGGACAACCTGCAGTCGCGGCTGCGCCGGATCGAGGGCCAGGTCCGCGGCATCGACCGGATGGTCGATGAGGATCGCTACTGCATCGACATCCTCACCCAGATCTCCGCGATCCAGGCCGCCCTCGACAAAGTCGCCCTCGGCCTCCTCGACGGCCACGCCCGCCACTGCATGCACGAGGGCGCCCAAGAAGGCCGCGCCGACGAAATGGCCTCCGAACTAATGGCAGCCGTAGGACGCCTGATGAAACGCGGATAACTTCAATAGACCAAAAAACCGTATTTTGTACGAGACACGCAAAGTCCCCGAACTACGAGTGGACCGGCCAGGCGATCCGTCCCGGCCAAACCCCGCCGCCCGGCCAATGAGCTGCCCGCGCGCTCACGACCCGTGGATCGGGGCGGTCAGATCGGTCAGTGGGGCCCCCGAGCCGCCCCACGACAGGGCGACGATCTCGGCGGCGATGGCGACTGCTGTCTCCTCCGGGGTCCGGGCGCCCAGGTCCAGCCCGATCGGGGCGCGCAACCGGGACAGCGCCTCCTCCGGCACCCCCGACTCGCGCAGGCGCCGGAGCCGGTCCTCGCAGGTGCGGCGGCTGCCCATGGCGCCGATGTACCGGGCGGGGGTATGGAGGGCGACCTCGAGCAGCGGGACGTCGAACTTCGGGTCGTGGGTGAGCACGCACAGCACGGTGCGCTCGTCGACCTCGGTGCCCTCCAGGTAGCGGTGCGGCCACTCCACCACGATCTCGTCCACGTCGGGGAACCGGGCGGGCGTGGCGAACACGCCCCGGGCGTCGCAGACGGTCACCCGATAGCCGAGGAACTTGCCGATCCGCGCCACCGCCGAGGCGAAGTCGATGGCCCCGAACACGATCATGCGGGCCGGCGCCGCCCAGGACTGGACGAACACCTCCCGCTCGCACGCCGTCACGGCCCCACTGCGCCCGTGCGCGAGCATCCCGGCCGCCTGCTGCCCGGCACTACGATCCAACTCGGCGTCCCCGAGAGTGCCTTCGGTCCGCTCCGGCCAGACGACCATCTGTGCGCCGGGGACGCTCACCGCGGCGACCGGCCGCCCCTCTCCCAGCGCCGACAGAACGGAGTCCAGGCCGGTCAGCGCGGAATCCGGCTGGATCATGACTTCGATCGTCCCGCCGCAGGTCAGACCCACTTCGAAAGCATCGCCGTCGCTCACGCCGTACGTCTGCTTCTGCGCCTTTCCGGTCTCGATCACCTCGGTCGCAGCGGCGTAGACGGCACCCTCGACGCAACCACCGGAGACACTGCCCAGCACCTCACCGTGCGCGTTGACCGCCATCGCCGCTCCCGGCTGCCGGGGCGCCGACCGCCAGGTGCTCACCACGGTCGCCACCGCGAACGGGATCCCCGCGGTGCGCCAGGCCAGCAGGCCGTCAACGATGTCGCGCATTCCCGCACCCTCCGTGATCTTCGCGGGCCCGTCAACGACGACTTAAGAGAACGCTTAGGTCGCTGTTGACATTGGACACCGGGCGCGCGAGTGTCGGCGGCGAATTCTGGAGGTGCAGGGTGCAGGTGCCGGCTCCGTTCGAGTACGAGCGCGCCACGAGCGTGGACCAGGCGATTGGACTGCTGGAGCGGCTGGGCAGCTCAGCCCGGCTGGTGGCGGGCGGTCACAGCCTGCTCCCGATGATGAAGCTCCGGCTGGCCAATTTCGAATATCTCATCGACATCAACGATCTTCACGGCGAGCTCGGCTACATCCGTCTCGGCGGCGACGAGGTGCGGATCGGGGCCATGACGCGGCACCGTGAGCTGCTGGAGTCCGACGAGCTGGCCGCCGTGTTCCCGATCTTCCGGGACGCGGAGCGGGTGATCGCCGACCCGATCGTGCGCAACCGGGGCACGCTCGGCGGCTCGCTGTGCCAGGCGGACCCGTCCGAGGACCTTTCCGCCGTCTGCACGACCCTCGACGCCAGCTGCGTCATCCGGGGCCCGGGCGGCGCCGAGCGGGTCGTCTCGATGGAGGAGTTCCACGTCGGGCCGTACGAGACGGCAGTCGCGGACAACGAGATCCTCACCGAGATCCGCATTCCGGTAAGACCGGGCGGGGCGAGCGCGTACGCGAAGGTCGAACGCCGCGCCGGCGACTGGGCCGTGGTCTCCGCCGGTGCCGCGGTGTGGCTCGACGGCGGCCGGATCGTCGACGCCCGGGTGGGCCTGGCCGCGGTCGGCCCCAACACCACCGGCATCCCGGAGATCTCCGCCGCCCTGCGCGGCAACGTTCCCGGCGACAGCCTGTACGAGCTGGCCGGCGCGATCGCGGCCCGCAGCTGCGACCCGGCCACCGACACCCGGGGCAGCGCCGACTACAAGCGCCACCTGGCCGACGAGCTGACCCGGCGCACCCTCCGTAAGGCTGTGGAACGGGCGAGGAGCTAGCAGATGCAGGTCACCATCACCGTCAACGGTGTCGAGTACACCAAGGAGATCGAGGGCCGGCTGCTGCTCGTGCACTTCCTGCGCGACGTGCTCGGCCTCACCGGCACCCACTGGGGGTGCGACACCAGCAACTGCGGCACCTGCGTGGTCTGGCTGGACAACGAGCCGGTCAAGTCGTGCACCGTGCTGGCGGCGATGGCCGGTGGCCACCAGGTCCGTACGGTCGAGGGCCTGGCCAACGGCGCCGAGCTGGACCCGATCCAGGAGGGCTTCCGGCAGTGCCACGGCCTGCAGTGCGGTTTCTGCACGCCGGGCATGCTGATGACCTGCCGGGCGCTGCTCGACAAGAACCCGGACCCGACCGAGGGCGAGATCCGCGAGGCCATCTCCGGCCAGATCTGCCGCTGCACGGGTTACTCGTCGATCATCCGCTCGGTCCGCTGGGCGGCTGTCCACGAGGCTGCGTCCAACGAAGAGGCTGCGTCCAAGGAAGAGGCGGCGGCCAAGGAAGAGGTGGCGGCCCAGTGACCACGACGCAGGAACCATCGCAGGTCAAGCTCACCGAGTTCGAGGACAACGACCAGAAGCCGGTCGGTTTCGGCCGGATGCTGCGCAAGGAGGACGCCCGGCTGCTGCGCGGCCGCGGCCGGTTCGTCGACGACGTGCAGCTGCCCGGCATGCTGCACCTGGCGATCCTGCGATCGCCGTTCGCCCACGCCAGGATCGTCAGCATCGACACCAGCGCCGCCGAGGCCTCGCCGGGTGTCAAGGCCGTCGTCACCGGCGAGACCCTCAAGGGGCTCGGCCTGGCCTGGATGCCGACGCTCTCCAACGACGTGCAGGCCGTGCTCGCCACCGACAAGGTGCGCTTCCAGGGCCAGGAGGTGGCGTTCGTCGTCGCCGAGGACCGCTACCAGGCGCGTGACGCCCTCGAGCTGATCGACGTCGAGTACGACGTGCTCGACCCGGTGATCGACGTCCGCAAGTCCCTCGAGCCGGACGCGCCGATCATCCGCGACGACCTCGAGGGCAAGGCGAACAACCACGTCTTCGACTGGGAGACCGGTGACGCCGAGGAGACCGACCGGGTCTTCGCCTCCGCCGACGTGATCGTCAAGGAGGACATCGTCTACCCGCGGGTGCACCCCGCGCCGATGGAGACGTGCGGTTCGGTCGCCGACTTCGACCCGGTCGAGGGCAAGCTGCGGCTCTGGTCGACCACCCAGGCGCCGCACGCGCACCGCACCCTCTACGCGATCGTCGCCGGCATTCCGGAGCACAAGATCCAGGTGATCGCGCCGGACATCGGCGGCGGCTTCGGCAACAAGGTGCCGATCTATCCGGGTTACGTGCACTCGATCGTCGGCTCCATCGTCACCGGCAAGCCGGTGAAGTGGATGGAGGACCGCTCGGAGAACCTGATCAGCACCGGTTTCGCCCGGGACTACATCATGCGGGCGGAGATCGCGGCGACGGCCGAGGGCAAGATCCTGGCCATCCGTACGAACGTGCTGGCCGACCACGGCGCGTTCAACGGCACGGCGGCACCGGTGAAGTACCCGGCCGGCTTCTTCGGCGTCTTCACCGGCAGCTACGACCTCAAGGCCGCGCACTGCAAGATGACAGCGGTCTACACGAACAAGGCACCGGGCGGTGTCGCGTACGCCTGCTCGTTCCGCATCACCGAGGCCGTCTACCTGGTCGAGCGGATCGTCGACGTTCTCGCCCACGAGCTCGAGATGGACCCGGCCGAGCTGCGCCTGAAGAACTTCATCCAGCCCGACCAGTTCCCCTACACCACCAAGACCGGCTGGGTGTACGACTCCGGCGACTACGAGCCGACCATGCGCCTCGCGATGGAGATGGCCGGCTACGAGGAGCTGCGCAAGGAGCAGGCGCTCAAGCGGGCCAGGGGCGAGCTGATGGGCATCGGCATCGCGTTCTTCACCGAGGCGGTCGGTGCCGGCCCCCGCAAGAACATGGACATCCTAGGCCTCGGCATGGCCGACGGCTGCGAGCTGCGGGTGCACCCGACCGGCAAGGCCGTCGTCCGGCTCTCGGTGAAGACGCAGGGCCAGGGGCACGAGACCACGTTCGCCCAGATCATCGCCGAGGAACTGGGCATCCCGCCGGCCGACATCGACGTGGTGCACGGCGACACCGACAACACCCCGTTCGGGCTGGGCACCTACGGCAGCCGGTCCACGCCGGTCTCCGGTGCGGCGGCCGCCCTGGTGGCCCGCAAGGTCCGCGACAAGGCGCAGCTGATCGCCTCGGCGATGCTCGAGGTGTCGGTGGCCGACCTGGACTGGGTGAAGGGCGTCTTCCAGGTGAAGGGCGACCCGGACAAGTCGGTCACCATCCAGGACATCGCCTTCCGGGCGCACGGCGCCGGTGACCTGCCGGACGGTGTGGAGGGCGGGCTCGAGGCGCAGATCTGCTACAACCCGTCGAACCTGACCTACCCGCACGGGGCGTACATCTGCGTTGTCGACATCGACCCGGGCACCGCCGAGGTGAAGGTCCGCCGCTTCATCGCCGTCGACGACTGCGGCACCCGGATCAACCCGATGATCATCGAGGGGCAGGTGCACGGCGGGCTCACCGACGGCGTCGGCATGGCCCTGATGGAGATGATCGCCTTCGACGAGGACGGCAACTGCCTCGGCGCCTCGCTGATGGACTACCTGATCCCGACCGCCCTGGAGGTGCCCGACTGGGAGACCGGCTTCACGGTCACCCCATCACCGCACCACCCGATCGGCGCGAAGGGTGTGGGGGAGTCGGCCACCGTGGGCTCGCCTCCGGCGATCGTCAACGCCGTCGTCGACGCGCTCAAGCCGTTCGGTGTCCGCCACGCCGACATGCCGCTCACCCCGTCCCGGGTCTGGGACGCGATGCGCGGCCAGGCAACCCCGCCGATCTAGGGAGCCCGTACAGGCTTTCCGTACAGGCTTTCCGTACAGGCTTGAGGAGTGGGGATGACGAGCATCACCGAGCGGGCGCGTGAGCTGACCGACGCGCGCCGGCCGTTCGTGCACGCCACCGTGGTCCGGGCGCAGGAACCCACCTCCGCCCGGGCCGGCGACGACGCGGTGATCCTGCCGGACGGGTCCATCGAGGGCTTCGTCGGCGGGGTCTGCGCGGAGACGTCGGTGCGGGCCGCGGCCCTGGACACGCTGCGGGACGGCAACACGATCCTGCTGCGGGTGCTGCCCGAGGACTCCGCCGAGTTCCCGGAGACCCCGGGTGCGCTCGTTGTCGTCAACCCCTGCCACTCCGGAGGAGCCATCGAGATCTTCCTGCGCCCGGTACTGCCGAAACCGCTGCTCGCGGTGACCGGTCACACCCCGATCGGCGCCGCCGTGGCCGAGCTGGCGGAGTTTCTCGACTTCGACCTCGCCCCCGCCGGGCGCTGCGAGGGCGCCGTCGCGGCCGTCGTCGCCGGGCTGGGCCGCGACGAGGAACTGGCCATCCGGGCCGCCCTGGACGCGGGCGTCGGCCTGATCGCGCTCGTCGCCAGCCACCGGCGGTCCGCCGTCGTGCTCGACGGGATGGAGCTGACCGAGGAGGAGCGCGGGAGGATCCACTCGCACGCGGGAATCGACATCGGCGCCCGTACCCCCAAGGAGATCGCCCTCGCGATCCTGGCCGAGATAATCCGGGAGATCCGGGTCGGCGGCCTCGCCGCCGGATCCGCCGAGCCCCCGCTTGAGACGACCCCCCTGCGCGCGGCCCCGCACCAGGACATTCCCCGTCAGTCCGCACCGCACAAGGCCGCCATGCACGGTGAGGCCGCGGCGTTCGCCCAGGCCGGACCGGAGTTCGTGGCCGGCCCGACACTGCCCGTCGGGCCGGCCCCGTTCCCCGATCCGGAGGCGCCCGCCGCGCCCTCACCCGTCTCCGCCGTTTTGCCGCGCACCGCGATCGACCCGGTCTGCGGGATGACCGTGGTGATCGGGCCGGACACACCGCACGGCGTGGTGGACGGCCAGGACTACTGGTTCTGCTGCCCCGGCTGCCTGAAGAAGTTCACGGCGGCCTAGCGCCATGGGTGTCCCCCCGGAGTCGGACCGGCTCGTCCTGCTCCTCGGCGACCAGCCCGGCGTCCACCCCGCCGACAAGGCGGTGTGGAAGCTGCTGCACTCCGGCCGCCACCCGGTGACCGAAGTAGCGGCCGACGGCACGGTGCCGATCGACGTCGACACCCGCGACGACTACGAACGGCTGCTCGCCGGCTCGGATGGGGGACAGTGAACACTCCGGAATCTGTCGCCGAGCGGCTCGACGCCGTCGACTACCTGGTCGACGACGGCCTCGCCATGGCGATCTTCCTGGCCCTGCGGCTCGGCAAGCCGCTGCTACTCGAGGGCGAGCCCGGAGTCGGCAAGACCGCCGCGGCCAAGGCCCTCGCTCAGGCGCTCGACACCCCGTTCATCCGGCTCCAGTGCTACGAGGGGCTGACCGCCGGCGAGGCACTCTACGAGTGGAACTACCAGCGCCAGCTCCTGCACATCCGGCTGGCCGAGGCCCGCGGGACCTCGGTCGACGACGCGGACCTGTTCACCACCGAGTTCCTCCAGGAGCGGCCGATCCTGCGGGCCGTACGCCACGCCGGCCCCACCCCGCCGGTGCTGCTCATCGACGAGATCGACCGGGCCGACGACGAGTTCGAGGCGCTGCTCTTCGAGTTCCTCGGCGAGGCCGCCGTCACCGTCCCCGAACTCGGCACCTTCGCCGCCACCCGCCCGCCGGTAGTGGTACTCACCTCCAACCGCAGCCGCGACCTGCACGACGCGCTGCGCCGCCGCTGCCTCTACCACTGGATCGAGTTCCCCGCCCCGGCCCGCGCCGCCGAGATCGTCCGTCGCTCGGTACCGGCCGCCACGGCACCGCTGATCCGCGACGCCACCGAGTTCATCGGCCGGGTGCGCGGCCTCGACCTGGACAAGGTGCCCGGACTCGCCGAGACCATCGACTGGGTGTCCGCCCTCGCCGCCCTCGGTGTCAGCGAGCTGACCGGCGCCGACGTACTGCGCACCATCGGAACCATCGCCAAGACCCCCGACGACCTGGTCCTCGTCGCCGACGCCGTTCCCGCAGCCGAGCCTGTTCCCGCAGCCGCGCCTGTTCCCGCAGCCGAGCCCGTTTCTCAGGAGAGCCGCCCATGAAGATCACCAACGAGTTCACCGTGCACACCCCGATCGAGCGGGCCTGGCAGGTGCTGACCGATCTTGAGGGCATCGCCCCGTGTATGCCCGGGGCCCAGCTCACCGGGGTGGAGGGCGAGGTCTACAAGGGCAAGGTGAAGGTCAAGGTCGGCCCGGTGATCTCCGATTTCACGGGTACCGCCCAGTTCACCGAGAAGGACGACTCCGCCTACCGCGCGGTCATCGACGCCAAGGGCCGCGACGCCCGGTCAGCGGGGAACGCGTCCGCGGTGGTGACAGCGGTACTGTCGCCCGCCGGCGACGACAGCACCAAGGTCAGCGTGGACACCGACCTCAAGATCAGCGGGAAGCTGGCGCAGTTCGGCAGCGGCATGATCAAGGAGGTGTCGGGGAAGCTGCTCGCCCAGTTCGTCACCAACCTGGAGACCATGCTGGCAGCGGACAAATCTCCCGCACCTGCCGCCTCCGCACCTGCCGCCTCCGCACCTGCCGCCTCCGCACCTGCCGCCGTGACGCCGGCCGCTGTCGTCAGCGAGCCGTCGGGCGTCTCCGCGGCAGCCGTCGCCACCGCGCCCGACTCCGGCGTGGCGCTGGGCGCGGTCGCCCCCGGCGTACCGGACGTCGACACCTCCGCTGCCCCGCCGGTCGTCCCGGACCCGTCCGCGGGAGTCGTCGAACCGGCTGCCGGTCGCCTCGAAACGGCCGAGGGCACACCCGAGCCGATCGCCCCGCTCAACGTCCCCGGCGCCGATCTGACCAAGGCCGCCGCGACCCCGGCCGCAGTCGAAGCCAGGACCGCCTCGACGCCCTCCCGCACGATCGACAGCGCGGAGCCCGAAGCCCTCGACCTGCTCGGCATCGCCGGCAGCTCCGTCTACAAGCGCGTGATCCCGGTTGTCGTCGGCGCCGCGGCGGTGGCTGCCGTCGTCATCTGGGCCGTCACCCGGCCCTGACCCGACCGTACCGTTGTCAGCCGCCCCGTCACCCAGCCCCGATCCGGCCGTGCCGTCATCCACCGCCGACAGCACGCCGGTGCTGCTGCGGGGCATCGATCGGGCCGCGTTCGCTGTCGCGTTCGTGGCCCGGTTGCGGCGTGCCGGGGTGCCGGCCGGCATCACCGAGACCGACGATCTGGCCCGGGCCCTGCAGGTGTGCCCGCCCACGTCGCGGAGCACGCTCTACTGGACGGCGCGGGTCGTGCTGGTGCGCAGGCGGGCCGACCTCGCCGCGTTCGACAGGGTCTTCGCCGCGATCTTCGACGATGCCGCCCCGCTGCCGCTGAACCGCGCCTCCGGTCCGGTGAGCAGGCGTGACGACGGTGTCCACGTCGCGGTACCGGGTGGTGCGGACGAGCCTGCCGCAGCCGGGGGAGGGCTGCCGTGGGCGATGCTGCCGCCGGCCGTGAGCGCTGACGAGTCCGGTGAGGAGTCCGAACTCCGCCTGCCCGAACTGCGGCCCAGCGCGCTCGCCGCCCTCGCCGATCGGCCCTTCGAGGAGCTCGACGCGGCACAGACGCGGGCACTCGGTGATGCGCTGCGCGCCGTTCTCACCCGCTGGCCGCAGCGGCGCGGTCGCCGGCACGCCGCTGATCCGACCGGGCGGCGGGTCGCGTTGCGGCCGACCATCGCGCGGGCGCGGCGTACCGGGTGGGAGGTGGTCACCGTGGTCCGGGAACGACCGCAGCCCCGGCCCCGGCGGGTTGTCCTGCTCTGCGACGTGAGCGAGTCGATGCGGGCGCAGGCGGCGGCGTACCTCCAGCTCATGCGGGCGTTCACGGTGGTGGCGGACGCTGAGGTGTTCGCTTTCGCGACGACGCTGACCCGGCTCACCCCGGCGCTACGGCGCACCTCCGCGCGGGAGGCGATCGAGCAGGCGAGCGCCGCGGTGTCCGACCGGTACGGCGGAACCCGGATCGCCTCGAACCTCGGCGCACTTCTGGAGTCGCATCACGGCAACGCGGTCCGCGGTGGCATCGTCATCGTCGCCTCGGACGGCTGGGACAGCGACCCACCGGAGCTGATGGCGGCTGTGATGGCCAGGTTGCGGCGTCGTGCGTACCGGATCATCTGGTTGAATCCCCGCGCCGGCACCCCTGGCTTCACCCCGCGCGTGGCGGCGATGGCCGCCGCCCTGCCCTTCTGCGATCGGCTGCTGCCCGCCGCGACCTTCGGTGATCTCGGCAGGGTCGCCGGGGATCTGCTGGAGTTCAGCTCCGGAGGACGATCAACGCCGGGTGGCCGGTTCAGCTCCAGAGGGTCACGTGCACGGAGGGCTTGAAGCGGGCGACGGCGACGCCGGTGCCGCGCATCATCGCCTGGATCGCGCGCGGTGTGGACGCGAAACGGGCCAGCTCACCAGCGGCTGACGGCGTGCCCGGCTCGGCGAGGGTGATCGAGTGCCAGACGTCCTCGATGCCCGCGTGCGGGCCGCAGAACTGCACAAGATGACCCTTACGCACCTCCGGCGCCACGGTGAAGGACAGCGCCGCCGCCACACCCCGGCCCCGTTTCGCCTCCTCCAGGGCTGCCGCATGGCTCTGAAAAATCTGCTGACGATCATCGGGTACGCCCAGCCGGCGCACCAGTGTCCGGATCGCACCGCTGCCCGCGACCGCGGACGGGCCCAGCAGCCAGGTCTGTTCCCGCAGCTGGCGGGGCGTGGGCTGGGTTCCGGCGAGCGGATGGTCGGGGGAGGCCACGGTGACGATCCGGTAGTACATGACGGGCCGGAAGGACACGGCTGGGTCCGGTGCCGCCGGTGGGGGGCCGATCGCGATGTCGATGGAGCGCTCCAGCAGCGACTCCACGAAGGAGCTCGGGTTGCGGACGCTGAGCTCCAGATCGAGGTCGGCGGCCCGGCTGGCGAACAACTCGATCAGCCCGGGGGCGGCGTGCTCGGCGAACAGGCTGGACGCGCCGACCCGCAGCAGCCGGCGGCCCTGCCCGGCCGCGCTCACCTCGAGAACCGTGATGTCCTGCAGGCCGAGGAGCTCCGTCGCCCTGCTGGCCAGCCGGAGACCACCCGGGGTGAAGGCGAGCCCGCCCGCCGTACGCGAGAACAGCTGGTCACCCAGCTCTTTGCGCAGCTGTCCGATGTGCAGCGAGACCGCCGACTCGGACACTTCGAGCTGAGCTGCGGCCTGCTTGACCGAACCCAGCCGTACGACAGCGGAGTAGGCACGTAACTGAGTGGGGGTCACAGCCAGTCCATCCGATGGGTGAACCCTTTCAACGTGGCCGCCACCGCTGTGTCACCGGGACCGCCCGGCGCCGGTGAGACGGTCCGGTGCCGAGTTGAAAAAAGTTCAGTAATGGGAAGCTCACTCGCAATCTATCGTGATCGCCGGCCCGTTGGGGACACCGGCGATCTCACCGATCCGCAGGCCGGGCCGCCGGGCTACGCTCGCCCGCACGGATCACGAGTGACGAGATCGAGGGGTACCTATCCATGCCGACGTTCCGGGCCACCGATGGTGTCGAGATCCACTACCAGAGCTGGGACGGTGACCCCGATCTGCCGCTGGTCCTGCTGCACCACGGTTTCATCGCGAACGGCATCACCAACTGGGTTCTGCCAGGGGTGGTCGACGCGCTGCGAGACTCCGGCCGGCGGGTGGCCACCATCGACGCCCGGGGCCACGGGCAGTCCGGCAAGCCGCACGACCCCGCCTTCTACGGCGAGGCGCGGATGTCCGAGGACGTCGTCACCCTGATCGACCTGCTCGGGATGCCCGCCGTCGACCTGGTCGGATATTCGATGGGCGGGATCGTCGCGCTGATCACCGCGACCAGGGAGAGCCGGGTCCGCCGGCTGGCCGTCGGTGGCATCGGTGCCGCCGTGGTCGAGCTGGGCGGCGTCGACACCCGGGTGATCGGTGCCGAGCCGCTACGGGAGGCGCTGCACGCCGACGACCCGGCGACGATCACGAACCCGGCCGCGGCGGGCTTCCGCGCGTTCATCGACGCGGTCGGCGGTGACCGGGCCGCCCTCGCCGCCCAGGCCGCCCGGATGCACGCCGAGCCGATCCCCCTCGACGCGATCACGGCACCGGCGCTGGTCCTGGCCGGGCGCGACGACGTCCTCGCGGCGCGCCCCGAGATCCTGGCCAAGGCCATTCCCGGTGCACGGCTGTCCGTGATCGACGGTGATCACCTGGGCGCCGTACGGGTACCCGCCTTCACCACCGAACTACTCACCTTCCTCAACGCCCCCGAGTAGCCAGCGCGGTCCGCTGTCCACGCGTCGGCGGAGTTCAGTTCGTCCCGCACGAGTAGGGCCTGTCCTGCCGACCGCCGGGGGAGCGGAATCGGAAGGACAGGCCCAGCTTCAGGGTTCTGTCAACGCTTGGTTCTCTCAACGCTTGGTTCTCTCAACGCTGGTTCTCTCAACGCTGTGCGAGGGCCTCCGCGGCCAGTTCCATGAGGGCGCCGGCGGCGTCGGCCGGCTCGGCGGGAGCGAAGGGGATCGGCTCCGGGTCGAGGCAGCGTTCCAGCAGCAGCTCGACGAGCGCGGCCCGGTCGACGATCTCGCCGGCGTCGATACCGCCGGGGAGGATCCGGATCTCGACGGTGTCCCGGAGCGGCGGGTTGTCGGTCAGCACCTGGGTGAGGTTGACGTCGAAGAACTTTGTCAACTCACCATCCTTGGCAGCCTGCCGCAACTCCTGGGTGTTCGGAGTGCCGGACACCGCCGCGACGAGCGGCGCGGGTAGCGGCGCCAGGCGGCGGCACGCGGGGTTCGTGGCCAGCATCGCCCGCAGCGGCTCGCGCCAGTAGGCGAAGAGCCGCACCAGGTTCGCCAGCGCCTCCGGACGGCGGAACGGGCCGCCGTCCACGTGCAGGTGCACCGCGGCCTCTTCCGGCACCGTGAAGCCCAGCTCGCGGGCCGGCTCGAGCAGCTCGGCGAGGGCCTTGTGGTGGTCGTTCGCCAGCGGCGGGGTGATCACTTCACAGGGCCGTTCGCGCTCACCGGTCAGCGGCGACGCCAGGGCGATCGTCGCGCCGCCCGGTGCGTCCAGCCGGTGGATCAGACCGTGCCGCTGCGCCGTGGTGCCCCACAACTCGGCCGCCGGGTTCAGGGCGGCCGCGAGACTGCCGCCCGGGTCGCACTGCGCCGCCAGGAGCGCGAGCAGCCGCCGGTCGTCGGTGAGGATCCGGAACCAGCCGGGCACCGCGGGCGCCGCCGTGTCGAGGCCGGCGAGCAGCGTGACGTCGTCGGCGAGGGTGCAGAGAAGAGCGCCGTCGGGACGGCGTACCTCAAAGGCTTGAGTCAGGTGAAGGAACCGTCCCAGGCCCGGAACCAGGGACGGTTCGCTGTCGTGATGCCAGACCGGCCGGACGGTGCCCCCACACCGCCCGGCCAGGTCGAACGCCAGCGTGCGCCGGTTGACGCCCGGAGGCGCCATCAGCTCGATCTCGAAGCCGATGCGCCGGCGCAAGCGGGCGGTCACGGCTTGATCGGGAGTTCTTCGCCGGCGAGCAGCTTCTTACCGGCGAGGACCTTCGCGTCGAACGTGTCGTCGAGCTTCCAGAGCTTCGCCAGCTTCGCGGCGTCCTCGCTGTCGTACCCGGCCTCCCAGAAGGCCGACGCCTGCTGAGCGCGCTTGGCCTCCTTGACCGCCTTCGGGTCCGGCTTGATCGGCAGCTCTTCGCCGGCGAGGATCTTCTTGCCGGCCATCCACTTGGCGTCCGACGGGTCGTCGACCTTCCAGAGCTTCGCCAGCTTCTCGGCGTCGTCCCAGCCGTAACCGGCGTAGAAGAAGGCGTCGAACTGCTTGGTCTTCTCCTTGTCCTCCGGCGACTCGGTCGGGTCGGTGACCTCGGCCTCGGGGAGCGGCTGGATCGGCAGGGTCTCCCCGGCCAGCAGGCGCCGGCCGCCCTCGGCCTTCACCAGACCGATCTGGTCCGCATCCATCTGCCAGAGTTTCGCCAGCTCGACGGCACTGGTGTAGTTGTAGCCGGCGCCGAAGTAGGCCGCCCAGCGCTCCTCCAGCTCCGCCTTGGTCGGCGGGGCCGCCGACGGTGCGGCGGCGGCCGGGAGCACCGCGACGGGCACGGTGACGGCCGGCCCGGACGGCAGCAGCGCCGGAAGGTTCGTCACACCGGCGATGAGGCCGGCGCTCAGGGCCACCCCACCGGCGGCCTGGACGCCCCGGCGGCGCCACTTCTGCTTACGGGCGATCTCCTCGATCCGGGCGTAGACCAGTGCCGGATCCGGTGCCATGTTCTCGTGGGACTCGAAGGCTTCGCGCAGCCGGTCTCCGTGGTGCTCGGTCACAGCCTCTCCTCGGCATATTCTTTCAGCTCCCGCTCGGAATTGAGCCGGAGTGTCTTCAGTGCCCTCGATGCGTGGCTGCGCACTGTCGCCGGACTGCAGTTGAGCAGGTCGGCGATCGCGTCGTCCTCGAGTTGCTCGTAGTAGCGCAGCACCAGGACGGCGCGTTGCTTGCGGCCGAGCAGGGCCAGGCGGTTCCACAGCGCATCGGCCTCGACCACACCGTCGGCGTGGTCACGGACCCCGCCACGGGCGTCGTCGATCTCCACGAGCCGCTCACCGGCGGAGTGCACATGGCGCGCCGCCCAACTTCGCCGCCAGGACAGATACTCGTTGAGCACCATCCTGCGCACGTAAGCCTCTGGTGAGTCGGCGTCGCTGATCCGGCGCCATTTGACCTGGGCCCGGGCCAGCACCTCCTGAACGACGTCCTGCGCGAGTTCCCGGTCGCCGGTGAGGACGACCGCGTACCGCAGGAGACTAGGAAGGCGGGCCACCGCGAATTGCTCGAAGGTCACACCCACTTCGATGCGGCCCACCCCCCAGATGTGCACTCGATCTCCGATTTATTTTCTGCCGCTGCCGCTGCCGCTGCCGCTGCCGCTGCCGCTGCCGCTGCCGCTGCCGCTGCCGCGCTGCTCATCTCATCGCCCGCCGAGCCGCGATGTTGATGCTTCGCCCGCCGGTAGCGCCGGGTTCCGCCGAGTTCCGCGTGGGTAGCTGCACACGCTGGGGTTGCGTGCGCGCGGACAACGCCTATGACGTGGGTAGACGCGCACCCAACCCCAACGTGCGCGCCTATTGGTGCTGCCGGCGGTTGCGGAGCACCGAGCGGGCCACCAGGAGGGCGGTGATCAGGACAAACTGGGCACCTAGGATGATGCGGTTGACGTCTACCGCGGGCTGCCAGGTCACTTTGCCGTTCTTGAGGACGTAGACACCGGCGGGGCGCGCGGAGAAGCCGAACCCGCCGCCGGAGCCCTCACCTTCCGGCTCGCTGCCCGAGCCGTCACTAGAAGAGCCGCCAGCGGAAGAGCCGTCAGTGGCGGAGCTGTCAGTGGCGGAGCTGTCAGCGGAAGAGCCGCGGCGGGCGGACTTCTTGCCGGCCGGACCGCTGCCGCTGCCTGAACCGCCTCCGCCGCCGCCGCTCACCATGGCCACCGGGATGACTATGACGCCGTCTCGCTCCACCGGTTCGCCGAAGACCTTGGCTGCCGTGGCGTTGTCGGCGCCCGCGCGGGCCTTTTCGAGGATGTCGCTGCTGGAGATCTTGCTGGTCATGAGCTCGCCCTCCGTGTCGCGGTTATCCCTCCCAGAATCCACCCGCCGGTCAAGCCGGGTCGATCGAGGCCGGGTTGGTCAGGCGGGGGCGGGCGCCGTGCTGCCGCGGACGACCAGCGTGGTGGCGACCAGGTCGGTGCCGGGGTCGGCGGGACCGTCGTGGATCTGGTCCAGCAGGGAGCGGACGCAGCGCCGCCCGACCTCGGCGAAATCCTGGTGCACCGTGGTGAGCGGGGGCAGATAGGACGAGGCGTCGGCTATGTCGTCGAAGCCGACCACGCTGACCTCGTCCGGTACGCGGCGGCCGCGCTCGTGGAGGGCGCGCAGGACGCCGAGGGCCATCTGATCGTTGGCGGCGAAGATCGCTGTGCACTCGGGGAGGGCGGCCAGCCGGAGGCCGGCGCGGTAGCCGGAGTCCGCGGACCAGTCGCCGCGTTCGACCGGGGGGATCGGGCGGCCGGCCTCCTCCAGGACGGCGCGCCAGGCTCCGGCGCGGCGTTCGGCGGAGAAGGATTCGGCGGGGCCGGCCAGGTGCCACACGGTGCGGTGGCCGAGGCCGAGCAGGTGCCGGACGGCCTGCCGGGCGCCGTCGGCCTGGTCGGTGTCGACGACCGGGTAGCGATCGCCGGCGTCGGAGTCGACGACCACGGCGTGCACGCCGGGTGGCAGGGCCACCGCTGTCGCGTCGAGCAGGTGCACCTCGATGATCACGATGACGCCGTCGACGGCGAGCTCGCCCATCCTGGTGAACGCGCCGAGCACGTTGTCCTGGGTGGGCATGCCGACCGGGATGAGGGTTATCGCGTAGCCCTCGGCGGCGGCGTGGGTGGCGATGGCCTCCACGGTGCGGCTGTTGCCGGTCGAGGAGAGACCGAAAAGGATCACGCCGATGGTGTTGAAGCGCCCGTACCGCAGGGAGCGGGCGGCGCTGTTCGGACGGTATCCGAGCTCGCGCATCGCGGCGAGGACCTGCTCGCGCGTGGCCTCGACCACGCCGGGCTGGCCGTTGGCCACGCGGGAGACGGTCTGTGACGAGACGCCCGCCAGTTTGGCGACGTCAGCCATGGAGACGCGCTGCTTTCGCCGCCCGCCGGGGACGTCGGAACCGGCGCGGAGCCGCTGGGTATCGATGGTGGACTCCTGCGAACCTTGACCGCCCTGGTGACCCGTGCCACTATACGGCACACACGTTTACGTAAACATCTCGTCACGTGTCCGAAATTGTTAACGTAAACATCCATCGGGAGGGGGCGCGCTTTGACCCGGCGTTCCTGGATCGGCTGGCAGTTCACCGGCCCGTTCCTGGCGATCTTCGCCCTGGTGTTCCTGGCGCCGATCGGCTACTCGGCATACCTGAGCGTCTTCCGCACCCAGCTCGTCGGCGGCACCACGTTCGTCGGGCTCGACAACTACACCAAGGCGCTCGGTGACCCGCAGTTCTGGGAAGCGCTGACCAGAGTCGGGGTCTTCCTCCTCGTACAGGTCCCGATCATGCTCTTCCTGGCCCTGCTGATCGCCCTGGCGATCGACAGTGGGCGCCTCTACGGCGCGGCGTTCTTCCGGATCTCGGTCTTCCTGCCGTACGCGGTGCCCGCCGTCGTCGCCACGCTGATGTGGGGCTTCATGTACGGCTCCCGGATCGGCCTGGTCGGCAACCTCAACGAGTCCCTCGGCTGGGCGATCCCGGACCCGCTCTCGCCCGACCTCATCCTCACCGCCATCGGCAACATCGTGACCTGGGAATTCGTCGGGTACAACATGATCATTCTGTATTCCGGGCTGCGGGTGGTCGACACCGCGCTCTACGAGGCGGCCGCCATCGACGGCGCCGGCCAGTTCCGGATCATCCGGGCGATCAAGCTGCCGGCCCTGCGCGGCCCGCTCGTCGTCGCCACCATCTTCTCGATCATCGGCAGCTTCCAGCTCTTCAACGAGCCGCAGATCCTGGACACCGTGGCGCCGAACTCGATCACCACCTACTTCACCCCCAACGTGTACGCCTACCAGCTCTCCTTCGCCGGCCAGCAGGTCAACTACTCGGCGACCATCGCTCTGGTGATGGGCGTGGTGACCATGCTCATCGCGTACGGCTTCCTGCGGCGCGGCATCCGCGGAGCCGGCCAATGACCGCCGCACCGACCATCCGCCCCGCTGCACGCAGTGCGCACGGGGCCGAAGGCGCGAAGAGCCGCCCGGCGCGCAAGCGCAGCGTCCTGCTGACCCTGATCACCGGCCTGGCCGTGTTCTACAGCCTGCTCCCGCTGGTCTGGCTGCTGATCAGCTCGACGAAGACGCAGGAGGGGCTGTTCGGCTCCTTCGGGCTCTGGTTCTCCGGCGACTTCGCGCTGTTCCGCAACATCGCCGACACCTTCGCCTACCAGGACGGCATCTTCGGCCGCTGGCTGCTCAACACGCTGCTCTACGTGGTGGTCGGCGCCGGTGGCGCGACCCTGCTGAACGCGCTGGCCGGGTACGGGCTGTCGAAGTTCAACTTCCGGGGCCGCCGCGCGGTCTTCGCCATCGTTCTCGGCGGGGTCGCGGTGCCGCCCACCGCGCTGGCCGTGCCGACGTTCCTGATGTTCGCCAGGATGGGCCTCACCGACACCGTCTGGGCGGTCCTCATCCCCGCCCTGGTGTGCCCGTTCGGCCTCTTCCTGATGTGGACGTACGCCACCGACGCGGTGCCGGACGAGATCCTGGAGTCGGCCCGGGTGGACGGCGCCGGCGAGTTCCGGATCTTCTTCTCGCTGGCCATGCCGCTGCTGGCACCCGGCTTCGTCACCGTGCTGCTGTTCAACACCGTGGTGACCTGGAACAACTTCTTCCTCCCGCTGATCATGCTGAAGGATCCCGACCTGTTCCCGCTCACGCTCGGCCTGTACGCGTGGAGCGAGCAGGCGACCACCGTCGGCGGCGACGTCATCTACAACCTGGTGATCACCGGATCCCTGCTCACCATCGTGCCGCTCATCGCGGCGTTCCTCGCGCTCCAGCGCTTCTGGCAGTCGGGTCTGGCGGCCGGAAGCGTCAAGCAGTGACACCCCTCTCCCTCCCGAAGTCCCCCTCCCGAAGAAGGGAAGCGCCATGTTGATCAATCGACGGCGCGCGCTCTTGGGCGCCGCTCTCTCCATAACCCTGCTGGCTGCCGGATGCGGCGGCTCCGACGACGCCGACGACGGCGGCACCGCTGCCGCCACCACGGTCTCCGAGGCGGATGTCGCCGCCGCCCTCGAGGCCGGCGGCAACATCAAGGTCTGGGCCTGGGAACCGACCCTCACGAAGGTCGTCAAGGACTTCCAGACCAAGTACCCCAAGGTCAAGGTCGAGCTGGTCAACTCCGGCAGCGGCAACGACGCGTACACCGCGCTGCAGAACGCGATCGCGGCCGGGACCGGTGTGCCGGACGTGGCGCAGATCGAGTACTTCGCGCTGCCGCAGTTCTCTCTCGCCAAGTCGGTGATCGACCTGAACACCTACGGGGCGGCGTCGCTGGACGGCACGTTCACCCCGGGCACCTGGAACGCGGTGCACGGTGGCCAGGCGGTCTACGGCCTGCCGATGGACTCCGGGCCGATGGCGCTGTTCTACAACAAAGAGGTCTTCGACAAGCACAAGCTGGGCGTACCGGCCACCTGGGAGGAGTACGCGGCGGCGGCGGAGAAGCTGCACGCCGCCGACCCGAAGGCGTACATCACCAGCGACAGCGGTGACGCCGGCTTCACCACCAGCATGATCTGGCAGGCGGGCGGCAAGCCCTACACGGTGGACGGCACCAACGTCGGCGTGAACTTCGCCGACCCGGGCACCCAGAAGTGGACCTCCCTCTGGCAGCCGCTGGTCGACAAGAAGCTGCTCAGCCCGGTGGCGGGCTGGAGCGACGGCTGGTACCAGGGCCTCGCCGACGGCACCATCGCCTCCCTGGTGATCGGCGCCTGGATGCCGGCGAACCTGGAGTCCGGTGTGAAGGCGGGCAACGGCAAGTGGCGGGTCGCCCCGATGCCGCAGTGGGAGTCCGGCGGCAAGGCCACCTCCGAGAACGGTGGCAGTTCGATCGCCATCCCGGAGAAGGCCGCGAACAAGACCCTCGCGTACGCCTTCATGAAGTACGCGACCGTCGACGAGGGAGCGGCGTCCCGGTCGGCGAACGGTGCCTTCCCGGCCACCACCAAGGAGCTCGGCTCGCCGGAGTTCGTCGGCAAGGAGTTCCCGTACTTCGGCGGTCAGAAGGTCAACGAGGTTCTCGCCGCGTCCGCCGGGCAGGTCGTTACCGGCTGGTCGTACCTCCCCTTCCAGGTCTACGCCAACAGCATCTACGGCGACACCGTGGGTAAGGCGTACACCGGGCAGGGAACCCTTCAGGACGGGCTGAAGGCGTGGCAGGAGGCGTCGGTCAAGTACGGCCAGGAACAGGGCTTCACGGTCAAGTAACACAGCGTCAAAGACAGTGAGTGTTCAACGACAGTGAGCGGTATATGACACTGAGTAACGAGCAGACGCCCCGGAGCTGGCTTCGCCGGCCCGGGGCGGCGCGTCTGGAGTTCGGCGCCGACTACAACCCCGACCAGTGGCCCCGCGAGGTCTGGGACGATGACGTACGCGCCATGCGCGAAGCCGGCGTCACGATAGTCTCCCTGGCCATCTTCTCCTGGGCCCGGCTCCAGCCCCGCGACGGTGAGTACGACTTCGCGTGGCTGGACGAGGTGATGGACCTGCTGCACGCCGGCGGCATCTCGGTCGACCTCGCGACGGCGACCGCGTCACCGCCGCCGTGGCTGACCACGAAGCACCCGGAGATCCTGCCGGTGAACCGCGAGGGCGCCACGGTGTGGCCGGGCGCCCGGCAGCACTGGCGTCCCACCTCACCGGTCTTCCGCGAGCACGCCCTGGCCCTGGTCCGCGCGCTCGCCACCCGGTACGCCGGGCACCCGGCCCTGGTCGCCTGGCACGTCAACAATGAGCTGGGCTGCCACAACGTCTACGACTTCTCCGACGACGCCGCGGCCGCGTTCCGGGAGTGGCTGCGCGCGCGGTACGGCACCATCGGGGCGCTCAACGACGCCTGGGGCACCGCGTTCTGGTCGCAGCGCTACGACGACTGGTCCGAGATCCTGCCGCCGCGGCTCGCCGCCTCGCACCCGAACCCCACCCAGCAGCTCGACTTCAAGCGGTTCTCCTCCGACGCGCTCAAGGAGCACCTGCGCGCCGAGCGGGCCGTGCTGCGCGAGCTGACCCCGGACGTGCCGGTCACCACCAACTTCATGGTGATGGGCGGCATGAACCCGATGAACTACGCCGACTGGGCGGCCGAGGTCGACTTCGTCTCCAACGACCACTACGTGATCCCCGGCCCGCAGGCCCGTGACGAGCTCTCCTTCGCGGCCAACCTGACCGGCAACCTCGCCGGCGGCCGGCCGTGGTTCCTGATGGAGCACTCGACGAGCGCGGTCAACTGGCAGCCGATCAACCTGGCGAAGAAGCCCGGTGAGCTGGCCCGGGACTCGCTGACCCACGTGGCGCACGGTGCCGACGCGGTCTGTTTCTTCCAGTGGCGGCAGTCCCGGGCGGGCGCCGAGAAGTACCACTCGGCGATGCTGCCGCACTCGGGTACGGACAGCGCGCTCTTCCGGGCGGTCGCCGGCCTGGGGCAGCGGCTGCGTGACCTCGCCCCGGTCGCCGGTGCCGAGCGCCGCCCGGCCGAGGTGGGCATCGTCTTCGACTGGGAGTCCTGGTGGGTGTCCGAGCACGACTCGCACCCCACCGACCGGCTGCGGTACCACCGGGAGGCGCTGGACTGGTACACCGCTCTGCTCAACAACGGCGTACGCGCCGACGTGGTGCCGACCGGCGGACCGCTGGAGCGTCATCGTGTGCTGATCGCGCCGATCCTGCACGTCGTGCCCGCCGCGCTGGCGGAGCGGCTGCGCGCCTTCGTGGCGGGTGGCGGGCACCTGATCACCACGTACTTCTCCGGGATCGTGGACGAGAACGACCACGTGTGGCTCGGCGGGTACCCGGGTGCGCTGCGGGACCTGCTCGGCATCCGGATCGAGGAGTTCGCGCCGCTGCTGGACGCCGAGAGCGTCGAGCTCGACAACGGCACCACCGGCACGCTCTGGACCGACCGGATCGACGTGACCGCCGGCGAGGTGGAGGTTGTCGCGCGGTACAAGACCGGTGAGCAGGCGGACCGGGCGGCGATCACCCGGCGTCCGGTGGGGGAGGGCTCGGCGTCGTACGTCTCGACCCGCCTCGGCCCGGACGGCCTCACCGAGCTGCTTCCCGCTCTGCTCGGGCCGTCCGGGGTGGTCAGCGAGCTGCCGCCCGGACTGCGGGGACAGGTGGAGCTGGCGATCCGTGGTGACCACTGGTTCTTGATCAACCGGACCGACTCCCGGGTCGACCTCGCCGGCCTGCCCGGCGCGCCGGACGTTCTGGAGCCGCGGGCAGTGATCGTGCTGCACCGGGTCTGAAAGCAGGGGTGGTGCCCGGCCGGAGGGGCCCCGGCCGGGCACCACGTCACAGGGGCGATCGCGGCAGGAGCGCGGTTGCCCCTTCAGCCGTGGTCTCGCGCAGGACGAGACGGGTGCGGTCGGCCACCACATAGCGCACCGGATAATTGAGGGACCGCAACGCTAGTGCGGCGCCCTGGCGAATCGTCACCGTACAAAAGGTGGCGTCCTGATCGAACAATTCTGTGCGGTCGGAACGATCCAGCCGGATTTCGAAGTTCCGGTGGCGAAGATAATATCCGGGAAAGTTTACTGATTCGAGTGAGAAGCAGTTCGCATTCGCCCGTCCACGCCGGACGGTGAACCGCGCGTCGGCCCGGTCCAGGTCGCTGCTGCCGGCGCCGACCGGGTCGAGCCGGCCGCGGAAGTCGCGGTGCCGGACCCGGTTGCCGGGCCGGTCGGCCGACTCCAGCCCGACCGTGGCGCCAGTGACCAGGGCCGGTGGTGCGGGCCTCGCCGTCCGGCCCGGCGCCGGCGTCGCCTTGGACGGCCACCGCGTGTGAGTGGGTGGCACGGTGGCGGCGGCACGGGACGTGGGCAGGGTGTACGCCGAGGTGGTGGTGGCACTCGGCGGTGGCAGCAGGGAGATCGTCCCGGTCGGTCGAAGCGGTTCGAAAGGCTCGCCGGGCCGGGGGTATTCCTCGGTCTGCGCGGCGACCGGTGCGGGCTCCTGGTTGCCGTTGACGATCCCGGCGACGACCGCGGTGGTGGCGCAGGCCAGCGCCAGTGCGGCCGCCAGCACCAGCCGGGGGCGCAGTGATGACGACGTCCCGGGGCCTGGCCCGAGCGCACGGCGCTGGACACCACGCGGAAGGGCGGGCCGGGAACCGGGTCGCAGTGGTGGTCCGTAGCCGGAACCGTCTCGTGAATACGGCGGAACCCAGCCACCGACGCGGAGTCTGTCCTGGGTTTCGTCTTCCGGCATGTAATCGCTCTCTGCAGATGCGGCGCATTGCCACTTGGTGTATTGCCCCTGATGCACTGCTGCTCGGTGTATCGCTGCTTGGTGTATCGCCGCTTGGTGTATCGCCGCTTGGTGCATTGCACTTAATGTTCCGATAATGATCTACCGGTATCAGTGGCAAAGGGCAAGGGGGTACGCGGAAGCTCTTGATCTGGGAGCGATCCCAGTCGAACCGATCGGACGCCTGGTCCGTATCTGGTGTCGGAACCACTCGCCCTTGCCTCCGGTGGCGGTGGTCGCGACGAGGAGAGCGCGCCGTGGACAGTCCTGCAGCTGCCGATGCCCAGACCGACGCCCCAACTGCCGCCGATCCAACTGCCGCCGATCCAACTAGTGCGGATGCCGTAGTTGAGCCGAGCGCACCCGCCGAGGCGGCGCCCGGCGTTCCGCCGCTGCCGAACATCGCCGACTACTGGCCCGACCTGCCCCAGCGCCTCGGGCCTCAGGCCGACCACTACGAGCTGCCGGGTGTCGACGCCACCAGGACCGGCCCCGCCTGGCAGACCACGACAGGCGAACCACCCGCAGGCGCCCGCGATGCGGGTGCCGGGGACGCGGGTGCCGGCACCAACCGGCTGACCGTCGAGATCCCGGCCGGCGTCCGGCCCCGCCGGCCGCGCTGGAAGTCCGCCGCGATGACGGCCGCCCTGCTGGGCGTCGCCGGCGCCGCGGCCTGGGTGATCGTCAAACCCGGGGTGAACCCGCCACCGCAGCCCACCTTCGCCGACCGGGTCGCGTCGCCGGAGCCGTCCGGGGCGCTCCCGGCGAACCCGGCGAACCCGCCGGTCTCCATCAACACCTCGCCGCCGGCCACCAGCGCGCCGCCTCCATCCGTGCCGGGCGCTGCCACGTTCGAGCTCGCCGACGGCAGTACCGAGGTCAACGTGACGATCGGTGCGGTCAGCGACGGCTGGTTCCGGGTCACCACTCCCGAGGGCAGCGGCGTGACACCGCGGGCCGAGGTGGCCGAGGGCACCCTGCGCGTCCTGATCGTCCCGGACGGCACGAAGGGCTCGGCCCGTGTCGACGTCGTGCTCAGCGAGGACGTCGACTGGGCGGTACGCATGCGCGGCGGCTTCCGTACCGCGACCCTCGACCTGTCCCGCGGCAGCGTCAGCCGGATCGACCTGCTCGGCGGCACCAACCGGCTGACCCTCGCGCTGCCCCGCCAGGACGACGCGATTCCGATCCTGATGTCCGGTGGCGTCAAGAACTGGCGCATCACCACGCAGGAGCGGGTCCCGGTGCGCGCGTCGTTCGAGCGGGGCGCCGGCACCGTCACCCTCTACGACGACCGCAATCGGGGCGTACGCCGGGAGAGCGAGCTGACCAGCGGATCCGGCCCCGGCGGCATCGAACTCAACGCGGAGGCCGGCATCGGAACCCTGACCGTGTCAAAGCGCTGAGCGGTCCAAAGGGCTGAGCGGTCAAAAGGGCTGAGTATCGGGCCACCCGGCTGGCGGCGCCGCTTCCGCGTTCGGCACAATTCCGGCGTGACACGAGCAGAGGGCGACGCCGCAGCGCCGGAGACCACGGTCTCCCTGGACTACTTCACCGGGCTCTACCTGGCGAAGGACGACCCCTGGGACGTCGCGACCAAGTGGCACAACCAGCGCAAGTACGCGGTCACCCTGGCCAGCCTGCCCCGCGAGCACTACCGCAGCTGTTACGAGCCGGGCGCCTCGATCGGCCTGTTCACCCGGATGCTGGCGCCCCGCTGCGACGCGATCCTCGCCGTCGACAGCGTCGAGGAGGCCGTCCAGCAGGCCCGGGAGAACACCGCGGACCTGCCGAACGTGACAGTCGAGCGGGGCATGGTCCCGGCCGACCTGCCGGACGCCACGTTCGACCTGGTCGTCATCGGTGACCTGCTCTACTACCTCTCCGCCGCCGACCTGGCGGCCCTGCTGGACGGGCTGGTGGAGCGGCTCGAACCGGGCGGTGACCTGGTGTCGCTGCACTTCCGGGACCGGGAGAACGGCGGCAACTACGACGGCCACAACGTGCACGAGATCCTGGCCGCACACGCCGGCCTGGAACGCGTCGTCCGGCACGAGGACGAGTGGTTCCTCCTCGACGTTCTGCGGCGGGTCGCCTAGGGCACGTGCCGCAGCGCGGTGAGTCCGGGCACCGCCACGTGACCGAGCTGAGTGCCGGCGGCGGCGTCGAGCCACGTCACTCGGCCTTCACCACCGGCGTAAAGCCGCTTGCCGTCACGGCTCAGGCCCATACCCCGGATCGGTCCGGGAACGCTCCACCGGGCCGCCTGCGCGTCCGTGCTGGTGTCCACTGCGCCGGTGTCCACTGCGCTGGTGTCCAGAACGGTTACCAGGTCGCCGCTGCCGACCAGAGTCCTGCCGTCCGGCGTCAGCACCAGGGCGGCGATCCCGTCCGCGGCGGGCGGCACGTCCACCACACGCTCGATGGTCAGAGCGCTCGGACTGGCGTACGCCATCTTGCCCGCGGAGAGATCGACCACCGCGAGGTGCCTCGCGTTCGCGGCGAGCGCGCAGGACGCGGCCTTCCCCTCGCCGAACGGGTGCGGCAGGTCCAGGCAGTAGGCCCAGCCCTCGGTGAGGTGCAGGACGTGCACGAAGGCGTGCGCGTTGCCGGGGCGGCCGGAGACCAGGTCCCGGGTGTGCGCGTGGCCGGGCTGGTGGGTGTAGAGGGTGAATAGCATCTGACCGTCGGCGGAGAGGACCGCCTGCCGGCCCTCGCCGCGCATCTCCTCCTCGGCGCCCGCCGGGACCGGGGTCTTGTTGCGGGTGAAGAGCGGGTCGAGGCGGCTGCTGCCGAGGTCCAGCTTGCGGACCCGGTAGCGGTCGGGCGCGGCGGCGGGGAACCACTCCAGGACGAACAGGCCCTGGCCGTCCGAGGTGAAGGCGTCCGGTTCGACGACGCCGGGCAGGTCGTACTCGCGGTTGCCGGCCGGTCCGGCGATCAGGAGGGTGGACCGGGCGCGCGCCGCCGGCTGTACGGTGGCCGGCGTTCGGCCCAGTGCGCACGCCCGGCCGTCGGTGGAGATCGCCCGGGGCAGCCATCCGCCCCCGACCGTGGTCTTCCGGACGGCCGCCCCGGTGGCCGGGTCGATCTGCACCAGGTCACCGGCGCCGGCGGTGTAGAGGTGCGCACCGTCGAAGGCCGCCGCCGCCGGGCCGAGTGCCTGCTCGCCGGTGGGTGCGAGCCGGACCAGGCCACGCTCGGTCTCGGCGATCAGCACGTCGGGCGGGTCGGCGGAGGGCGAGGTCGCGGCAGAGGGTGGCGCGGCAGAGGGTGGCGCGGCGGCAGTCGGATCGGCGGGTTCGCGGCAACCGGAGGCTGTCGCGGCGAGGCCGGATCCCGCTAGGAGGAGGAAGGTGCGCCGGGTCGTCATGCTCTGGTGACACCACCCGGCGGGAACCGGTTCCCATCCCGCGGTGTCATCAAGGGTGCGGCATGAGGGTGTGTCATGAGGGGTGTGCTGAAGGGGGACAGCGATCGAGACCGATGAGGCGACCGCGGTCGCGAGGGCCCGCGGTGGCGACCTGGACGCGTACGAGGACCTGGTCGTGCGCTTCACGGCGCCCGCGCACCGGGCCGCGGTGCTGCTCGGCGCGGGTGCCGACGCCGACGACGTGGTGCAGGAGGCGTTCGTGAAGGCGTACCGCGGGCTGGGGCGGTACCGGGGCGACTCCGGGTTCAAGGCGTGGCTGCTGGCGATCGTGGCGAACGAGACGCGCAACCTGATCAGGTCGCGTACCCGCCGGACCGGGCTGCTGATGCGGGCGGCGGTGCGTGAGGACCCGCTGCCGCTGGAGCCCGATCCGGCTGACACGGCGGAGGCGACCGAGCGGCGCCGGTTCCTGGTCGAGCAACTGCGGGCGCTGGATGCTCGTGACCGGGAGGTCCTGGTCTGCCGCTATCTGCTCGATCTGTCGGAGGCGGAGACCGCGGTGACGCTCGGTGTGGCGAAGGGGACGGTGAAGTCACGGACCGCGCGGGCGCTGACCAAACTCAGGAACCGC
Organism: Actinoplanes sp. GCM10030250; assembly: GCF_042666575.1. NCBI lineage: Bacteria > Bacillati > Actinomycetota > Actinomycetes > Micromonosporales > Micromonosporaceae > Actinoplanes > Actinoplanes sp. GCM10030250. The sequence continues at coordinate 222,798 of NZ_JBHTDO010000003.1, read as the reverse complement.
TTGCCGGTGGGGGAGGTGCGCCGTGCTTGAAAAGGATGCGCCGGAGAATCAGCTGTCCGAAAATGATGATCTGGCGAGGGACCTTCGGGACCTCGGGCGCGCTCTGTGCGTACCCCCGGCTTCTGATCAAAGAGACGCGGTGCGTGCGCGCCTCGCCCGGCCTGCGCGGCGACGGCCTCGCGTGCGTCTCCTCCTGGCCGCCGCGGTGGCGGCGCTGATCGCGTCGGTCACGCTGATCGCGCCGGCTCGGGCCGCGGTGGGCGAGGTGATCGGTGGCCTTCTGCGTGTGGCGGGTGTTGAGGTACGGCGTGAGCACAGTGCTGATCCACTGCCGCCCAGCCCGAGCCCGCTGCCGTCGTCGCGGTCCGTCGCGCTCGCCGAGGCCGATCGGCGCGCGGCTTTCCCGGTGCGGATGCCGGAGTCGCTCGGTGAGCCGGAGGAGGTGCAGCTGTCCGATCCGGATCAGAGCGGGGCGCCGCGTGTGGTGACCATGATCTTCCGTGGCGGGACCGGGCGGTTCGAGCAGTTCGACGGTTCGCTCGAGCCGGCGTTCTTCAAGACCGCGCCGAATGCCGCGTGGGTTGAGCTGGGAAGTGGTGCTGATCCCGGTAGTGGTGTGTGGAGCGGTGCCGTCTGGCTGCCCGGTCCGCATCCGGTGACCTATGTCGGGCGCGACGGTGTGACGCGCACCGAGACCGCGCGCCTGGCCGGGCCGACGCTGATCTGGGCGTCGGCGGACTCGGTCACCTACCGGTTGGAGGGAATCGCGACACTCGAAGAGGCGACGGAGGTGGCCCGCTCGGTGCGCTGAAAGTACAGTTTGTCCGGATGATTAAACGTCCTGCTCTCTGCGGCAGCGCTGTGCTCGTTGCGGCGGTTGTTGCCCTCGGCGGCTGCTCCGCTGAACCGGAGCCGGAGGCCACAGCCGTGCCGTCCCCATCCGTGCCGTCCCCATCCGTGCCGTCCTCTGTCCCTGATCCCTATGTGCCTGCCGGCGCCGGCCCGTTCTATGTCGAGCCCGACGCGCCGGCTGTCGCGCAGGTCGCGCAGTGGGAGGCGGCGGGGCGGGCCGCCGACGCCGCGGCCCTGCGGCGGATCGCTCAGGCGCCGACCGCGGTGTGGTTCGCCGACGGGGCGCCGGGTTACGCCGAGCGGGCTCACGCGCTGGTCACCGCGGCGGCCGGGGCCGGGCGCACCCCGGTGCTGGTGGCGTACCACGTGCCGCAGCGGGACTGCGGCGGGCACTCCGGTGGGGGAGCGGCGGACGGGGAGGCGTACCGAGCCTGGATCGCCGGGCTGGCGGGTGCGATCCGCGGCACGCCCGCGGTCGTCGTGCTGGAACCGGACGCGGTCACCCACGTGCTGCAGGGTTGCGTGAGCGGTGCGGTCGCCGAGGAGCGGTTCGCGCTGCTCGACGGGGCGATCCGGGCGCTCAAGCAGGAGCCGGGGATCCGCGTCTACCTGGACGGCGGCAACCCGGGCTGGGTGAAGGACGTCGACCGGGTCGCCTCGTCGCTGCGCCGTGCCGGGGTGGAGCGCGCCGACGGTTTCAGCCTCAACGTGGCCAACTTCGAGACCGTCGAGGCGAACATCTCGTACGGCGAGCAGATCTCCCGGCGGCTCGGCGGAGCGCACTTCGTCGTCGACACCAGCCGCAACGGCAACGGGCCGGCCGAGGTGGACGCCCGAGACGCCGAGGGGCACTGGTGCAATCCGTCCGGGCGGGCGCTCGGCCCGGCGCCGACGACCGAGACCGGTCATCCGCTCGTCGACGCGTACCTGTGGGTGAAACGGCCGGGCGAGTCCGACGGCGCGTGCGGGGCCGGTGCCCCGCCGGCCGGCCAGTGGTGGCCGGAATACGCCCTCGGACTCGCTACCAGCGCGCCGAATCAATAAAGCCCAATCAATAAAGCCCAATCAATAAAGCCCAGCCAATAAAGCCCAGTCAGTAGACCTTCACCCAGTGCGCCGGTGAGGGCACGCCGCCGCCGTCGATCAGGAACAGCATGTACCAGCCCGGTGGCACCACACCGCGTTCCCTCGGGACGGACACGCTCACCCCGCCGGGGATCCGCTGCACACCCAGCGCCACCGACCGCTGATCCACGTCGGTGCCGTGGGTGACCGCGCTGGGCCGGACCAGCCGGGCCGACCGGATCCGGCCGGCGTCGCGGGTCGCGAACGGCGCCCGGCCACCCCGCTGGAGCGAGGTGAACCCGTTGACGATCCCCGGGCGGTCGCCGCGGAACAGGTACGGCGGGCTGTAGATCTCCACCCGCTGCTCGAAGGTGCCAGGGTTGCGCCCGGAGCGGTCGTAGATCGGGTCGCTGCCCATCGTCACCACCCGCCCGTCCGGCAGCAGCAGCGCCTCGGAGTGGTAGTTGCGGCCCACCGTCGGTGCCGCGGCGGTGCGGAACTCCTGCTCGTCCGGGTGGTAGATCTGCGCGGTGAGAAGATCACTGCGAGTCTTCCCCCGGTACGGCCCGCCGCGATAGCCGGAACTGCCGCCGCTGGTGAAGACGGTGTCGTCGGGCAGCACGACGGTGCTCAGGTACCGCGTCGGATGCGGCAGGTCCGGCCCCCGGGTCCAGGCCGGGCGCGGCTCGTCGAGGTCCACGATCGAGGTGCGCGCGGTGGAGTTCGGTGAGTCGCCGACCGCCCCGCCGCCGAGGATCATCACCTTCTGGTCCTGTGCCGGTGGCAGCAGCACCGACGCGCTGGTCTCGGTCATCTTCGGGTCGAGCAGGCCGGGCACCGGCTGGAACCGGTTCGTGCGCATGTCCCACAGCCCGGGCGTACGGCCCTCGGTGTCCGAGCCGTACCCGGCGTTCGAGCCGGAGAAGAACAGCCGCTCGTCCTTGGCGAGGAAGAGCGCCGGATAGGTGGGGAAGACCCGGCGCAAACCGGGCGCCGGCACCCAGCGGCGCTTGGTGACCTGGTAGCGCTCGTTGATGCCGGGCAGCATCCGGCCGAACTCGTCGAGCCCGGAGACGGCCAGCACGTCACCGTTGGGCAGCGGCGCCAGCGTCGGGTACCAGCGGTGCTTCACCAGGTCGCCGGTCCGCACGTACTGCTCGGTGACGGGGTCGAACTCGTACGACGTCTTGTCTCCGCCGTACTCCTGCTTCTCTCTCGTGATCTTCTCGGCGATCCCGTAGAGGTTGCGGGTGTCGGCGCCGGTCAGGCCCTCGATCGAGTACTGGGCGGGCTTGGTGACGGTCGGGCCGTCGCCCGCCTGCACGGCGTCGACCCAGACCTCCGCCTCGCCGGCGTGCACCATGGTGTGCGTGCCGTGCCACATCTTCGTGGCGGCGGGCACCGTCACGTCGGCCCGGCTCTGATAGACCCGCCCGGCCTCCGAGCGGAACCGGGTGCCCTTCGTGAACCGGCGCGGCCCGAAGTCCGGTGACTCGTTCTTGATCTTCATTACCCCGGCGGCGTTCTTGATGTTCGCCTCGAGCACCTCGTACGACTTGGTGCCGCCGGCCACCAGCAGCCGGCCGCTGGGCAGGAACGTGTGCCCGGCGCAGAACAGGTCGGTCGGCGTCGGCACCTGCGAGAACCTGTCGGTGGCGGGGTCCCAGAGGACGGTCCGGAAGGTGCCCGCCTCGAAGCTCTCGCGGTTGTTGCCGGAGCCCGCGACGATCAGCACCTTGCCGGTGCGCAGCAGCGCGGCGTGGATCGCGTTCACCCGGAAGCCGGCCGGGACGGGCAGCGTCGACCAGTGGCCGTACTGCTCCTTGTAGGACTGCCGGTTGATGCTGAAGTGGTGGTAACGCTCCTGGGCGAAGACCACGATCGGGCGGTTGACCACGGCCAGGGTGGCCAGGGTCGGTATCAGGGCGAGAAGGCTGAGCAGCCTCCGCGCGGTGGTGGGTCGGGATCGGGGGGTCATGCGCGGCTCTCCGGTTCAGTTCGGTTCAGTTCGGTTCAGTTCAGATGCTTTTCTCGCCGGGCGGCGGCCTGCGCCGCCCAGATGGCCGGTGGGGTCAGGCAGAGCCCCAGATTCAGCGTGGGCCAGAGCCACATGAAGCCGTGCGCGTGCCCGGTCACCGTGGCGATCAGCAGCAGCGCGGCGAAGAAGCCGGCCCAGCGCAGATGGGTACGAAAGGTGAGCAACCGGTCCGGACTGGCCGAGTCGCCCTTCGGGGTCACCACGAAACCGGCCCGGCGCCGCAGCACCGCCTGCAGGAACGACGTGACGTAGATCGGCGCGCAGAGCGTGGAGAGCAGCATGCCGACGAGCCCGGAGGAGCCGGCCTCCTCGTGCGGGGACACGTTGTGCCGCCGGTTCCAGACGTAGAGCCCGACCTGGAAGAGCGCGGCGTCCACATAGAGCATCAGCCACACCTCCTGCGGCACCTGTACGCCCTGGACGCCGAGCACGATGTGGCAGGCCGCCGTCGCCGCGCCGAGCAGCCAGGCGACCGCGGTCAGCGGGTAGTACGCCATCAGCAGCGCGTAGTGCAGCGCCCGCCGGATGCCGAGCCGCCCGGCCATCCGGGCGAAACCGGCGACGCAGACCTCGTCGGTGCCCCGTGACCAGCGATGCTGCTGGCTGAAGTAGTCGGTCCACGACGACGGGCCCTCACCGACCGCCAGCACGTCCGGGGTGTAGACGGAGCGCCACCGCTCGCCGGTCACCGGGTTGCGGGTGGCGTGCAGCTTCAGGCTCGTCGCCATGTCCTCGGTGATCGAGTCCTGGAGCCCGCCGATCTCCTTGAGGGCGGCGATGCGTACCGCGTTGTTGGTGCCGACCAGCATCGGGATGCCCAGCTTGTTGCCGGCCCGCTGGAGCAGCGAGTGGAACAGGTACTGCTGCGACTCGGCCCAGCGGGTGATCACGTTGTCGTAGTTGCCGTAGATCTGCGGCCCGATGACGAACGCCACGTCCGGGTCGCGGAAGTAGCCGAGCAGGCGCTCGCAGAAGTTCGGCAGCGGGACGTGATCCGGGTCGACCGAGACGAACGCGTCGTAGGTGTCGCCGTGCCGGTCCACCCACGAGTTGTAGTTGCCGTGCTTGGTCTTCGCCTTGAAGGCGCCGGCCGGGGTGTTCCAGTCGATGACACCCTTACGGCTGAAGTGGTGCACGCCGACCCGGGCGCACATCCGCTTCACCTCGGGGTCGTCGCCCTCGTCGAGCAGCCAGACGTCGTAGAGGCCGGGGTGGCGGATCCGGCAGGCGGCCTCCAGGGTGCGCTCGACCATCTCGATCGGCTCCTTGCCGGGGACGATCGTGGTCAGGAAGGCGACCCGCAGGCCCGGCTGCGGCGGCACCGGCACCGGATCACGGGCCCGCAGCGTGGCGAGGCACAGCGTCACGACGTTGACCAGGCGGAACAGTTCGATCAGGGCGGTCGCGGCGATCATGAAAACGGTGGTCCCGAAGAGCCAGGTGTTGATCCGGCGGTCCGGCAGGGCGACCGAGGCGACAAGCCAGCCGAAGAACGTCGCCTCGAAGCAGAACGCGAACGCGGCGATCAGCAGGGTTCGCACCGGCCGGCGGCGGGACAGGGGTTTGAGCTGCACCCGGTAGGTGTCGTCCTGCGGTACGGGCTCGGGTTCCCCGGCCAGGAGGCTGAAGCCCTGGTAGTCGTATCTCGCGGCCGGTCCGGCGGGCTCCACGAGGTGCTGGCTTGTCATCGGGCTCCCTGCATCGCGATGCTTTCAAAGTGCGTTGCTTCAAAAGGCGTGGCTCTCCAAGTTCAGATGCCTCGGGAATAACGCACCAAATGCGGCGGAGGGTATTTAGCATGTTTACCGGTCACAGTGGAACAATATCCAAATTAGGTAAACTAAGGACATACCTCGCACCCGATCGTGTCTGACCTCGGGATGCTCGGGCCTGCCATCGAGGTTCATGCATCTGTGACCGGTGCCACACAGGGGGGCGTGGCGGCGCGGCCATTTTCGTAGCGGACAGTGACGCAGAGCGTCGAACTGATACGCGCTGTGATCCGTTGTTCAGGTAAGCGGGGCACTGAGCCCCGTGGAGACCGACAAGGCGGTGGCGATGCTGATCCTGTCCCTGCTCATCCTGGTCCTGGCTGCCGCCTGCGTGCTCGCGGTACGCGGGGTGCGGGCGGACGCGCGGGCCGAAGCCGAGTCGCTGAACGTCCCTGAGGCGATCTTCGGTCCGGAGAGCCTCGAGGGTGTGCTCTGCGTACAACTGATGGACGGCGAGATCACCCGTCGTCAGTATCTGCGGTCGATGGCCGGGATCGCGGCCCGCGACGAGGAGCGGCATCCGCTCGTGGTGCCGGGCTACGAGGACTGAATCCCTGGGTCGGTGCTTTGTGGCGTCACCCAGCGGTAGAGCAGTGCTGCGGCGAGCAGGCCGGCGCCGGCGACGGTGAGGGCCGCGGCGCTCAGTGTGGCGGCGGCTGTCACGGCGCCGATCAGCAGAGGTCCGCCACCGTTGCCCACGTCGGCGCAGAGCCGCCAGGCGCCGAGAAACTGGGCCCGGCCCGTGGCGGGGGAGACGTCGGCGCCGATGGTCAGCACCAGGCCGGCGCTGAGACCGTTGCCGAGGCCCATCAGCATCGCGACGACGGTCAGCCCGGTCGCACCGCTGACCAGCGGGAGCAGGGCGTGCGCGACGCCGAGCAGGGTCATCGCGGGCACCGCTGCCGACCGCCGGCCGTGGCGGTCCATCAGGCGGCCGGCCGGATAGAAGAGCAGCATGTCCACGGCGCCGGACAGCCCGTAGATCAGGCCGATGGTCGCCGGCTCCAGCCCGAGAGCCGTACCCCACAGTGGCAGGATCGTCTGCCGGGAGGCCCGCAACGCGCCGACCAGCAGGATCCCGATGCCGAGAGTGCGCAGCGTGCGGGCGTTGTCGCGGATCACCGACCACAGCCGCGGCTGCGAGCTGGTTACGTGCCCTGCCCTGCTGTGTCCCGCCGTGTCGTGCCCTGCCCTGTGCCCTGAACTCTCGCGCTCCGTCGTGTCGTGCCCTGCCCTCTCGCGCCCCGCCGTGTCGTGCGGCATCGGCGGCAGGAAGGTAAGCAGCGCGGCGCCTGCTCCGACCCCGGCGATCGCTACCAGGTAGGCGCCCGGCAGGCCGGCGAAGTGCATGGCACCCGCACCGAGGAACGGGCCGGCGAACGTGCCGATCCGGCCCACCCCGCCGAGCGTCGACATGGCGCGGGCGCGCAGATCCGGGCGAACCGCCTCGGTCAGGTACGCGTGCCGCGCCACACCCCACGCGGCTCCGGCGATCCCGAGCAGCATCACGGCCGCACCGAGCTGCACCACGGTGCGAGCCAGGAGACAGGCCGCCAGCATGGGTACGGCGAGCCCGGTCGCCGCCAGCATGGTCCGCCGCTCCCCGATCCGGGAGATCAGCACGCCGGCCGGCAGGGACCCGGCGATCTGCCCGATCCCGATCATCCCGGCCACCACCGCCGCCGTGGCCAGCGAGGCACCCAGCCCGGTCGCGGAGGGCACGATCACCGGTATCACGGCGCCGAAGCCGGTCGAGTACACCGCCGACGGCAGATAGACACCCGGCCCGAGCTGGCGCAGCGTCAGGCCTCCCGCGGCGGCAGTCATTTCAGAGGATCAGTCATCTCAGAGGATCAGTCATCTCAGGGGATCGGCCCTCTCAAGGGAGTCGGCGGCGGCCGGCGAAGCCCAGGTCGGCGCGGTGGTACCAGATCAGCTCGGTGTCGCCCTCCAGCCAGCAGAGCAGCACCGGCACACCGTCCAGCTCGGCGGGGAAGTCGACGAGCAGCGGCGCGACGCCCTTGAGCTCGGCTCCGGTCTCCTGCACCTCGGTCATCAACTCGTTGAGCCGCGCCTCGGCGGCCTTGCGCTCCGGCAGCCCGCCCAGGTCGGTCGGCGTACCGCCGGGGACGAGCGCGGCGGACACCTCGACCATGTCGGCCCGGACGGTGACGATCTCGTCGAGGATCGGTAGCAGCCGGGCCAGCTCGGCCCGTGCCTCGGGCACCGTGAACAACCCCATGACGATCAGTCTGTCAGCTCGGCCCGCGGTGCGCGCCACTCACCGGGGCCGCGAGGAGGGTCTCGAGGACGGTGTAGTGGCGCGGATCGCTCTCGCTTGTTGGCAATCACCGGGATGTGACATTCGCACAGGCGAGTTCGGCTCAGGTTACTGGCGGGTAATATTGGGGCATGATCAGCCAGCAGATCCAGCAGGTTCTCGACGGTCGGTGGGCGCACATCCGCCAGGCGGTGCGCGACGGGCTGGGCTCGGAGTTCGTGACCGTGCCCGGCGAGAGCGGGCCCGAGGCGCGGGACCGGATCAGCAGGCTGATCCGGGCGCTACCCACCGACGTCGGGGTCGCGTCGGCCTTCCCGGCCGAGTACGGCGGCTCCGGCGACCCGGGCGGCTCCACGGTGGCCGCCGAGATGCTGGCGCAGGTGGACCTGTCGCTGATGGTGAAGGCCGGCGTGCAGTGGGGCCTGTTCGGCGGTGCGGTGGTCGCCCTCGGTACGGAGAAGCACCACGACGCCTACCTTCGCGACATCATCTCGGCCGACCTGATGGGCTGCTTCGCGATGACCGAGACCGGTCACGGCTCGGACGTGCAGCAGCTGCGGACGACCTGCGTCTACGACCCGGAGGCGCAGACGTTCGACCTGCACACGCCGCATCAGGCGGCCCGCAAGGACTACATCGGCAACGCGGCGAAGGATGGCCGGATGGCGGTCGTGTTCGCTCAGCTCATCACCGGCGGGCGCGGTTACGGGGTGCACGCCTGGCTCGTTCCGATCCGCGACGAGAACGGCGATCCGATGCCCGGCGTGACCCTCGGTGACGCCGGTGCGAAGGCCGGCCTGCTCGGTGTCGACAACGGACGGATCTCCTTCGACCACGTGACGGTTCCCCGCGAGATGCTGCTCGACCGGTACGGCCAGGTGGCGCCGGACGGCGCCTACTCCAGCCCGATCGAGAACGACACTCGCCGCTTCTTCACCATGCTCGGCACCCTGGTCCGCGGCCGGGTCACCGTCGGCGGGGCGGCCTCCGCGGCGACCCGCAGCGCCCTGACCATCGCCGTCCGCTACGGCGACACGCGCCGCCAGTTCACCAGCCCCGGCGCCGAGCGGGAGGTCGTGCTCAACGACTACCTCGCCCACCAGCGCAAACTGCTGCCGGCGCTGGCGACGACCTACGCGTACGCCTTCGCGCAGGAGGAGCTGGTCGCGACCCTGGCCGACGTGCAGGCCGGTTCTGTTCAGGCCGGCACTGTTCAGGCCGGCACTGTTCAGGCCGGCACTGTTCAGGCCGGCACTGTTCAGGCCGGCACTGTTCAGGCCGGCACTG